>NZ_WXYI01000005.1:65332-321060 GCF_009872315.1 Gordonia sp. YY1 | reverse complement strand
TCTCGGAGGCCGTCTTGCCGAACGCGAGCACCTTGGTCTGCGCGAAGTAGTTGCTCATCAGCAGGTCGTGCATCGAACCCGATCCGTCGGGACCGGCGGGCAGGTCGTCGGTGGGTTCGGCGAAGCCGATGAAGTCGGCCGGCACGATCCGCGTGCCCTGATGCAGCAGCTGATAGAACGCGTGCTGGCCGTTGGTTCCCGGCTCGCCCCAGAAGATCTCGCCGGTGTCGGTGGTGACGTGGTGTCCGCTCGCGGTCACCGACTTGCCGTTGGACTCCATGGTGAGCTGCTGCAGGTAGGCGGCGAAGCGTGCCATGTCGTTGCTGTAGGGGAGGACCGCCCGGGTGTCGATGTCCCAGAAGTTGTTGTACCAGAGGCCGATCAGGCCCAGGATGACCGGCGCATTCTGCTCGAGCGGCTGGGTGCGGAAGTGTTCGTCGACGATGTGGAAGCCGTCGAGGAACTCGGCGAAACGCTCCTTGCCGATCGCCGCCATCACCGACAGTCCGATCGCCGAGTCCACGGAATAGCGTCCGCCGACCCAGTCCCAGAAGCCGAACATGTGGGAGGTGTCGATCCCGAACCTCGCCACCTCGTCGGCATTGGTGCTCACGGCGACGAAATGCTTTGCCACCGCCTCGGACCCGGCATCGAGGGCCTCGAGCAGCCAGCTCCGTGCGGCGGCGGCGTTGGTCAGCGTCTCGAGGGTGGTGAAGGTCTTCGACGCGATGATGAACAGCGTGGTCTCGGGGTCGAGCCCGTCGAGGGTGCCGACCATGTCGGCCGGATCGACGTTGGAGACGAAGTGGCAGCGGATCCCGGCGTCGACGTAGTGGCGGAGAGCCTGGTACACCATGACCGGCCCCAGGTCCGACCCGCCGATGCCGATGTTCACGACGTCGGTGATGCGTTTTCCGGTGTGGCCCTTCCACTCTCCGCTGCGAAGACGGTCGGTGAACTCGCCCATCCGGGTGAGGACCTCGTGCACGTCGGCCACCACGTCCTGCCCGTCGACGGTCAGGGTGGCGTCGGCCGGGAGCCGAAGGGCGGTGTGCAGGACGGCCCGGTCCTCGGAGGTGTTGATGTGCGCGCCGGCGAACATGTCGTCGCGGCTCTCCTCGAGTCCGACCTCGCGGGTCAGGCTCATCAGCAGTTCGAGTGTCTCCCGCGTCACCCGATGCTTGGAGTAGTCGATGTGGAGATCGCCGACGTCGACGGTCAGATCGCGGCCGCGCGCAGGATCGAGCGCGAACACCTCGCGCAGATGAAGTGCGTACACATGCGGTTGGTGTGCGGCGAGAGCCTGCCAGGACTGCGTTGCGGTGATGTCGCCGTGGTCGGTGCCGGTGAAGTCGCTCCCGGTTGCCTGCGTGCTCATGACACCCAACCCTATGTGTTCGGCGTCCCCACCGCGACGCTCGTCACAGCCGTCGGCACAACTTCACGATCGCGGTCAGCGTCCGAGCGGACCCCGCCCGAGCCGGAGCAGGAGCATCGCGAGGGTGTGACCTTCTTTGCCGAGATCGGCGAAACGATCGAGGACCTTCACCTCGCGGCTGTGCACGAGTCGCGGACCGCCCGACGCCATCCGCGCGGCGCCGATCTTCTTCGAGACCGCCGAGCGTCGTTTGACCGCACCGAGGATGACGGCGTCGAGCCGGTCGATCTCCAGACGCAGTTCGTCGATGTCGTCCGGCAGGTCATCGACGTCGGAGGTGAGCTGGTACTTCTCGAGATCGATCGTGTTCTCGAAGGACGTCCCCGTCGATTGCTGGGGTTCGTCGGATCCGGAGCTCGGGCTGCGATCGGTCACGGCCTGATTTTGCCACGTCGCACCGATCCGACCTGCAGGTACCCGAGCGGACCCGGCACCCCCCGATGTGCTCGCGGTCGCCACATGGAGACTGGAGCGCATGCTCAATGCGCGCATGATGTCGATGATCGCGGTGGCCCTGATCGCCGGACAGCTGATCATCCGGGGGTGGCTCGTCGCGACCGGGAACTTCTACTGGGACGATCTGGTGCTGATCGCCCGGGCCTCGTCGAACCCGATCCTCTCCTGGGAGTACCTCGGGCACAGTCACGACGGCCATTTCATGCCGGCGGCCTTCCTGCTGTCCGGAGTGGCCACGTGGCTGGCGCCGGTCAACTGGGTGGCCCCGGCCCTGACGCTGATCGTGCTGCAGGCCATCGCGTCGATCGCGGTGTGGCGGATGATCCGCGTCATCGCGCCCGCGGCCCGGGCCGGCGCGCTGGTGGCGCTGGCGTTCTATCTGTTCAGTCCGATGACGGTGCCCGCCTTCGCGTGGTGGGCGGCGGGCCTCAACACCCTGCCGATGCAGGCGGCGCTGGCCTGGATCGTCGCCGACGCCGTGGGACTCGCACGCGGTGACGTCGACCCGGCCCGACGCCGCGCCGTGTGGATCCGGTCGACGGTGGTCTTCGTGGTCGCACTGGCCTTCTTCGAGAAGTCGCTGTTCATCCTCCCGATCGCATTCGTGGCCGCGGTCCTGGCGAACGGCAGTGGGCGACGCTCGCTGACGTCGACCCTGCGCGCCGGCCGCGAGCTGTGGGCGTCGCTCGCGGTGATCACCGCGATCTGGACCGTCGTGTACTTCGTCACCGCCGATCCGACCGCGGGCAACCACTCGGTCGAACAGACCGCCCGGCTGGTGTGGCGTTCGGTGAACCACGCCATCGTGCCGTCGCTGGTCGGTGGCCCGTGGGAGTGGGACCGGTGGACGCCGAGCCCGCCCACCGGGTTCCCCGCGACGTGGATGATCGTCGCCGGCTGGGTGGTCCTGGCCGCGGTCGCCGGGTGGGCGGTGACCCGGGCGCGCGGGGCGGTGCCGATCGTGGCCTTCGCGGCGCTGTACGCGGTCGCTGCGCAGATTCCGGTGATGTGGAATCGGTCGAGCCCGGAGACCGCGCTCGAGCTCGCCCAGCACATGCGGTATCTCCCCGACACCGCGCTCGTGTTCGCCATCGCGATCGCGCTGCTGGTCGGCGTCCGGCCGACGAATGCCCGGCCGACCGATGCGCAGCCGGACCGCCACGCTGCCGAGGAGACGTCGCCGACGGTGCTCCTCCTGCCCGCTGTCGGTGCGCTGGCCATGGTGTCGGCGCTCGTCTCGCTCGTGTCGTTCTCGGCGTCGTGGCGTGACAACCCGACCGGCGACTACCTCGACGCGGCGGTCGCCACCCTGCACGACAACGCCGACGCGACGCTGCTGGATCAGTCCGTCCCGCTGGAGATCCTGCAGCCGGTCGTCTACCCGGACAACCAGATCAGCCGCATCTTCGGTCGAGTCGACCCGCGGCCGGTCTTCGGCACGAGTACCGACCGCCTCCTCGTCCTGGACACCGCGGGCAACGCAGTGCCCGGCGGGGTGACCCAACGCCGGCTCGTCACCGCCGGAAAGGGCAGCTGCGCCCGGCCCGAGATCTCCGGACCGTCACGTCTGGAACTCGACGGCCCGCTGTTCCGCTGGCCGTGGACGGTCGCCCTCAGTTATTGCGCCACCCGCGACGGCGAGATCGAGATGAAGCTCGACGGCGGCCGGGCGGTGCGCGTACCGGTCCGGTCGGGGCTCGGCTCGATCTACGTCCGCCTCGACGGCGGCGGCGACGCGATCTCGGTGCGTCCGGTGACCGCGGGGCTGCGACTCCACACCGGCGCCGGCCGGGTCGGCGAAGCGGTCGAGGCGCGCTTCGCCGGCGGCTGACCTACTCGTAGAAGTACGCGGTGACGTTGTCGGTCTGTCCCTCGGAGTCGATCAGCGAACGCAGCGCCGACGCGGTCTCCGGCTCGTTGACGAAGTAGACGACCTTCACGTCCCCTGCGGCCTTCACCTGCTCGCCGATCTGCTTCTTGAGGACCGCGGTCCCCTCCCAGCTCGGGTCGAAGCTGCCGGCACTGATGTGCTCTTTGTAACCGGGACCGAAGGTGACGTGCAGGTTGCCATCGGTGCCGATGCCGTCGAAGAGATACTCACCGCGCTTCACCGCGTAGTAGCTGGGCAGACCGGTGATGCCGGCGCCGTAGCGCGCCTGCTCGGGGCTCTTGTTCCCGGTGCGGACGTAGACGACCTCGGTGTTGGTCTGCTTCTCGTTGTCGTCGATGAGTTTGTTGAGGTCGGCCTCGGTGGTGTCGAGGAACGCCAGGTAGGTGTATGCCGAACGCGGACCGATCGACGAGTTCGCCGGCAGGTTGGTCGCGGTGCATCGCGTCGTGGCGGTGCGGCCGAAGTCGACGCGCACGACCGGCTTGCACTCGCCGCCCAGTGCGCCCGCGGGGCGGCCGCCGACGGCGAAGTTCAGGGTCATGCCGTAGTTGAAGTGACCCGTGACGTCGTCGGCCCACGGGATGCCGGAGACGGAGAAGTCGTAGGCGCAGGCCACGGTGGTGCACTCGCCGACCAGTCGCGGGGTGACCACCGGTTGCTTGGCCCACAGGCCCGGCGCCGGCGCCGACACCAGATCGCCGACGAGGGCACGCTGATTGGCGAACACCTTCTGGGCCTGGTCGGCGGGCTGCAGGCTCACCGAGGTGTCGATGTCGTAGGTCGCCGAGCCCTGCTTGGACTGACCCTTGACGTTGGTGACGTTCTTGGTCTCCGGATCGAAGGTGACCTCCCAGCCGCCGATCTTCACCTTGTTGTCGCCGATGAACTCGATGGGCGGGTCGCTCGTCGGCCACCGGCGGGCGTCGGGCGTGCCCTTGTTCGGGGTGGGGAGCTCGGCGCCGAGCTGCGGTTCGGAATCGGATTCCACGTTGCCGATGTCGCCGGCGAGGTTGTCCGGGCCGAGGATGGTGCCGAAGCGCGGGAGGCTGGTGAAGCGGGTCGACGCCCACTTGTTGTCCAGCGGCGCCATGTCGAGGTTCAGCTTCTCGTCGGCGACGAGCAGCTCGTTCCACAGGGCGTTGGGCGCGCTGATGAAGGGGTTGTTGCTGATCTGGCGGTACTCACCCTGCTCGGATCCGAGCGACACCGTGCCCTCGGCGGTGTTCGACGTCGTCACGATGAGGTCGCTGAACTCGACCGTGCCCTCGCCGCGGGCGTCCTCGTACTTGTAGGCGACCTTGCCGGTGTACTTGGCCGCGGGGCTCGTCGCCATCTTGAAGAGCACCTCGTCGAGGCTCTTCTGGCCGCGGAACGCGGCGGTGGGTTCGACCGTGCCCGCACTGCTGAACGGCACGAACGACAGGATCAGGGCCACGGCGAGTGCCAGTGCTCCGACGACCATCACGATGGCGGCGGGGACAATGGACGGTCTCTTCATGGTCGCCTCTTTCGGTCGACGAGGCATGGATCCGCATCGACGGGCGCCCCGAGCCAGTGATACCGGGTCATCGTAGCCGCGGGAACAGGCGTCTCGGGTGTCAACGCACGGGGCGGTCGAGCGATCGGACGACGGGCGTTCGGGCACATGGCCTGCGGAGAGGTGTCGGTGCGGGCGGGTAGCCTGGACTACCGATGAACAGCTCTTCTTCTGCCCCTCTCCTCGCCGGTCGTACGTCTTCCTCCTCCTCGGGGACGGCTGCCGCCGACGACCGTGTCGCGCGCCTGCTCGAGGGCCTCAATCCACAGCAGCGCGCGGCGGTGCTCCACGCGGGCTCACCGCTGCTGATCGTGGCGGGTGCGGGGTCGGGCAAGACCTCGGTGCTGACCCGCCGAATCGCCTACCTGCTGGCGGCGCGCGACGTCACGCCCGGGCAGATCCTGGCCATCACCTTCACCAACAAGGCCGCCGCCGAGATGCGCGAGCGGGTGATCGACCTCGTCGGCCCGCGGGCGGCCTACATGTGGGTGTCGACCTTCCACTCCACGTGCGTTCGCATCCTGCGGGCACAGTCGGGGCTGCTGGAGTCGATGAACTCCAACTTCTCCATCTACGACGCCGACGACTCGAAGCGGTTGCTGGGCATGATCATCCGCGACCTCGATCTGGACCCGAAGAAGTTCAGTCCGCGTGGCGTCTCGGTGGCCATCTCGAACTTCAAGAACGAGCTGATCTCGCCCGACGGGGCGGCGGCCGCGGTCAACGAGGACGACCTCGCCGCGGCGACGATCGCCCGCATCTTCGCGGAGTACCAGCGCCGGCTGCGGGCGGCGAATGCGTTCGACTTCGACGATCTCATCGGCGAGACCGTCGCGCTGCTGCAGCGGCACCCGCAGGTGGCCGAATACTACCGGCGCCGGTTCCGCCACGTCCTCGTCGACGAGTACCAGGACACCAACCACGCCCAGTACGTACTCATCCGCGAACTGGTGGGCGAGCAGACCACGGCGAGCGGACTCGAACCGTCGGAGCTGTGCGTCGTGGGTGACGCCGACCAGTCGATCTACGCCTTCCGCGGTGCCACGATCCGCAACATCGAAGAGTTCGAGCGCGACTTCACCAACGCCGAAACCGTTCTGCTCGAACAGAACTACCGCTCGACGCAGACCATCCTGTCGGCGGCCAACGCGGTCATCGCGCGCAACACCAACCGCCGCGAGAAGAAGCTGTGGACCGACTCCGGCGACGGCGAGCTCATCGTCGGCTACGTCGCCGACTCCGATCGCGAGGAGTCGACGTTCATCGCCAAGGAGATCGAGGAAATCACCGACTACTCGATCGGCGGCAGTTCGAGCCACAAGTACTCCGACATCGCGGTTTTCTACCGCACCAACACCGGCTCACGTGCGATCGAGGAGGTGTTCGTCCGCCACGGCATCCCGTACAAGGTGGTCGGCGGCACCAAGTTCTATGAGCGCAAGGAAGTCCGGGACGTGGTCGCCTACCTGAGGGTGATCGCCAACCCGGATGACTCGGTGAGCCTGCGACGCATTCTCAACACCCCCCGTCGCGGCATCGGCGATCGCGCCGAGGCCTGTGTCGCCGTGCATTCGGAGAACACCGGACGGAGTTTCTACGAGTCGCTGATCGACGCCTCCGAGGGCAAGGTCGCGTTGCTGAACACGCGCGCGGTCAAGCAGATCGGTGGCTTCGTCGAACTCATCGAGGGTCTGCGCGCCGACTTCCTCACACATTTCGGTGACTCCGACACCGAGGACGCCGACACCGCCTTCCTCGACGCCACCGAGGAGTCCGCCGACATCGGTGAACTCGTCGACGCCATCGTCGAACGAACCGGTTACCGTGCCGAGCTGGAGGCGTCGAACGATCCCCAGGACGGCGCACGGCTCGACAACATCAACGAACTCGTCGCCGTCGCCCGGGAATTCAGTGCCGACGCCGCCCAGATCGACCTGGAGGCCGACGAGGATCCGTCCATCGAGAGCGATCGCGAGGGCGAGCCGGAACCCGGTTCTCTCGCAGCGTTCCTCGAACGTGTCTCGCTGGTCGCCGACGCCGACCAGGTGCCCGACGAGGGTGACGGCGTCGTCACCATGATGACGCTGCACACCGCGAAGGGTCTCGAGTTCCCGGTCGTGTTCGTGACCGGTTGGGAGGACGGGCATTTCCCGCACATGCGCGCTCTCGGCGATCCGGCCGAACTGAGTGAGGAGCGTCGTCTCGCCTACGTCGGCATCACGCGCGCCAAGCAGCGTCTGTATCTGACCCGGTCGGTCACCCGCGCATCGTGGGGGCAGCCGGTGTCGAATCCGGAATCCCGCTTCCTGCAAGAGATCCCGCAGCATCTGATCGACTGGCGACGCACCGAGCCGCGTCGTTCGGCGCGTGGCTTCGGCGGGTCGTCGGGCGGGGTGTTCGGACGCGACGGCTCGTTCTCGGGCTCGGGTTCGGGTGGTTCGTCGTTCGGCCGCGGCCGGTCGTCGTACTCCTCCGACCCCGCGCGCGGACGGAACAAGCAGGTGCACTTCGACATCGGCGATCGGCACAACCACCCCAAGTACGGCATGGGCAAGGTCGTGGCCAAGGAGGGGAGTGGCGCCACCGAACGTGTCACCATCGACTACGGCGGCAGCGCCGGACGCGTCACCCTGCTGACCGCGGGCGGAATCCCGGGGGAGAAGCTCTAGGAAGTAGTGCGGCGGCCCTTCGAGGCTCGTCGCTTACGCTCCTCGCACCTCAGGGAGCGAGAATGGGCGTGCGCTATCGCTACTGAGGGGGCGAGAATGGGCGTGCGCTATCGCTACTGAGGCAGCGAGAGGGCGTGCGCCTCAGACGGGCAGCTGTCGGAGAAAATCTAGCCGGTGTAGCCGGAGAGCTTGACGCCCTTGGCGGCGAGCCACGGCATCGGGTCGATCTTGGTGTTGCCGTTCTTCCACACCTCGAAGTGGAGGTGCGGGCCGAACGAGAAGCCCTCGTTGCCGACGAGCGCGATGACATCGCCCGCGGTGACGTGCTGGCCTTCGCTGACGAGGACGCCCGACGAGGACATGTGGCCGTACATGGTGACCGTGCCGTCGTCGGCGCGGATCTGGACCCAGTGGCCGTATCCGGAGGCCGGTTCGGCCTTGATGACGACGCCGTCGGTCGCCGCGTGGATGGGCGTCCCGAGCGGAGCGGCCATGTCGATGCCGCCGTGCATGGTGCCCCAGCGCATCGCGAAGGCGGAGGTGAAGTCGTACTTGCCGAGCGGGATCGGCGAGGCGAAGAGCGGGCGACGAGCCAGGGCCTCGCGCTGCGCCTCGTCGGCGGCCATCTTGGCGCCGACGCCGAGCTGACCGGTGAAGACGTTCATCTGGTCGGTCACCGGCGATGCCGTGGCCACTCCCGGACCGAGGTCGACGGGGGCGGCGGCGTCGTTGACCGCTGCTGCGTTCACCGGTGCCGTCGCGGGCGCGTCCTCGGTGGCACCGACCTGAGAGACGGCGGCGACGGCTGCGCCCGCTGCCATGGCGATCAGAGCGGCGCGACCGCCCTTGAGGGCGTTCGGCGGTGCCGCGATGCGATGCTTGCCGCCACGACGGACGCGCTGGCCGGCCGGGTTCGTGCGGAACGGGCGGAGTGCGGAGTCCGTGTCGGACTCGTCATCGATGAGGATGTCCAGTTCGGCGCCATCGACGTCGAACGGCTCGTCGTGTTCGTACTGATCGAACTCGTGCTCGGGGATCAGGATGTCCTGAGTGATCTCCGAGTGGGTCGGGCGGTAGTAGCCCTTCCAGGACGAGGGCGTCCAAGTGGTCTCGTCGGACGGTGTCCGGGTGGCGGAGGAAGACGAGTCGGAGGTGTCGTAACCGAAGTCGTAGTCGCTGAGGTCGTAGTCCGTGTCCTCGTCGACGACGGGGATGATGGTGGTCATCTCTTTTGCTCTGATGTCCTCGACCAACCCGCCCGATCGGACGCGGCTCGATCCGCGTGAGACTCCGGGTACCGCCAAATCGTCCACCTCATCTCTTCGCTGCCGCGGATCCGAAATCATCGTCCGTAATCCTTTTGTGACCAATCGCTGAAGCCGACGGTAACGAAATGATTGCGGCAAGTCCAACCCTAGAAAGCCGCTAACCGGAAATTTGTGAGCTGAGTCACAAGACTTTTCCAACTTCGTCAGATCGTCGAATTGCTGGTTTGCCGACCTGCATGAGGTGGCTCGCCGGCATCGTCGCCGCGATCGATTCAACACTGTGTGCGAAAGGCGTGCCCCGTCGGGTCTGGGGGACGGCAGATGTGCCAGGTGAGACGTATCGCGACGTACCCGGGAGTAAGTTCGGACCGAGCGAGTGATCTGTCGCACAAGGGCAGGGTGCGCGCTAAAGGGCGATCCAGTACGGGTTTAGAGTCCGATATGGCCCGCGTTACACCCTTAAGCGGGCAAATCTACGAGATGGTGAGCTGAATGGATCTCTTCGAATACCAGGCGAAGGAACTGTTCGCCAAGCACGGGGTTCCCACCACACCCGGTCGGGTGACCGATGATGCCGCCGACGCGCGGGCGATCGCCGAGGAAATCGGCAAGCCTGTGATGATCAAGGCGCAGGTCAAGACCGGCGGACGTGGCAAGGCCGGCGGCGTGAAGTACGCCGCGACCCCGGACGACGCGCAGTCCCACGCCTCCAACATCCTTGGTCTCGACATCAAGGGTCACATCGTCAAGAAGTTGCTGGTCGCCGAGGCCAGTGACATCGCGGAGGAGTACTACATCTCTTTCCTCCTCGATCGTGCCAACCGCACCTACCTGGCCATGTGCTCGGTCGAGGGCGGCATGGAGATCGAAGAGGTCGCCGCGACCAAGCCCGAGCGCCTCGCCAAGGTCGCCGTCGACGCCGTGAAGGGTGTCGACCTGGAGACCGCCCGCTCCATCGCCGAGCAGGGCCACCTGCCTGCCGAGGTCCTCGACGCAGCCGCGGTCACCATCGCGAAGCTGTGGGAGGTCTTCGTCAAGGAAGACGCTCTCCTCGTCGAGGTCAACCCCCTCGTCCGCACCCCTGACGATCAGATCCTGGCCCTCGACGGCAAGGTCACCCTCGACGCCAACGCCGACTTCCGTCAGCCCGGCCACGAGGAGTTCGAGGACCGCGACGCCACCGATCCCCTGGAGCTCAAGGCCAAGGAGAACGACCTCAACTACGTCAAGCTCGACGGCGAGGTCGGCATCATCGGCAACGGTGCGGGTCTGGTCATGTCGACCCTCGACGTCGTCGCTTACGCCGGTGAGAAGCACAACGGTGTGAAGCCGGCCAACTTCCTCGACATCGGCGGCGGTGCCTCCGCGGAGGTCATGGCTGCCGGCCTGGACGTCATTCTCAACGACGAGCAGGTCAAGAGCGTCTTCGTGAACGTCTTCGGCGGCATCACCGCCTGCGACGCGGTCGCCAACGGCATCGTCGGAGCTCTCGAGAAGCTGGGTTCGGAGGCCAACAAGCCTCTCGTCGTCCGCCTCGACGGCAACAAGGTCGACGAGGGCCGCAAGATCCTGGCCGATGCGAACCACCCGCTGGTCACGCTCGCCGAAACCATGGACTCGGGCGCCGACAAGGCCGCCGAGCTGGCGAGCAAGTAAGGGAGCCCGGAAAATGTCGATCTTTCTGAACAAAGACAACAAGGTCATCGTCCAGGGCATCACCGGCGGTGAGGGCACCAAGCACACCGCTCTGATGCTCAAGGCCGGCACCAACGTCGTCGGCGGCGTGAACGCGCGCAAGGCCGGCACCACGGTGTCGCACGTCGACGCCGACGGCAACAACATCGAACTGCCGGTGTTCGCCTCCGTCGAAGAGGCCATCAAGGAGACCGGGGCCGACACCTCGATCGCCTTCGTGCCGCCGAAGTTCTCCAAGGACGCCATCATCGAGGCGATCGACGCGGAGATCCCGCTGCTGGTCGTCATCACCGAGGGCATCCCGGTGCAGGACAGCGCCTACGCGTGGGCCTACAACGTGGAGAAGGGCGCCAAGACCCGCATCATCGGCCCGAACTGCCCCGGCATCATCACCCCGGGTGAGGCGCTGGTCGGCATCACGCCGAACAACATCACCGGCAAGGGGCCGATCGGTCTGGTCTCCAAGTCGGGCACCCTGACCTACCAGATGATGTACGAGCTGCGCGACCTCGGCTTCTCGACCGCCATCGGTATCGGCGGCGACCCGGTCATCGGCACCACCCACATCGACGCCATCGAGGCGTTCGAGAAGGATCCCGAGACCAAGCTGATCGTGATGATCGGCGAGATCGGTGGCGACGCCGAGGAGCGCGCCGCCGACTACATCAAGGCCAACGTCTCCAAGCCGGTCGTCGGCTACGTCGCGGGCTTCACCGCGCCGGAGGGCAAGACCATGGGTCACGCCGGTGCGATCGTGTCAGGTAGCTCCGGCACCGCACAGGCGAAGAAGGAGGCCCTCGAGGCCGCGGGCGTGAAGGTCGGCAAGACGCCGTCCGAGACCGCCGCGCTGGCACGGGAGCTCTACGAGGCCCTGTAAGTCGTCTCGACACGAAGAACCCGAGCGGGAGTCATCCCGCTCGGGTTTTTTCGTGCGCTCGGATCGGGGTTACTACTCGCAGGCGACGCCGTCGCCGTCTCGGTCGAGCTTGGCGCGGTAGCCGGGCTGTCCGGCGTACAGCGGGGCGGCCCCCGCCGCTCGTGCCGCCGAGCAGTTCGCGTAGTAGGCCGAGGGCGCGTCGGGGGCGGGTGCCTCGGGGGCGTAAAGCCGTGGCGGTGTGTAGGTCGCCTCGGGGAGAGGGGTCGCGGTGGAGGTGCGCGTCTCGGTGCGTTCGGTGGTGGCCGGCGCCGGTGCCGGCGCCGGAGCGGTTGCCCCGCAACCGACCAGCACGCGGGTGATCGCGTCCTTCTCGGCCTGGGTCACCCAGAGCCGGTAGGCGGCCTTCACCTCGACCTGGCGGGCCACGTAGGTACACCGGTAGCCCTTCTCGGGCGGCAGCCAGGTGGCGGCGTCGCCGTCCCCCTTCTTCTGGTTCGTCGGACCGTCGACGGCCTGTAGGTTGCGTGGATCGTTGGCGAAGTCGGCGCGCTGCTGCGGGGAGAGTTGCTGCGCACCTTTCTGCCACGCGTCGGAGAGCGCGACGACGTGATCGATCTGGACCGCCGAGGACGTGTCCTGGCCGCGGACGAACCGGATCGTCGTGCCGGTGTACGGGTCATCGAGCGTGCCCGACAGGACGGCACATCCGTTGGACCCCGGCTTGAGGGTGATGTCGGTCAGGTCGCGGCGCAGGATGTCGTTGCGGGTGTCGCAACCATTGTGTCCGCCGTCGACGGTGACGTCATCGGACCAGGCCTGCCCGAACAGGTCGCGGTCGTACCCGGTCTTGGGTGCGCGTCCCTTGACGGCCAGGGTGCTCAGGGTCTTCAGGGCGTTGTCCGCGGCCGGTACCGAGGCCACGGTGATCACGGGCGAGGGGGTCGGCAGGGGCTCCTCGGTGGTCGCGACGGCTGAGGTCGTCTCGGGCGTCGGTGGTGTCGCGGCCACCGGTTCGGTGAGCCCGCAGCCGGCGGCGGCGAGTGCGAAGGCCGCGACGGGGCCGGCCGCGATCAGCCATCGAGCTTGCGGTGTCGAGCGTGGGACGGATTCGGGCATCGTCGAACAAACCTCTCATAGGACCACTCATCATCATGACGCGCACTTGTCTCGACGGGCCTCGAGCTCCATATCGATCGTGAAGCGGCGTCGTTACACGACCCGCGACGTGACACGATTGCGACGGTCCGCGCCGATCCCCGCGTGCGATAATTCGGCGGTGAACCCAGAGCCGCGGGGCGGTGCGACATCCCAATTGATGAGGGAGTCGCTGCATTTCGCCGGTGTCGTCGTCGACGTCGCCGAGCGTCTGCCCGTCGCGGGCGGAGTCATCGGTGCGGTACGCACCAGGGCGCAGCAGTTCGTCGGCGACACCATCGTGTGGGTCGCCACGACGACGCGGTCGATCCTCGGCGCGGTCATCCGCGAGGTCGTCGAGGTGCTCACCGAAGAGGTGGACCTCACCGATCTCATGCTCAACCACGTCGATCTCGAGCGGCTCATCGCCGAGGTCCTCGCGGTCATAGACCTCGACGCCGTGATCGAGACCGTCGACCTCGATCGTGCTGTCGCGCAGGTGGATCTGATGAAGGCGATCGGCCTGGTCGACCTCGACGAGGTGATCGGGAAGGTCGACCTCGACGCGGTGGCCGCCAAACTCGACATCGATGCGGTCCTCGACCGTGTCGACCTCGTCGAGCTGGCCGAGGAGATCATCGACGGCGTCGACCTCCCCGACATCATCCGCGAGGCCAGCACCTCGGTCACCGCCGACGTGATGACAGACGTGCGCAGCACCAGCGAACGCGCCGACGACGCGGTCGCCAACGCGGTCAACCGATTCCTGCGCCGGCGCGCCGCCGAGACCGTGGACGAACACGGACGGGACGGTGGGGGCGGATGACGGCCGAACCCACACCGGACCACCCGGTGGTGCATCGTGCGCACGCCGTGCAGGACCGGGACAAGAACGCCGGGATCGTGAGTCGCGGTATCGCGGCCTTCCTCGACCTGCTCGTGGTCTGGACGATCCTGGGTGCGTGCTACATGGGTCTCGCGCTGATGAAGTTCGTCATCTCAGTCAGCGAGTTCGACTTCCCCGAGGTCAATCTGTTCTTCACCACAACGGGTTTCGTGGTCACCTCGGTGCTGTATCTGGCCACGTGCTGGGAGGTGTCCGGCCGCACGCTGGGCTCGGTCGTGATGGGCTTGCGGGTGGTCAACGGCAAGGGTGTGCGCGTCCGGCCCTCGGTCGCGGTGCTGCGGGCGCTGCTGTGCACGTTCTTCGCCATCGGTCTGGCGTGGGTGATCGTCGACCGTCGGCGTCGCTCGGTCGCCGACATCGTCTTCCGCACCCGGGTCATCTACTCTCGCTGACCGCTTTCAGCTGTGCCAGGCCCTTCTCGAAGTCCTTGCCGAGCATCTTGTCGAAGAAGCCGAACAGGCCGCCGACGCGGCTGAACAGGGTCTGCTTGCCGACCATCACCCAGGTGACCCGGGTGGCCTCGCCCTGGGGGACGAGTTCGAAGGTGACGGTGTTGGTGGCCTTCATCGGCTTCTCGAAGTCGAGTCGGACCTCGACCTCGCGCGGTGCGTCGACGCGGGTGATCTCCATGGCGCCGCGCCCGGCCTTCTTGTTGCCGGACCACGCGTACTTCGCACCGACCCCCGACTCGGCACCCGAGTACTCCCGATGCAGGTCCGGATCGAGTCCCTCCCAGGGCGACCAGTGGACCCACTGCCGAAAGTCGGTCAGGTACGGGAGGATCGCGGCGGGCGGGGCGTCGACGACGATCGAACGGGTGAAGGTGAAGGTGTCGGCCATGGTGTCTCCTGAGAGCGAGGTGGGGCTGTCGAGAAGTATGACACCGGCGGTGAGCGGAATTCATCGCTTCTCTCCCGGGGCGTGATGCACGAGCGGGATACGGTGTGAGGCATGGGTGAACGGGCACGGCTGTCGGCCGTGGACTTGCGGGACATGATCGTCGACGACGGGTCGTGGGAGTCGTGGGACACCTCGATCGTCCGTCCGGCGGTCACCTCCGACGGCGACGACCGTGCCTATGCCGCCGACCTCGCGCGGGCCCGCGAGCGCAGCGGTTCCGACGAATCTGTGATCACGGGGACCGGGCTGATCGGCGGCCGTCGTGCGGCGATCGTCCTCAGCGAGTTCGGTTTTCTCGGTGGGTCCATCGGCCGCGACGCCGGATCACGCATCGTCGACGCGGTCGGCCGGGCCACCCGTGAAGGGCTGCCTCTGATCGCGTTGCCCGCATCGGGCGGCACCCGCATGCAGGAGGGGACCGCGGCGTTCCTCCAGATGGTCGCGATCACCGGGGCCGTCACCGCGCACAAGGCGGCCGGGCTCCCCTACCTCGTCTACCTGCGGCATCCCACGACCGGTGGGGTTTTCGCCTCCTGGGGGTCCCTCGGCCACGTCACCTGGGCGCAACCCGGTGCCCTCGTCGGGTTTCTCGGGCCCCGCGTCTACGAGGGGCTCTACGGCGAACCGTTCCCCGATGGTGTGCAGACGGCCGAGAACCTCGTCCGCACAACGGTCGTCGACGATGTGGTGGAGCCGGAGGCCCTGGCCGGACGTCTGTCGTCGGTGCTGCGGCTGCTGGCGCTGCATGAGAGCCCGAAGCAGTCGAACACGGTTGATGCGCCGCGCCCGACCCCGGGCCAGGTCGTCGATGCCGAAGACGCCTGGGCGAGTGTCCTCGCCACCCGTGAGCCGAGGCGGGCGGGACTCATCGAGTTCCTTGCCCGGGGTGACTCGGCGGCGCTCTCCGATGCGGGTCCACTTCGCTTCGCGCTGAGCAGTTTCGGTGGCCACGTGGCGCTGGTCGTCGGCTACGACCGGCTGTCCCAGGAGAACGGTGAACTGCCCGGTCCCCGACATCTACGGGAGGCGCGTCGGGCGATCATGGCCGCCGGAGACCTCTCGATCCCGATCGTCACCATCATCGACACGCCAGGTGCGGAACTGTCGGTGGTCGCCGAGGAGGGTGGGCTGGCCGCCCAGATCGCGCGCTGCACAGTCGAATTGATCAAGGTTCCGGTACCGACTGTCTCGGTGATGCTCGGCCAGGGCGCCGGCGGAGCGGCACTGGCGCTGTTTCCGGCGGATTTGCGCGTCGCACGTGCCGACGCGTGGCTGTCGCCGTTACCACCGGAAGGAGCCAGCCTGATCGTCCATCGCGACCTCGATCATGCCGACGAGATGGCCGCGCGCCAGGGCATTCTCGCCGGACGGCTCGCAGCGCAGGGGATGGTCGACGTCATCGTCGACGCGGACTCCGATGCGGACGCGCTGGCCGGGATCCGCGAGGCGATCGGCCGGTATCTCGCGAGTTCGCCGACGCCGGATCCGCGAGCACGCACCCGGGTACCCGCGGCGGACGTGCGATGACCAGGCGCATCGTCGCGGTCGGAGCGGTGCTCACCGACGACGAGGGTCGGGTCCTGCTCATAAAGCGGCGGAACCCGCCGCAGGCCGGGAAGTGGACGATCCCGGGCGGGAAGGTCGAGCCAGGCGAGTCGATCGAAGCCGCCGTCGTCCGGGAGATGGTGGAGGAAACCGGCTTTCGCGTCGAAGTGGGGGAGCTGCTGTGGACCGTCGACATCCCCGGGCCCGACGACGTGGTGTTCGAAGTCCATGACTTCGCCGCGCGGATCGTCTCCGGGACACTGTGTGCCGGCGACGACGCCGCTGACGCCGGATGGTTCACCGCCGACGAGCTGGCCGAGTTGCCGGTGACGCGGGGACTGATCACACACCTCCGCAAGCACGGGGTGCTGGGGTAGGGAACGTTGCACAGCTGTGGACTGAACCAACGGCCTCAATTCCCTCGGAGGTAATCTTCATGGCCTCGGATGTGGTGAGGGGGAGACTTGTCTGTTGAAGTGAATCCGGACAGCCTGAGGGCGGCATCCGGAACGTTGGCTCAGCTGTCTGCGGATATCGACTCGGCTCCGTTCCTCGGTGCTGCCGAGGTCTCAGCCCAGTTGCCTGGGAGCAGCGTTGGGGGTGCTCTCGGTGAGTCGAATGTGGCGAGTACGCGTGCCAAGCGGGTCATCAAAGCGAGGTACGACCAATGTGCAGGCCTTCTGTCCTTGTCGGCGGAGACGTATGTCGACTCTGATGCGGAAGCGGCCGTGCGCATCGCGGGCGTACCCGATATCAACCCCGGCGGTAGACGGTAGCTGTCTATGGTCACACCGGGCGAGGTGCTGGGTTGGAAGATCGACGGCTTGCGAGACGTGTCCACTCGAGCCGCGGAGATTGCCGACGCGTTGGTCGGAACGTCGAAAACCATGCGAGACACCATTTATGAGCTGGCCTGGAGAGGGGATGCGCGGACAGCGGCCGAAGACAGGGCCGAACGTGAGCGGGAGCAGATAGCTGAGGTGGCGGCTGCTTACGACGCTCTTTCCTCCACGACCGCAGGCACGCTCGCGGCGATGTCGCATCCGATATCGGAGATCAGATCTATCATTCAGAATTACGTCGTTCCCCCGGTGGCCCTGTCCGATTCGTGGGTGGTGGACGGTGTCGATGACTGGAACTCCGAAGCAGGACATCAGCTGAGTCGATTGGGGGGTTTGGTTTCGACGCTCGGCGATGCCGACGAGACCTGGGGGGCCAGAATTGCCGAGGCGAACCAGACCCTCTCGACGATGGCACCGGAAGAAACACTCGCATCTGCTCTTGCGGTGATCGAAGATTCGAAGCGTCAGAGCTCCCGCGCGGACCCCGATCGGTTACGCGCGTCTGCGGCAGCATTCGAACGGATATTTGGGCGCGACCCTTCGAGTTCGGTCGACTGGAAGACCGCAGAAGCACTGAATCCGCGAAGTTTCGATCCCAAGTATCAGGGTGTCGGACCTGCAATCAAAGTGGCGCGCATCGAGCCGGTCCCGGGGCAGGGCGTCGTCCGCGCGGCTTTCTACATACCTGCAGCCGAAGTGTTCAACGTTCCGGTCTACGACCTCGGTGACAATCGAGCAGAGGACCCGGACTTCGATCCGGAACACGCACGGGTGGTCACGTACGTGGACTATGAGAACGGCCTGATCATCACACGCCAGAATCCTTCGGTGGATACCACCGGAGAGGTTCGGGTCGGTGAACCCGACGTCATCGCGCAGCAGCGCCCCGACGGTTCGGTCATGATCCAATACGATGCTGTGAATCCATTCGCGCCGCCAGGTTCCTCGATCACGGGACACACGGTCAACGGCACCATCGTCCTCCAGCCGACGAGCGGCAACCCCGGGACCTCTCGGATCATTGCGGGTGGCGAGATCACCGATTATCCGTCAGTGGAGATCTACCAAGACAATTCGGCCGGAAAGTGCCGACCGGTTCTGATCGATGCGGCCGACTCCGGCGGTCCGGCGGGCCCGTTGCTCAACTTGCCGGGATTTCACGAAGTCGGCGGGGGGAAAGCCATGATGGAGCCCTTCAAAGCCGACTTCGACGACCCGGACTGGGAACGGAACAGACCGACGGATCTCGGGGACCCGGACGATCCGCCCACAGTGGTCGTGGTGCGATAGTGTCACGGCCGATGAAACTCTCCGGACTCCTGGCAGATCCCCGGTTCTGGCAGACTGCGACCCTGGCCACGCCCGTCTCGATGGCCGCGTCGATCTTCGTCTTCGTGGCGTTCGCAGGCGTCGCCGATCTTGTTGACTCGTCGTCGGATGCGTCCTCAGGCTGGATGTTCGGTATCGCGGTCGGTGCTCTGATCGTGATTGCCTGCCTGCTGGGATTACGCCGGACTCCCCGGAGTTCTGGAGCCGCTTGCGGTGTGGCGGTCGCAGGACTTCTCGTGGGATACGTGGGGCTGGTGGCCGGGTGACGGCCGCGCAGTCGAAGTATCGCCGTGACGACTGGTTCGGACCGGAGTCATTCGGTGCGGTGGTGATCGGCCTGTTCCTGATGTCCTTGCCCTACACCGGATTGGCCCCGCGGGAAGCGGTGTGGTTGATCGTCACGCCACCACTCGCGGGTATAGCCCTCGTCGCGCTGAGCGCGACGCCGGTTCGAGGTACGCGTACCGTCCGACGCGTCGGAACAGGCCTCCTCGCGGCGGGTGCCGGAGCCATCATCTCGATACCCGCCCTTGTGGCCGGGGCTGCGCTGGGATCGGCCATCGCGTGAACAGCGATGCGCACCGGATGACGGTGTGGGTGAACACGGCCGGTGGTGCCCGTTGCCCATCGTGTGGAAGATGGGGGACATGACCGAACTCCTGCCCCTGGATCCCGACCAGCTGCTCACGACGACGCGCTCGGTGCGCAAACGCCTCGACTACGACCGCCCCGTCCCCCTCGACGTGGTCAAGGAGGCGCTCGAGGTCGCATTGCAGGCGCCGACCGGGAGCAACAGCCAGACCTGGCACTGGATCGTGCTGACCGACCCTGAGCTCAAGCAGAAGGTCGCCGACTACTACGCGCAGTCCTTCTCCCACTACTACGCCGCCCAGCAGCCGCGCGACGAGACCGGCAAGCGGGTCGCGTCGAGCGCGCAATACCTCGCCGACACGATGGGTCAGGTTCCGGTGCTGGTCATGGGTGCCATCTACACCGGCGGTGACCTGCCCGAGGGCAACCAGGCCGGCGTCTGGGGCTCGCTGCTGCCCGGCGCCTGGAGCCTGCAGCTCGCCCTGCGCGCCCGCGGCCTGGGCTCGGCGTGGACCACGCTGCACCTCGCCCACGAGAAGGAGATCGCCGAATTGCTCGGCATCCCGGCGGGCATCCACCAGGGCGTCCTGCTGCCGGTGGCCTACTACACGGGCACCGACTTCAAGCCGGCTCCGCGCAAGCCCCTCGACTCGGTGCTTCACATCGACGGCTGGTGAGTAGAGTGCGGATCACCATGTCCGCAACGAGTGACACACCTCCGGTCGAGGCGGGGGACGACCCCCGCCCGCCGACGCGTCGCACCCAGGCCAAGGCGGCCCGCCGCGCCGAGCTGCTCACCGCGGCGGCCCGGCAGATGGCCGAACGCGGATTCGCCGGGGTGCGTCTAGAGGACATCGGGCGCGCGGTCGGGGTGAGCGGGCCCGCCATGTACCGGCACTTCTCGTCCAAGACCGAACTACTGGACGAGATGCTCGTCGACATCAGTCAACGGCTGCACGACGGCGGCGCCGAGGTCGTCGACCGCGGTGGACCGCCGTCCCAGACGTTGTTGGCGCTCATCGGTTTTCACATCGACGTGCTCGTCACGAAACCCGATCTGATCGTGGTCCAGGACCGGGACCTGTCGTCGACGACACCCGAGGCCAATCACCGGGTCCGACTGCTGCAGCGGCGATATGTCGAACGCTGGGTCGACGTCGTGATCGCCGTCTACGAGGGGGAGGGCCGCACCATGGACCGGGCCGAGGCCCGCGTCCGCGTGCACGCGACGTTCGGCCTGCTGAACTCCTCACCGCGGTTGCCCGACTACGACGAGACGCAACTGCAGCGTCTGCTCACGGCGATGGCCTTGGCCGCGCTCGGCTGCCGAGTCTGATCAGCGGAGCTCGCGGCGCAACACCTTGCCGGTCGCGCTGCGCGGGAGGGCGCCGACGATCTCGATCTCGCGCGGATACTTGTACGCCGCCATCCGTTTGCGGCAGAACTCGATGAGTTCGGTCGCGCTGACCTCCGCGCCCGGTTGCAGGGCGACGTAGGCACGCGTCGACTCGCCACGGTAGTCGTCGGGGATCCCGACCACCGCCGTCTCGCGTACCGCCGGGTGTGATTGCAGCACCTGTTCGATCTCGAACGGCCAGATCTTGTACCCGGACGCGTTGATCAGGTCGTTGCTGCGGTCGATGACGTAGAACCAGCCGTCGGCGTCCATGAATCCCACGTCGCCGGTGCGCATCTCGCCGTTCATCAGTGCCGAGCCGCCATCGTCGACCTGGCCCCAGTAGCCGGCGGCGATCTGCGGTCCGGCCGTGACGATCTCACCGAACGTCCCCGGTGGCACCGGGTCCCCGTTCTCGTCGACGACCCGGGCCGTCGTGTCGAAGATCGGCAGACCCACCGAGAGAGCACCGGTTTCGGGGTCGACCGGCGCGAGGACACCGGGCGGGACCATGTGTGTCGGCGACGTCGACTCGGTCTGGCCGTACACGTTGTGGATCATCCCGCCGAGACGTTCGGCGACCCGATCGGCGACCTCGGGTGGTACCGGTGCGCCACCCGAATAACGGAGGCGGAGTGAGCTGAACGCCTCGGGCGACGCGTCGGGGTGATCGGCGAGCGCGATGTACGCGGTGATCGCGGCGACGGAGAAGGCCGGACGCCAGACGCGCACGGCGTCGAGGACCAGACCGGCGTCGAAACGGTGGGTGAGGATGACTGGCGATCGCAGGGACAGCGCCAGCATCACCGAGCCCACCAGCCCGGTGACGTGGAAGACCGGCGACATGCACAGGATCGGTTCGCCGGACTCCAGACCGGTCCAGTCGCGATATGCCTGCGCGCTGAACGCGAGATTGCGGTGCATCAGCTTGGCGCCCTTGGGCGGACCGGTGGTGCCCGACGTCGGAGCCAGTACGGCGACGTCGTCCGGTGCGGGCACGTGCCGACTCACCTCGCGCGAACCCGTGGCGATCAGGTCGAGGAGTTCGACGGTCCCGGCGGCGGCCGGTACCCGGGACACCTCGAACACGCGCCGGATATCGTCGTTGCCGGCGAAGTCGAGCGGGGAGACGGTGATGACGAGTCCGATGGACCCGGTCACCGCGATCTCATCGGCCACCTCCGCATGCAGGTTGTCGAGGACGAGCAGCGCGCTCGGCGTGAAATCGTCCAGCGCCCTACGGAACTCGGAACGCTTGTACATCGGACTGATGAGCGCGGCGACGCCACCCGTCTTCCAGGCCGCGAGAAGCCCGAGGACGATCGACGGTCCGTTCTGCACGGCGATGCCCAACCGGTCGCCGGTCGCGAAACCGTGTGCCTGTAGAGCGTGCGCGAGGGCGTCGGATGCGGCGTCGAGGTCGGCCCAGCTGAGGGTCGCGCCGAAGTAGCGGATCGCCGGACCGTCCGGCGCCGCCGCGAGGGCCGCGTCGAACATGTCGAGCGGGGACCCGAATTCGACATCGAGGTGCTCGGACAGTCCGGACGGGTAGTGGGCCAGCCAGGGACGGCTCTCGTAGGCGTTCATGCGTAGGTGCGTTCGGCGTGACGCGCGGGAAGCGACAGGTTGTGGACCACGAGACGAGTCTACGAAAAACAGGCGGCTCCCCATAAGCTGTTCAGCGTGGTCGAACAACCGGTGACCGACAGCGGCGCCGCCGTGCGCGAGTTGCGCAAGCAGGCGGGCGTGACGCTGCGCGGACTGGCGGCCGGTATCGGGGTGAGCGTCGGGACGATGAGTGCCATCGAGAACGGCAAGGTCGGGCTCACCGTCGACCGCCTGCGCGAGATCGCGCAGTGCCTGGACGTGCCCGTCGCCCGTTTCCTCGAGCCACCGGGATCGGCGAACACCGCCCCCGAGGGAGACCCGGCGGACTGGCGTGTGTTCACACCGCTGACGCTCGACCCGGTGCTGGAGTCGGCGATCGACGTCTTCGAGGAACTCGGCTACCACGGCGCGACGATGCGACTGATCGCCGCCGGAGCCGACATCAGCGTCGCCGGGATCTACCACCACTACCCGAGCAAACAGCATCTGCTCGTGGCACTGGTCAACATTGCACACGCTGACCTGGCGCAACGCCTCGACGCGGCCGGTGACGGCGTCGACGCGGTGACGGCCTTCGCGAACATGGTGGAGGCGCTGACCCTGTTCCACGTCGAGCGACGCGCGCTGGCGCTGGTCCTGGCGACCGAGCTGCGCCGCCTCGAGGAACCCAATCGGACGCACCTGCAGGCGTCGATGGCGCAGATCGAGGGGCGCCTCCTCGATACGGCTCGACGCGCCGCCGACCTCGGCTCGTTCCGGTCCGGGGACCTGTCGGTGGCGACCAAGGCCATCGTCACGATGTGCATGGCCGTTCCGACCTGGACCGACGACGCCGACGCGGTGCAGGGCCGTCGTATCGCCCGTCAGTACGCGAGTCTCGCGCTCGACATGGTGGGCTTCCACTCCGGCCACTAGGTGTCCCCAACTCGTCGTCGTGCATGCCGGGAGACACGCCCCGGTGGGTGAATGTTCAGTGTTCCTGAACTCACCGTCTGTACTGGGCTTTCCCTCTCTTCATTGACAAACCCTGAGACATCACGGGTTTCGCCTCTTGACGGCGGTGTGATCGGGTGCGATGCTCGTCACAATGAACTTCCCGAGCGATCGCTCGAAAAGTTCAGTCCGCAACTTTCAGTTCGCGACCCGGAACCCCCGGTTCCGCTCAGGTTCGAATCAAAGGAGATGAGATGACCGAGATCGCTGCGCCGTCCATGGGAGACCTGCTGGGTGCCGACACCCCGTCGAACTGGGGCAAGTGGGGACCCGACGACGAGGTGGGCGCGCTGAACTACCTCGATGCGAGCGAGGTGCTGCGCGGTGTCGGGCACATCAAGTCGGGTGAGACCTTCACCCTGCAGATCGAGATGGGCCGCAAGGAGAGCCCCGGCGACCCGCTGTGGCCGGGCCGCGAGGGCATCAACCGCACCAACATCCTCGACGAGTCGTCGTGGGACGGTGAAGGCGCGCCGCAGTTCCCCGGTGGTCTGCACTACGCCGACGACACCGCGAACATCTTTCTGCAGGGCTCCACGCAGTACGACGCCCTCGGTCACGTCTGGTACGACGGCAAGCTCTACAACGGCTACGACGCCCGCAGCACCGTCGACGCGCTGGACAAGGCGTCCGTCCTGCCGATCGCCGAGAAGGGTGTCGTCGGCCGTGGCGTGCTGATCGACATGGCCCGCTACCGCGGCAAGAAGTACCTGGAGAAGGGTGAGACCTTCGACCACAACGACCTCGAAGCCGCCGCTGCCGCACAGGGTGTCACCATCGAGCCGCACGACGTCCTGATCATCCGCACCGGATGGCTGACCTACTGGTACGAGCTGAACAACCCGGAGGAGTTCTACGACGGCTTCTGCGAGCCCGGCCTGACCTACTCCCGTGAGCTGGTGCAGTGGTTCCAGGACAAGGAAATCCCGAACCTGGTCACCGACACCATCGCCAACGAGGTCACCACCGATCCGGAATCCGGTGTGGCACTTCCTCTTCACAACGCCCTCATGCGCAACCTGGGTGTCGTGTTCACCGAGATCGTCTGGCTCGAGGAGCTCGCCGAGGCGTGCGCGGCCGACAACCGCTGGAGCTTCCTCTACGTCGCGGCTCCGCTCAAGGTCGTCAGCGGCACCGGTGCGCCGGTGAACCCCGTCGTCATCCGTTGAGCAACAACCTGAGTCATTCGCTGAAAGAGGAACGTCAGACATGAGTGTCTACGACGAGAAGGTGTGGCTGCGCCACTACCGCGAGCAGGATCTCGCGCCGCGGACCATCGAATTCGACACCGCGCTGGACATGTTCGCGGCCACGGTCGCGCGCAACCCGGAAGCCGGCCTGATCCGCTACTTCGACGGATCGATCACGGCCGGTGAGCTCGACGAGCTCACCGACGCGTTCGCCGTCGGCATCCTGGATCTCGGGTTCACTCCGGGCGACCGTGCAGTGGTCTATGCCCAGAACATCCCGCAGTTCGTCATCGCGCAACTCGGCATCTGGAAGGCCGGCGGTATCGCCGTTTCGGCCAACCCGATGTACCGCAGTCGTGAACTCGCCGAGATCCTCGTCGATTCCGGTGCGACCGTGCTGGTCGCGATGCAGCAGCTGTACCGCGACGTCGCGCAGGAAGCATTGCGCGACAACGAGACCGCGGTGCGGACCGTGATCACGACCTCGGAGCTGGAGTACCAGAGCGCGAACAGCGGAACCCTGGCCGGGGTTGAGAAGATCGAGTGCCCCGATACGGTGGACCTGGCGGCGATGCTGGCGAAGTACCGCGGTCAGCGGCCGCCGAAGCCCGACCTGACCGGCGACAGCGTTGCGTTCCTGACCTACACGTCGGGAACCACCGGGCCGCCCAAGGGCGCGATGACCACTCATCGCAACGTCGTCTTCAACGCGCAGACCTACCGCGACTGGGTCGGCGTCGATGCCGATGACGTGATCCTCGGTGTGGCACCGCTCTTCCACATCACCGGTCTCATCGCGCACATCGCACTCGCCGAGCTGACCGGTGCGCCGCTGGTGCTGATGTACCGGATGGACCCGGCGGACACCATCGCGACGATCGCGCGGGAGAAGGCGACCTTCACGGTCGGCTCGATCACGGTGTTCATCGCGCTGATGAACGTGCCGGACGTCGACCCGGCGTCGCTCGCGAGCCTGTCGAAGATCTACTCCGGCGGGGCGCCGATCCCGCCGAGCACGATCGCCGAGTTCCAGCAGCGGTTCGGGCACTACATCCACAACGTGTACGGCCTGACCGAAACCACCTCGCCGTCGCATGCGGTTCCGTTCGGGGTCACGGCCCCGGCCGACGAGGAGACCGGCGCCACCTCGGTGGGAGTTCCCGTCTACGACACGATCGTCCGGATCATCGACGAGCAGGGCAACGACCTGCCCGCCGGCGAGGTCGGCGAGCTGGTCACGGCCGGACCGCAGGTGGTCGCGGGCTACTGGAACAAGCCGGAGGCCACCGCCAAGGGCATCCCGAACGGCACACTGCACACCGGCGACGTCGGATACATGGACGCCGAGGGCTGGTTCTACATCGTCGACCGCAAGAAGGACCAGATCAACACCAGCGGTTTCAAGGTGTGGCCTCGCGAGGTCGAAGACGTTCTGTACGAGCACCCGTCGGTTCGGGAGGCGGCCGTCATCGGTGTGCCGGACTCGTACCGCGGCGAGACCGTGAAGGCGTTCGTGAGTCTGCGACCCGGCACCGACGCCACGCCGGAGGAGCTGATCGATCACTGCAAGACGCGGATGGCGGCGTACAAGTACCCGCGTGAGGTCGTGGTGATGGCCGACATCCCCAAGACGGCCACCGGCAAGCTGCTGCGTCGCGAACTCCGGACGGTGTCACAGTGATTCGTCCGGATCTGACCGTCCGCACTCCGTCCGAGACCCTCGACCTCCGGCCGTCGGCGAGGGCGCTCGAACTGCGGGATGAACTCATCGCGTTCATGCACTCCGACGTCTTCCCGGCGGAGGAGCGCTATGAACACGAGCGTGGTGTCGCCGGCCCCGACGACCACGACGTCCCGGCGGTCGTCGAAGAGCTGAAGCAGAAGGCGCGGGCGCGTGGGCTGTGGAATCTGTTCCTGCCGTCGGAATCCGGGATCAGCCAGCTCGACTACGCCGGTCTGGCGGAGATCACCGGCTGGAGTCTGCATCTGGCTCCCGAGGCGATCAACGGTCAGGCGCCCGACACCGGCAACATGGAGTTGCTGCACCTGTTCGGCACCGACGAGCAGAAGAAGACGTGGCTCGAGCCGCTCCTCGACGGCACGATCCGGTCGGCGTTCTCGATGACCGAGAAGGACGTCGCGAGTTCCGACGCGACGAACATCGAGACCAGCATCGACCGCGACGGCGACTCCTACGTCATCAACGGCCGGAAGTGGTGGACGAGTGGCGCGGCCGACCCGCGCTGCAAGCTGCTCATCGTGATGGGTAAGACCGATCCCGAGGCCGCAACCCATCGGCAGCAGTCGATGGTGCTGGTCCCGATCGACACCCCGGGAGTCACCGTGGTGCGCGACGTGCCGGTGTTCGGTCGTCACGACCAGCACGGCCACGTCGAGGTCGTGTACGAGAACGTCCGTGTCCCCGTCGAGTACCTGCTCGGTGAGGAAGGCGCCGGATTCGCCATGGCGCAGACGCGACTCGGGCCGGGTCGCATCCACCACTGCATGCGCGCGCTGGGCGCCGCCGAACGAGCCCTGCACCACCTGGTCCAGCGGTCGAAGGGGCGCGTCGCCTTCGGTAAGCCGTTGGCCGAGCAGGGTGTCGTCCAACAGCAGATCGCCGAGTCGCGCATCGCGATCGACCAGGCGCGCCTGCTGTGCCAGCTGGCCGCCAAGACGATCGACGAACTCGGAAACAAGGCTGCCGCACCGTATGTCTCGGCAGCCAAGGTGTCGGTGCCGCGGGTGGCGCTCGAGGTCATCGACCGTGCGATCCAGGTCCACGGTGGCGCGGGTGTCAGCGACGACGTGCCACTGGCCGCGATGTACGGATGGCACCGCGCGATGCGCATCTTCGACGGTCCCGACGAGGTGCATCTCCGCACGATCGCCAAGTCGGAACTGCGACGCTGACCGTTCCCGCGTAGCCGTTTCCTTCTCGCAGCGACTGTTTCCTTCCCGCCTATTGGATCTGACAGGCGGGAGGGAAGCGGTCGCGCGGGAACGGGCGATGTAGATCCGCCTGTCGGGTGAAGCTGTCGACGCCATCGTGCGTGGAATAATCGCTATCGAGAAGCGCTCACCCGCAACGGTTTCCGAGGGCGATCGTGCCGACTACGAAACCGAACTCCTCACCCAAGCCCTGTCCGGTGCCACACCTGCGGAGATCCAAAAACACGCGCAAACGATCGGCAACACTATCGCCGACGAGAAGGGCGGCATCCCCGCCTGCGACGACCGAGCCTCGGACACCCTGTCGCACCACCTGACTGACGACAGTCGCGTCGAGATCCACGCCAACGTGACCCAGGCCGTGGGTGAGAAGTTCATCGCCATGATCGACGAACGCTCCACCCCGCGACCCGAACCCGACGGCAGCGAGGACCGACGATCGCCAGGCCAGCGTCGTTCCGACGCCCTCGAGACCCTGCTGGATCACCCAGAACCCAGACACTGCTCACCATTCCCGCCGACGGCAGCAATCCCGCGTTCCTGCCCTGGACCGGGTCGACAACCCAGGCGACCGCGAAACGACTGTCGTGCGACGGAACTCTGACCGAGATCATCATCGACGGCGAGACCGTGCCCCTGGCCATGGGCCGCGAACGACGACTGTTCCCCGCCCACCTGCGTAAGGCGATCATCGTCCGCGACGAGAACTGCATCAAATGCGGTGCGCCGCCATCACACACCCAGGTGCATCACATCCAACACTGGTCCGACGACGGTGATACCGACCTCGACAACGGCTGCCTGCTCTGCCGACGCTGCCACACCCAGATCCACCACAACGGCTGGGACATCATGATGGGCTTCGACCGCCACCCTGGCTGATCCCACCGGCTGACATCGACCCCCGACGTCAGGCACTACCCGCCTACAACCGACGCACCATGCGACTCGACGACGCCGCCTGACACACAGAGACTTTCGCGCAGCAGGGTTTCGATACGGCTCGTCGCAAGCTCCTCACCTACTCAACCAGCAGAGGCACCCGGCGATCAGCCGGGACCGCATCCGTTCCTTGACAACTCCACAGTGTGAACACGGCCCCCCGATCGGTGACCGCCGGCCTCGCGCGACGGGCTGGTGCCGCGTGGCGACCGGTCAAATGAATCTCGTCGGCGCTGGTGCACCGGGATGCGGGTCGGCTTACCCTTGCCGCAGGTCACGATGATGAGGCGCGGCCGTCAGGGGATGAAGGACGAGGAGTGTGCGGTGAATCCAGGCGATCCCAACCAGCAACAGGGCGGTCAGTGGTCGCCGGCCCCACAGGGTCCTCCGCCGTCCGGCGGTTTCCCCGGCAACCCGGGTGAGACCGCGCAGTTTCAGGGCGGTCCGCCCACCGGTGGGGTTCCCGGACAGCAGTGGGGTCCTCCGGGACCGCAGAACCAGTACCCGACCGGCGGCTGGGGTCCCGCACCCGGAATGGGTCCTCAGCGGATGGGCCCTCGTCCTGATCTGTCGGTGATCTTCGCGCTGGCGGCGGCGGTCGCCGGCGTCGTCACCTACTTCATGGGTTTCGTCAGCTGGGTCTCGGTGTCGGCGGGAGCCGAGCAGGAACTCGACCGGTGGGGTCGCGACTTCGAGGAAGGACGGGGCGGCATCCCGGCCTTCTTCTCCTACGAGATCGTGCTGAACCCGGGCAAGTTCTTCATCCTGCTCGGGGTGGTCGGGGTCGCGACGACGCTCGTGTTGGTTCCGAGATACCGGAAGGCGCTGCCGTTCCTCGCCGTGATCGCGCTCGCCGGTTGGCTGGCACTCTTCGCGTCCGCCCTGATCATGCCGCCGTTCCTCGACCTCGGCGCCGGCGCCATCGCGGGTCTGATCTTCGGATTCCTGCAGGTGGCGCTCCTGATGACCGCGTCGTTCTTGTACGGTCTCAAGAAGGATGACTCCACACCTTCCTGACGGACATGTGCAACCGGCGGGTCTCGTCGACGACCCGCTGGTGATTGCACTTCGTCGTGCCGGCTGCGTATTCGCCGAGGACGAGGCCGAGTTGCTCCGTCGACACGCCCTCGCAGCCGAACTCGACGATCTGCTCAGACGCCGGATCGCGGGTGAACCTCTCGAACACCTGCTCGGCTGGGTGCAGTTCGGAGGTCTCCGGCTCAGCGTCGGACCGGGTGTGTTCGTGCCGCGACAGCGGTCGCTGTTGTTGGCGCGAGAAGCCGTCACGGCTGCGGCGCAACGACGAGAACCAGTTGTCCTCGAGGCGTTCTGCGGGGTGGCACCGATCGCCTCGGCCGTGGCCGCGACGGTCGACGGCGCGCAGGTGCACGCCGCTGACATCGCCGCCGACGCGCTCGTCCATGCCCGCCGAAACCTGCCCGATCGCGCGCAGATCCATCACGGGATCGGCTTCGACGCGATACCCGCGTCGCTTCGCGGCCGCGTCGAGGTGATCGCTGCCGTCCCGCCGTACGTTCCCGAGCACGCCTTCGATCTGCTCGCCCCGGAAGCGCGCGACCACGAGCCCCGACGTGCCCTCACCGGAGGGGTGGACGGCCTCGATCACATCGAGGCGCTGATCGCCGATGCGCAGACGTGGCTGTCCGACGACGGAGTGCTGCTCGTCGAGATGAACGTCGCACAGTTCGACGCCGTCGCTGTTCGCGACGGGCACTCCAGCGCATTCGCACTCGACGCCGTCCCCGGCGACGACGGGCAGACCGTCGTCGCCGTCCTGCGACGGTGCCCCTGAGATCCGCCCCGGGAATCAGCCCCGGCCCGAAATACGCCCCCGTGATCCGCCCTCCAGCGCCCCACCGACGACGATACGTCGTCGGGTAGCCGCTGAGGGGTTGTTCTCCGGGGCGCATTTCGGGAGCGGGTGGTTTTCGGGGGCGGTTGTCAGGGGCGGTTTCCAGGACGCCGGGTCTGGCGGCCTGTCAGACGCCCAGGGCCTGACGCAGCCGGCTGACCTCTGCCCGGTACTTCTCGACGTTGCGCATCTTCACGCTCTCGTAGCCGCGCACCATGTCCGGCAACCCGGCGAGTTCGACGACGGTCGGCAGCTGCGACTCACCGACCTTCCCACTCGCCATCGCGGCCAGCAGTGCGTCGACCATCTCGCGGTACTCGACGATCAGCGCACGTTCGGTGCGGCGGATCTCGTTGCGGCCGAACGGGTCGAGTGCCGTCCCGCGAAGTCGCTTCATCGACGCGAGGGACTTCAGCGGCCGGTTCGCCCAGCCGCCGAGGGCCATCTTCTCGCGCATGCCCATCCGGCGCAGTGTCGGCGGATGCAGGCGAACGGCGACCTCTGCATCGTCACCGAACTCCTCGGCCACCTTCGCCGCGAACGCGGGGTCCTGCGTCAGCCGTGCCACCTCGTACTCGTCCTTGTACGCCATCAGCTTGTACAGGTTGCGCGCGACGGTGTCGGTCAACTCGTCACTGCCCACACCCCGGCGCACCCGCTCGACGACGCCGAGATACTCACGTGCGTAACGCTCGTCGGCGTAGGCCGTCAGCTCGTCGTAGCGGAGGGCGACGGTGCGTGCCTGCTCGTCGCCGAAACCGCCTGCACGGACGACGCCCATCGCGTGCTCGGACGGTTCGGGTTCCGCGGTCGCGGCACCATGCAGCGAGGCGATGGTCGCCGACACCGCGTCCGCGTCGGCAACTGCCTGACGCCCCCGTCGGAATGCCTGCACGTTGGCATCGACCGCGACCCCGTTCAGCTCGATCGCACGCTCGATCGACGAGGCCGAGATCGCCAGCGCCCCGGCCTGGTACGCGGCTCCCACCATGACCAAGTTGGCGAACTGCTCGTCACCGAAAAGGGCCGTCGACAATGCCCCGGAATCCAGGTAGAGGCCGCGTGTCACGTGAGCGTCGATCGCCGAATGGATCGCGGTCTCGGCGGGGAAGCCCACCGAGGTGTCGATGACCATGAGCCCGGTGGGCACCTGCGTCGTGGACACCACGGCGACGGTCTTCTCGGGGGCTGCGACCTTCAGGTTGACCGGGTCGGTTCCGACCAGCGGGTCGCAGACGAGGTAGAGGTCGCAGTCGTCGGTGGCCACCTTCGCCGCCTGTTCGACGTCGTACGGCGCGACCTTGATGTCGCTGACGACGGCGCCGCCCTTCTGCGCCAGGCCCGTCATGTCGACGGTGCGGGCGGCGTGACCGTCGAGCACCGCAGCCGTTGCCAGCACCTGAGACACCGTCACCACGCCGGTGCCGCCGATGCCGGTGATCCGCAGGGAGAAGGTGTCGCGCACCGCCGGGAGGGACGGTTCCGGCAGCAGCGCGTCGGGGATGTCGGTGGCGTGCGCCCGCGTCCGCGTCGCGCCCGGCGTGACGGTGACGAAGGAGGGGCAGTCGCCCTTCAGGCACGAATAGTCGAGGTTGCATGAACTCTGGTCGATCTGCGTCTTGCGTCCGAACTCGGTGTGCACCGGATGCACGGACAGGCAGTTCGACTTCTCACCGCAGTCGCCGCACCCCTCACAGATCCGCTCGTTGATCATCACGCGCGTGGTGGGGGTGGGCATGGTGCCGCGCTTGCGCTTACGGCGCTTCTCCGCGGCGCAGTGCTGGTCGTGGACGAGGACGGTCACACCGGGTACGCCGGCGAGTTCGGTCTGCACCTCGCCCAACTCGTCACGATGACGGACCTCCACGTCTCTCGGAAGGCCCAGTGCGCGAGTGCGTTTCGGGTCGTCGGAGGTCACGACGATCCGGTGGACGCCCTCGTCGAGCAGGAGGGACGTCAACCGCGGGAGGTCCATCGCCCCGACCGGGTCCTGGCCGCCGGTCATCGCGACCGTGCCGTTGTAGAGCAGTTTGTAGGTGATGTTCTCGCCGGAGGCGACTGCTGCCCGCAGCGCCAGCGAACCCGAGTGCATGAAGGTGCCATCACCGACGTTCTGCACGAAGTGGTCGGCCGACACGAACGGCGCCATACCGATCCACTGCGCGCCTTCGCCGCCCATCTGCGTGATGCCGGCGACATCGCCGACCTGGCGCGGGTCCATCAGCAGAACCATGGCGTGACAACCGATCCCGGCGCCGACGAGGGTGTCCTCGGAGACCTTGGTCGAGCTGTTGTGCGGGCACCCGGAACAGAAGTACGGCGTGCGGACCGCAAGGGGTAGTTCGATCCTTGTGCGACGCCGCGACCGCTGCTCGATCCACGCCTGCGCGGCGTCGACGTGATGCCGTGCGAGACGGTCGGCGAGACCGCGGGTCACGGCGTCGACGTCGAGTTCGCCGAACCGGGAGAACAGCGTCGAACCGTCCTCGTGGACCTTGCCGACGATGCGGGGTGCACGCGGGTGACGGAACAGGATGTCGCGCATCATCGTCTCGATGAAGTCGCGCTTCTCCTCGATGACGATGACCTCGTCGAGATCGCCTCTGGCGGTGTCGAACATGAAGCGGTTCAAGATGTCCCGCTCGATCGGATAGACCATCCCGAGCTTGAGGAGGCGGATGCCGAGACGACGCAGGTCGTCGTCGCTGATGTGCATGAGGCGCAGGGCTTCTCGAAGGTCGAGGTAGGTCTTGCCCGCGGCGACGATGCCGATCCGGTCGTCGGGTGTGGACACCACGATCTGGTTGATCCCGTTGAGCCGCGCGTACTCCTGCGCGCGGGGGATGCGGGTGGTGAGCTGATTCTGCTCGAGTTCCATCAGGTTGGTACCGAGAAGCCGGCCGCTCGGGACATGCGGGCTACGCCCGAGATCTCCATAGGTGGGGATGATCCGATCGGGATCCACGTGGGCGGTCGACGAGCCGTCGGCGACGTGGGCCGAGATCTTCAGCGAGGTCCACAGTCCGCTGACGCGACTCATGATCGCCGCGTGCACGCCGAGGTCGAGGATGTCCTGCGAGTCGGCGGGGTAGAGGATCGGGATGTAGAGGTCGGCCAGGGCCATCTCCGACGCGCACGGCACCGTCGAGGACTTGGCACCCGGATCGTCGCCGACCAGGGCCACCGCACCGCCGGACGGGTGCGTGCCGACCAGATTGGCGTGCCGGATCGCGTCGGTGGCGCGGTCGAGGCCGGGGGCCTTCCCGTACCAGTAGCCGACGACGCCGTCGCGGGACATACCGTCGGGAGCAGCGCTCAGCTCGGCAACCTGGGCGGCCACCTGCGAACCCATCACCGAGGTCGCGGCGATCTCCTCGTTCAGGCCGGGGCGGTGGACGATGTCGTAGGGCGCGAGGAGGTCGCGGCGACGAGCGAGTTCGAGGTCGTAACCGGCGAGGGGAGAGCCCTCGTAGCCGGAGATGAACGACGCGGTGGTCAGGTTCTGGCGGCGGTCGACGCGAGCGCGGTCGCGGACCATGCGGACCAGGGCCTGAATGCCGGAGAGGTAGATCGTGCCCGACTCACGGGTATAGCGGTCGTCGAGCGAGAACCCGTCAGGAAAGGGCTCGGACGAGCGTGTTGCCGACAAGCCGGTCTGTGGGGTCGGCACGTGCTGGAAGCGTGCGCGGTCGTCTGCGAGGGTCATGGGGTTACCTGGCCTTCTATGTACGGTGGCCGGTCCGGTCGTGCCGGGGATCGACGCATCGGTTGTGGCGGCCCGGGGGTGGTGGGCCTGCCATCACAGTACGAGATGACGTGACGCGCGTCACGTTGAATGGGGCCACGGTGCGGGGGCTTCGACGCGGTGCCTCGCTCCGCTCGGTACCGGCTCAGCCGGCGGGGGTGGCGGTTGGGGGGCTTCGACGCGGTGCCTCGCTTCGCTCGGTACCGGCTCAGCCGACGGGGAGGCGGGCGTGACACGGACCACTCCATGGCGTACGATTCCGTTCAGTTAATCCCTACTAACTGAAGGGTCGATGGTGACCAGCACGCTCGACGGCTTCCGGGCCGCGCACCAGCAGAATCTCGACCTGCTCAACCAGCGTCTGACGACGGTGTCCGCCGGCGGCGGGGCCAAGGCGCGCGAACGCCACGTCGCCCGCGGCAAGCTGCTGCCGCGCGACCGAGTCGACGGGCTGCTCGACGTCGGTTCGCCGTTCATCGAGGTGGCTCCCCTCGCCGCGTTCGGGATGTACGACGACAAGGCTCCGGCCGCGGGTGTCATCGCCGGCGTCGGCCGGGTGGCCGGCCGGGAATGCATGATCGTCGCCAATGACGCCACCGTGTCGGGCGGCACCTACTACCCGGTCACGGTGAAGAAGCACCTGCGCGCGCAGGAGATCGCCGCGGCCAACCGGTTGCCCTGCATCTACCTCGTCGACTCCGGCGGCGCGATGCTGCTGCAGCAGGACGAGGTCTTCCCGGATCGCGATCACTTCGGTCGCATCTTCTACAACCAGGCCACCATGAGCGCCGCGGGCATCCCGCAGATCGCCGCGGTCCTCGGTTCCTCGACCGCCGGCGGCGCCTACGTTCCGGCCATGAGCGACGAGACGGTCATCGTCCGCAATCAGGGCACCATCTTCCTCGCCGGACCGCCGCTGGTGAAAGCCGCCACCGGCGAAGACGTCTCGGCCGAGGACCTCGGCGGCGGCGCGATGCACTCCTCGGTCTCCGGCGTCACCGACCACCTCGTCGACAACGACCAGCAGGCGCTCGCTAAGGTCCGCGAGATCGTCGCCACCCTCGGTCCGCGTGAGGCGCCGCAGTGGGAGACCATCCCGGCGCGGGAGCCGCTCCGTCCGCAGACCGACATCTACGACGTCGTGCCCACCGATTCGCGCACGCCGTACGACGTGCGCGAGGTCATCGAGATCATCTGTGACGCCGGTGAATACACCGAGTTCAAGGCGAACTACGGCACGACCCTCGTCACCGCCTTCGCCCACATCCACGGTCACCCGGTGGGCATCATCGCCAACAACGGCGTACTCTTCAGCGAATCCGCCCTCAAGGGAGCGCATTTCATCGAGCTGTGCGATCAGCGTCGAATCCCGTTGATCTTCCTCCAGAACATCACCGGGTTCATGGTCGGCAAGGCCTACGAGGAGGGCGGCATCGCCAAGAACGGGGCCAAGATGGTCAACGCGGTCGCCTGCGCGCGTGTCCCGAAGTTCACCGTCATGGTCGGCGGCTCGTTCGGTGCCGGCAACTACTCGATGTGCGGCCGGGCCTACTCGCCGAGGTTCCTGTGGATGTGGCCCAACGCACGTATTTCCGTAATGGGTGGGCCGCAGGCCGCCGACACGCTGGGCACGGTGCGCCGCAACCAGATCGAGCGATCCGGGGACACCTGGCCGGCGGCGGACGAAGAGGCCTTCAAGGCGCCCATCCGGGAACAGTTCGAACGCCAGTCCGACGCCTACTATTCGACGGCCCGACTCTGGGACGACGGCATCGTCGACCCCGCCCAGACCCGCACGCTGCTCGGGCTCGCGCTCGAGACGGCGCGGTACGCGCCACTGGCCGACCCGCGCTACGGCGTCTTCCGGATGTGAGACCCGAGACCGAGATGCAATCGCCGAGTTCGACCACGACCCGCAGAGGACCCGAGACCGTGAGCACCAGACCCATTCGCAGCGTCCTGGTGGCGAACCGTGGTGAGATCGCCTGCCGGGTGATCGACACGCTGCGCCGCCTGGGAATCCGAAGTATCGCCGTCTACTCCGACGCGGATGCGCAAGCACGCCACGTCCGTGAGGCCGATGTCGCCGTCCGGATCGGACCGGCCGCCGCCTCACAGAGCTACCTCGACATCGAAGCCGTCGTCGACGCCGCACGCAAGACCGGAGCCGACGCCGTCCATCCCGGCTACGGATTCCTCTCGGAGAACCAGAAATTCGCTGCCGCGCTCGCGGACGCGGGCATCGTCTTCATCGGCCCGCCGGCCGAGGCCATCGCCACGATGGGCGACAAGATCACCGCACGCGCCGCTGTCACCGAGCGCGACGTACCGGTGGTTCCGGGACTCTCGCGTCCCGGTCTCACCGACGCCGACCTCATCGCCGCGGCCCCCGACATCGGCTTCCCCGTCCTCATCAAGCCGAGCGCCGGGGGTGGCGGCAAGGGGATGCACCGCGTCGCCGACCCCGCCGAACTGCCCGCGGCACTCCAGCGCGCACGACGCGAGGCGGGCGCCGCGTTCGGCGACGACGCCCTGTTCCTCGAACACTTCGTGGACACCCCGCGCCACATCGAGGTGCAGGTCCTCGCCGACACCCACGGCAACGTGATCCATCTCGGCGAACGTGAGTGCTCCCTGCAGCGCCGTCACCAGAAGGTCATCGAGGAGGCGCTGTCGGCGCTGCTCGACGCCGAGACCCGCGCCCGGATCGGCGAGGCCGCCTGCGACGCCGCGCGCAGCGTCGGCTACACCGGCGCCGGCACCGTCGAGTTCATCGTCTCGGCGCACAAGCCGGACGAGTTCTTCTTCATGGAGATGAACACCCGGCTGCAGGTCGAGCACCCGGTCACCGAACTCGTCACCGGAATCGACCTGGTTGAGCAGCAGATTCGCGTCGCCCGCGGTGAGGTGCTCGGCCTGGCCCAGGACGACATCGAGCTCACCGGCCACGCCATCGAGGCCCGCGTGTACGCCGAGGATCCCGCGCGCGGCTTCCTGCCGACCGGCGGCACCATCGAACATCTCGTCCATCCCGACACGTCGCCGGGAAGCGGCGTCCGCGTCGACTCCGCGATGCTGGCGGGTCTGCGCGTCGGCAGCGACTACGATCCGATGCTCGCCAAGATCATCGCGCACGGCAGCGATCGTGAGGAGGCTCTCGAACGACTGGACCAGGCACTGGCGCACACTCGCGTCCTCGGTGTCGTCACCAACATCGACTTCTGCCGCTTCGTCCTGCGTCAGCAGGCCGTCGTCGACGCCGAACTCGACACCGAGCTCCTCGATCGTCTCGTCACCGATTACGCAGTGCCGCAACCTTCTCCGGAGGCGCAGGTCCTCGTCGGCCTCGCCCGCATCGGCACCCGGGACCGCGGTGACGTCTGGTCCTCGTCCGTCGGGTGGCGCGTCGGCGAACCCGCGCCGGTGGTGACCAGACTCGTGAGCGGCGGACATCACTCCACCGTCTCGATCCGCGTTGAACGTGCTGACGCGCACTCTGTTTCGGGAACAGCCACGGTCACCGCGGAGGGTGTCGAAGGCGACGCGTCGTGGTCCGCCGACGTCGTCTACCTGCCCGCGCGGCCAGGTGACGGCCCGAACTCCGACCGGCTCATCGTCGACGGGATCAGTCAATCGTGGTCGTCGACGCTGATCGGCGAATCCTGGTGGGTGTCGGGCCCGTCCGGCGCGTGGGTCCTCGACCTGGCCCGCCCGCTCCTCGACGAGGCCGCCGACGAACGGGCCGGCGAGATCGTCAGCCCGATGCCGGGCACCGTCGTCGCCGTGGGTGTCACCTCCGGCGACGAGGTGAGCAGCGGCGCATCCGTCGTGGTCGTCGAGGCGATGAAGATGGAACACGCCCTGACCGCGCCGGTCGACGGGACCGTCGATATCACGGTGTCGGTGGGTGACAAAGTGGATGCCGGACAGATCCTCGCCGTGGTCACGCCGGCTTCGGTGGCCGATCCGAAAGAACCCGTCGATGCCACCGCCCCTTCGTGACGGCCCTCCGCAGGCTCCGGGCCTCCTCAGGGAGCGAAGGGGTGACGGCCCTCCGCAAGCGACGAGCCTCGAAGGGCTCGGAACCAACCGAACACCAAAGTGACAAGAGCGAATAGGACTCTCATGGAACTCACGCAGGAGTACACCGACCTCATCGAGACGGTGCGCGACTTCGCGCAGACCGTGGTGGCGCCGGTGGCCGCGAAACACGATGCCGACCACACCTTCCCGTATGAGGTCATCGCCCAGATGGGCAAGATGGGGCTCTTCGGGCTGCCGTTCCCCGAGGAGTACGGGGGCATGGGCGGTGACTACTTCGCGCTGGCCCTCGCGCTGGAAGAACTCGGCAAGGTCGACCAGTCCGTGGCCATCACCCTCGAGGCCGGGGTGAGCCTGGGTGCGATGCCGATCTATCGTTTCGGCACCGAGGAGCAGAAGCAGCAGTACCTGCCCGACCTCACCGCCGGCACGGCACTCGCCGGTTTCGGCCTGACCGAACCGGGTGCGGGCTCCGACGCCGGTGCCACCGCGACCACCGCCCGCGACGACGGTGACTCATGGATCATCAACGGCGGCAAGCAGTTCATCACCAATTCGGGCACCGACATCACCTCGCTGGTGACGGTCACCGCGGTGACCGGGGTCAAGGAGAACGGCAAGAAGGAGATCTCGACGATCATCGTGCCGTCGGGAACGCCCGGATTCACCGCCGAACCGGCCTACAACAAGGTCGGCTGGAACGCCTCGGACACCCATCCGCTCACGTTCACCGACGTGCGGGTGCCCAAGGAGAACCTGCTCGGCGAACGCGGGCGCGGCTACGCCAACTTCCTGTCGATCCTCGACGAGGGACGCATCGCGATCGCCGCCCTCGCCACCGGTGCCGCACAGGGTTGCGTCGACGAAAGCGTCAAGTACGCCAAGGAGCGTCAGTCGTTCGGCAAGCCGATCGGGGAGTACCAGTCGGTGTCCTTCGCCATCGCCCGGATGGAGGCGCGGGCGCACGTCGCGCGGACCGCCTACTACGACGCGGCGGCGAAGATGCTGGCAGGCAAGCCCTTCAAGAAGGAGGCGTCGATCGCGAAGCTGGTGGCCAGCGAGGCGGCGATGGACAACGCGCGCGTCGCCACCCAGATCCACGGCGGCTACGGATTCATGAACGACTACCCGGTCGCGCGCCACTACCGCGACTCCAAGATCCTCGAGATCGGCGAAGGCACCACCGAGGTGCAGCTGATGCTCATCGCCCGAGAATTGGGATTCGCATGAGCGAGACCGACCAGACACCCGTGAACCGCGTCGTCCAGCGCGGACTCTGGTTCGAGGAGTTCACCGAGGGCACACTCTACGAACACCGGCCGGGCCGCACCGTGACCGAGGCCGACAACGTGCTGTTCACCACGCTCACCATGAACACCCAGGCCCTGCACCTCGACGCCGCCTGGTCGGCGCAGCAAGCCGGCTTCGGTGGACAGCGCCTGATCAACTCGATGTTCACGCTGTCCACGATCGTGGGCCTGTCGGTCAGCCAGCTGACACAGGGCACACTGGTGGCCAACCTCGGATTCTCCGAGGTCGCGTTCCCCGCGCCGCTGTTCGCCGGTGACACGTTGTACGCCGAGACCCTGTGCACCGGTAAACGCGAATCCCGGTCGAGGCCGGGGGAGGGCGTGGTGAACTTGACCCACATCGGACGCAATCAGCACGGCGAGGTCGTCGCGCGAGCCGCGCGGGCCACGTTGGTGCGCAAGCAACCTACGGAGTGACGAAGATGTTCTTCGACGGACCCGCCGACAACTCGCTCGTGAGCGGAGCGAATCTGGGTGATTCCCAGCTGGCCAACGCCTGGCTACCCGCCGGGCCGGCCCTGCTGTTCTGCCCGGCCGACCGGCCGGAGCGCTACCAGAAGGCTCTCGATCGCGCCGACGTCGTCATCCTCGACCTCGAGGACGCGGTGTCGCCGGCGAATCGCGCGGTGGCCCGGGAGGCGTTGATCGCCAACCCGATCGACCCCGACCGCACGATCGTGCGGATCAACCCGGCCGGCACCGGCGACTACCGTCGCGACCTCGCCGCGGTCTCCGAGACGAACTACCGCGTCGTCATGCAGGCCAAGTCGGAGGACGTGGCGTCGATCCTGGACACCGCATTCCAGACGATCGCGCTGATCGAGACACCGCTCGGTGCCACCCGCGCCAACGACATCGCCGCCACCTCGACCTGCATCGGACTCATGTGGGGCGCCGAGGACCTGGTCGTCGGACTCGGCGGGACGTCGAGCCGATTCGGCCCCGACGAGCCGCGGGCCGGCGAGTACCGCGACGTCGCCGCCTGGGTACGGTCGATGGTCCGCATCGCGGCCGCCGCGCACGGCAAGTTCGCCGTGGACTCGGTGCATCTCGACATCGGCGACGTCGACGGCCTGATCGACGAGGTGCGGGACGCGGTGGCCCTCGGCTACACCGCGACCGCGTGCATCCACCCGTCGCAGGTCGAGCACATCCGCGCGGGCTACCAACCGTCCGAGGAGTCGATCGCGTGGGCGCGCAGGGTCATCGACGGTTCCGCGGAACACAACGGCGGCGTCTTCAGCCTCGACGGCCAGATGATCGACGGTCCGGTGCTCCGGCAGGCCGAGGTCGTGCTGTCCCGGCTGACCGAACGACCGACCGTGAACGCCGAGGACTCCTGATCCACCTGCGACTCCTGATCCACCTGCACTGACTCGTTCGCGACATCCCCGAGAGACCGGAGCATGCCATGAGCAACGACGCTCACGCCCAGAACCTCGCACACACCCACGGACCGCAGAGTCCGGCCCTGCTGACGGACACGATCGGCGTGACCCTGGCGCGGACCGTCGAGAGATACGGCGACCACATCGCGCTGATCGACGCCGCGGCGGATCGGCAGTGGACCTACACCGAATTCCACCGTGACGTAAGGGCATTGGCCGCCGGCCTGCTGCGCCTCGGGGTGGCGCCGGGGGATCGCATCGGCCTGTGGGCGCCCAACCGGTTCGAGTGGGTTCTCACCCAGTACGCCACCGCCGAGATCGGCGCGATCCTGGTGAACCTGAACCCGGCCTACCGCCAGAACGAGATCGAGTACGCCCTGAAGCAGTCCGGATCGAGCGTCGTCCTCGCCGCCGAGCGGTTCAAGGACTCGGGCTACGCGTCGATGCTGGCGGAGGCGCGCCCGCACTGTCCGGACCTGCGAACCGTGGTGACCTTCGAGTCCACAGACTGGGCGGACCTGACCGCCACCCCCTCCGACGAGGAGCTGGCACGCGTCGCCGACATCGCGGCGTCGTTGTCCGCCGACGACCCGATCAACATCCAGTACACCTCGGGCACAACGGGATTCCCCAAGGGGGCGACGCTGTCGCATCGCAACATCGGGAACAACGGCTACCTCGTCGGTGAGCTGCTCGACTACACCGCCGAGGACCGCATCTGCCTGCCGGTGCCGTTCTACCACTGCTTCGGGATGGTCATGGGCAACCTCGCCGCCACCAGTCACGGTGCGGCCATGGTGATCCCGGGCCCGGCCTTCGACCCGCGGGCAACACTGGACGCGGTCGCCGAACACCGCTGCACCAGCCTGTACGGCGTGCCGACGATGTTCATCGCCGAACTCGCGCTGCTCGACGCGGCCCCCGACGGGTACGCTCCCGACCTCTCGTCGCTGCGCACCGGGATCATGGCCGGTTCACCGTGCCCCGAACAGGTGATGCGCCAGGTGGTCGATCGCATGCACATGAGCGAGGTCTCCATCTGCTACGGCATGACCGAGACATCGCCGGTGTCCACCCAGACCAGGGTCGACGACCCGCTCGAGTTGCGCGTCACCACCGTCGGCCAGGTCGGACCGCACCTCGAGATCAAGATCGTCGCCCCCGGCACCGGGGAAACGCTCGGACGCAACGAGACCGGTGAACTGTGCACGCGCGGCTACTCGGTGATGACCGGCTACTGGAACGACCCGGAGAAGACCGCCGAGGCCATCGACGCCGACGGGTGGATGCACACCGGCGACCTCGCCGAGATGGACGACGCCGGCTACGTCCGGATCACCGGCCGGATCAAGGACATGGTGATCCGCGGCGGCGAGAACATCTACCCGCGCGAGATCGAGGAATTCCTCTACACCCATCCCGACATCCTCGACGCCCAGGTCATCGGTGTCCCGGACGAGAAGTACGGGGAGGAACTCATGGCGTGGGTCCGACTCCGCGACCACGCAACCGATCTCACCGCGGAGGACGTTCGCGCCTTCGCCGACGGCAAGATCGCCCGGCACAAGATCCCGCGATACGTCCACGTGGTCAAGGAATTCCCCATGACCGTCACCGGAAAGGTACGCAAGGTCGCGATGCGCGAAGAGGCCACCTCCATCCTGGAGGACCTGAGATGACCGGTGCGTCCCGGTCGGGTGACCGGCAGACGAGTACGGCGCTGCGGGCCGACGAGCCCGCGATGGACCGGTTCCGCCGGCTCGTCGAGGACCGTTTCGGTGCGCGCACCGCGGATTACGACGAGCTCTGGTCGTGGTCGGTGCGGCAGCCGGCACAGTTCTGGCGAGCACTGTGGGAGTTCTTCGACCTCGACGCGCTGGCGGCCGAACCCCTCGCCGAGGGCGACGCAGCGGTCCTCGGCGACGCCCGGATGCCCGGCGCGCAGTGGTTTCCCGGCATCCGCTTGAACTACGTCAGCCAGGTCCTGCGCCACGCCGACCTTCCCGGTGCCGCCATCGTCGGACTCGACGAAGCCGGGGAACGCTCCGAGATCGCCTGGTCGGAATTGCCGGGAATGGTTGCCGCCCTGGCCACGACGCTGCGTGAGCAGGGGATCGGTCCCGGCGACGTCGTGGCCGCCTACCTTCCCGACATCCCCGAGGCGGTCGTCGCCTTCCTCGCCACCGCGAGCCTCGGCGCCATCTGGTCCGGATGCGGTCAGGACTACGCACCCCAGGGCGCCGCGAGCCGCCTCGGCCAATTGCACCCGAAGGTCTTGTTCAGCGCCGCGGGTTACCGCTACGGCGGCAAGGACATCGACAAGCGTTCCGACAGTGCGGAACTGGCGAGCCTGCTGCCGGAGCTGGTCGCGCACATCACGATCGGCGGGGACGCCGACACCGTCTCGGACGGGGGCCCGGCACGCATCGACTACGCCGACGCCCTCACCACGGATGCCGGTGACGCGGAACCGGTCCTCGTGGACTTCGACCATCCCCTCTGGATCTTGTTCAGCTCGGGGACGACCGGACGCCCCAAGGGGATCGTGCACGGTCACGGCGGCGTCGTCGTCGAACATCTCAAGGCGGGTGCGCTGCACGGCGACCTGTCCTCGGACGACGTGTTCTTCTGGCAGACCGCGCTCAGCTGGATGATGTGGAACTACCAGGTCGCCGGTCTGCTCTGCGGGGCACGGATCATCTGCTACAGCGGTTCTCCCCTCTACCCGGACGCCGACCGGCTCTGGCAGATCGTCGCCGATGAGAAGGTCACCTACTTCGGCACCTCGCCCGGTCAGCTACAGGCATCTCGCAAGGCCGGCCTCGAACCGGGCCGCGACCACGACCTGTCTCGGCTGCGCGCCCTGGGCAGTACGGGCTCCTCGCTCGCCGCCGACCTCTTCACCTGGGTCGACGACCACGTGAAAGGCGGACTGCCGATCTCGTCGATCAGCGGGGGCACCGACATCGTGTCGGCCTTCGCCGGCGGATCGATCGGTGCCCCGGTGGTGCCGGGCGAGTTGTCGGTCCGCTATCTCGGTGTCGCGCTGCAGAGCTGGGCCCCGGACGGCACACCGCTCGTCGGCGAGGTCGGCGAGCTCGTCGTCACCGCGCCGATGCCGTCGATGCCGGTGCATTTCTGGGACGACCCGGACGGCACCCGCTACCGTTCCGCCTACTTCGACCATGAGTGGGAAGGCCCGACGGCGCATCCCGATGGGCCGGTGTGGCGTCACGGCGACTGGGTCACCGTGACCGAGCGCGGCTCACTGGTCATCCACGGTCGCAGCGATGCGACGTTGAACCGGCACGGAATCCGCATGGGATCGGCCGACATCTACGAGGTCGTGGAGGCCCTCGACGAGATCGCCGAGGCGTTCGTCCTCGGCGTCGACGGACCCGGCGGCGCCTACTGGATGCCCCTGTTCGTCACTCTCGTCCCCGACGCGGTCCTCGACGACGCCCTCACCGCGCGGATCGCTGCCGCGGTCCGAGACCGGTTGTCCAAACGCCATGTGCCCGATGAGGTGATCGAGGCACCCGGTATCCCACACACGCGGACCGGCAAGAAACTCGAGGTTCCGGTCACGGCGATTCTGGCCGGCCGGTCGGAGGTCAACATCGATCCCAAATCGGTCGACGACTACTCGCTGATCGACTGGTATGCCGAACAGGGCCGAGCTCACCACTGGTGATCGTTGTGCACGAGGAGCGCATCGTCCCCGCCCGGCATGGGTAGCGTGGACGGTGTCGTCGACGGCAGACGTCGAATCGTTCATGTGACCCGACGGTCACATGTACTACCGTGGGCCCGGTGTGCCCGTCGGGACGGTGACGGGGGAGATTCCGTCATCACCGGCGCGCGACCCGAGCGAAGAAGACCCAGACGAGCCGACCAGGAGATCGCCATGACGTATCCATCGGGGGGCTACGGGCAGCAGCCCGAGTCCGGCCAGTCCTACGGCCAGTACGGGAGTCCCTCGGGCTACCCGCAGGCCGGATCCCAGAACCCCGGATCGCAGGGGTCGCCGACCTCCGGTTCGGAGCAGTACGGCCAGCAGTACCCGCAGAGTGGTCAGCAGGGTTACGGCCAGAGCCCTCAGCAGAATTATGGGCAGCAGTACGGCCAGCAGCAGGGCTATGAACAGCAGTACGGCCAGCAGCAGGGCTATGAACAGCAGGGTTACGGTCAGCAGGGTTACGGCCAGCAGGGCTACGGCCAGTACTTCTATTCGCAGCAGCCGGCGAAGCCGCCGAGCCAGGGCCTGCCCGCGATCACGCCGACGATCCTGGCCGGCGTCATCGGGCTGTTCGGGCTCGTCGTGCTGTTCAGCGGCTTCCTCGCCGCCGCCAAGGCCTACGACTTCGAGGTGCAGCTGTTCCAGACGCAGTACAACGCCCCGTACGCGCTGGTCGCCGTCGCCGGTGTGCTCTCGCTCATCTGGCTGATCCCGGGCGTCAAGGTCGCCGCGGCACCGATCGTCGCATCGCTGACCGTCACGGCGTTCCTGATCACGCTGTTCCAGTTCCTCAACGTCGACGACAACGCCTCCGGCGCGATCGTCCTGCTGATCTTCTCGCTCCTCTCGGCGATCCTCGCGATCGTGTGGCTGCTCGTCGAGGCGGCGGTCATCAAGGTGGCGCCCGCGGTGGGAGCTCCGTCGTCCGCCACCGGACCGATCTCGACCGCGGCGTCGACCGCCGATGCCTCGGCGAGCCAGTCGGCCGCCGGTCAGGGTCAGGGCGATGCCCAGTCCGCCGCATACGGCACCGGCAGCGGCCAGGCGCAGTACGGCCAGCAGTCGTCGGGCCAGCAGCCGTCGGCGAACTACGATCCGTCCGCGTACTCGCAGGCGCCCGGCACCGGCCAGAGCGGCTACCCGGGATCGGGCGCCCAGCCGGGACAGGCGTCGGCGCACAGTGAGTCCGGCTACGGCGGCTACAACCCGGGTCAGTACTCGGCGAGCGCCTCGGGAGCCTCGACCGGTGGTGGCGCGTCGGCGAGCCCGTCGGAATCGGAGGCCGGTCCGGCCGCCGACCACTCGACCACGGTCTTCCAGAAGCCCGAACCGCCCACGAGCAGCGGTAGCTGATCGGAGGCATACGAGGGTGCCCCGCCGACACTCGTCGGCGGGGCACCGTCGTGTTCGGGGCCGGCTCTCGTGACCTGAGACGCTTTCCGTCTCATCGCGGCGCGTCTCCGACGGCCCGGCGGCCACCCGTGCCACGCTCATGACGATGCCCACCTTCAGGCCCGACTCGACCGCGGAGAACCTGGCGTCGCAGCTGCGCGCACTGCGACGATCCCGTCGTGCCCAGCGCAGCGCCGTCGAGGGTTCGGCCCGGCAGCTGGCCGTGGTCGCATTCACCGTTCCCGCGCTCGCCCTGGTCACGCTCATCGTCGTGATGCTGACGGTGCTGCTGCTCGCGAGTAGCGGACTCACCGGCCTGCCGAGCGCGATCGCGTCGAGCTGGTTGGCGATCCATCAGGTGCCGGTGACCATCAGCGGGGTCACGATCGGCGTGCTGCCGTTGCTGCCGACCCTGGTCGTCGCGATCGGCACCGCCCGCCTGACGACCCGCGCGATCGGTGGGAGTGGACCCACACAACGGTCGGCGCACGACCTGTTCGACGTCGGTGCCGTGGTCTGCTCGGCGATCGTCGGTCCGTTGCTGATCACCGCGATGTCCCTGGCCATCGTGATGGACGGCGGATCGGTGCTCCCGGTGCAGACGCCCAATGCGCTGATCGCCTTCGCCTACACGATCGGTATCCACGGCGGTGCGGCGCTGGCCGGCGTCACCTGGGTACGACGACACGACTTCGCAGCCCGGTGGGGGATGTCCTACGCCGACCGCCGCGGCTTCCGATACGGACTCGTCGCCGTGCTGGCATTGCTGGTCACCGGCGCGGTGCTGGTGTGCCTGCGCATGCTGATGCGGCACACCGAGATCGGTGAGCTGATCGAAACGGGCTACGACTTCGACGGTTTCCTCGGGCTCACCCTGCTGTCGCTCCTGTATCTCCCGAATCTGATGGTCGGCGCGACCGCTGTCCTCGTCGGTTCCGACGTACAGCTCGGCGCGATGACCGTCGACCTGTTCACCGTCCGCGGGGGAGCGGTCCCTCCCGTCCCCGCCCTCGCCGTCCTGCCCGACGGAACCGGTGCAGGCGACTGGGGCTTCCTCGGGCTGATCGCCCCCGCCGCCGTGGCGGTCTTCGTGGGCTGGCGCTGCCGCGACCTCAACCCGGTCGCGCATTTTCGCTCGATCGGGGTGGCCGCAGCCGTCGCCGCATCGGCCATGGCGATCCTGACCGCGACCGCCGGCGGATCGCTGGGCGAGTTCGGCGACGTCGCGGTCACCGTCTCCGCGGCCGGCGTCTTCACGCTCGGCTGGATCGCGGTGGTCGGCATCCTCCTCGCGCTCGTCTACGCCTTCCTCCCCTCGACCCGGGCCGCCCGCGCAGCCGTCGGGGACGAGTACTTCGACGACCCGGACGACCTCGGCTTCGAAGACGAATACGTCATCGTCGCCGACATCGACGAAGACGACGAATACGTCGAGTACACCGAGACCGACGACGGTGCGTACGAGGACGATGAGTACGGCGAGGGGTACGACGACGAGGGGTACGGCGACGAGGGTGGCTACGAGGACGCCGAATACACCGAGGCGGACCACGCGGGGGACGACTCCGTCGACGGGTTCGTCCCGGCCGATGCGGACGACGTCCCGCCGTCGACCAATCGGATCCACCCCGACGACCTCGACGACAGCAACCTCGTCGACGACGCCGACTACGACCTCTACCCGGGAACACCCGGCGCGGGGCGTCGGCGCTGAGACCCGCTCATTCCCGCTCGACGTGCTGCTATTAGGCTCGCAGGCGTGACTTCGGAGACCGCGCCTGCACCAACACCTGTCGTGGTGATGGCGTCGGGCACCGGTTCCCTGCTCGAGTCGCTGCTCGCCCGTGCCGCCGCCGACGACGCTCCGTTCACGGTCGCGGCCATCGTGGTCGATCGCGTCTGCCGGGCCCAGGAGATCGCGCAACGCAACGAGATCCCGTTGATCACCTGCCGCGTCGGCGACCATGACGATCGGGCCGCCTGGGATCAGGCGCTCACCGACGCCGTCGCGGCGATCGATCCGGGCTGGGTGGTCACCGCGGGATTCATGAAGATCCTCGGTCCGGCCTTCCTCGAACGGTTCGGTGGACGAATCGTCAACAGCCATCCCGCGCTGCTGCCGGCGTTCCCGGGCGCGCACGGCGTGCCCGAGGCACTCGACTACGGCGTCAAGGTCACCGGTGCGACCGTCCACCTCGTGGACGAAGGCGTCGACACCGGCCCGATCCTGGCCCAGCAGGTGGTCACGGTCGACGACGACGACACCGTCGACACCTTGCACGAACGCATCAAAACGGTCGAGCGCGTGTTGCTCGCCGAAGTGGTGACCGCACTGGTCACCCGTGGAGTAGTCATCGATGGACGAAAGGCCCGCATCCCGTGAACGCACAGCCCGCTGACAGCGCCCGCCGACCCATCCGGCGCGCACTGGTGAGTGTCTACGACAAGAGCGGCCTGGCCGACCTCGCGACCGCACTGCAGGTCGCCGGGGTGGAGATCGTCTCGACGGGATCGACCGCCAAGACCATCGCCGACGCAGGTGTCCCCGTCGTGGAGGTCTCGACGCTGACCGGCTTCCCCGAGTGCCTCGACGGCCGGGTGAAGACCCTGCATCCCAAGGTGCACGCCGGCATCCTCGCCGACACCCGCAAGGACGACCACGTCGCCCAGCTCGCCGAATTGGGCGTCGCCGCATTCGATCTCGTCGTCGTGAACGTGTACCCGTTCACCGCGACCGTCGCCTCGGGCGCGACCCCCGACGAGTGCATCGAGCAGATCGACATCGGCGGCCCGTCGATGGTGCGCGGTGCCGCCAAGAACCACCCGTCGGTGGCCGTCGTGACCAGCCCCGGTGACTACGGTCTGGTGACCGAGGCGATCTCGGCCGGCGGCTTCACTCTCGCCGATCGGAAGAAGCTGGCCGCCAAGGCGTTCCGGCACACCGCCGACTACGACGTGGCCGTCGCCTCATGGATGTCGAGCGTGGTCGCACCGGAGGACGAGTCGCAGTTCCCGATCTGGGCGGGTGCCACCTGGAACCGCTCGGCCGTCCTGCGTTACGGCGAGAACCCGCACCAGGCCGCCGCCCTCTACGTCGGCAACGCCGGCGAAGGCGGCCTCGCCACCGCCGAGCAGTTGCACGGCAAGGAGATGAGCTACAACAACTACACCGACGCCGACGCCGCCTGGCGTGCCGCGTACGACTTCGACGCGCCGGCGGTCGCGATCATCAAGCACGCCAACCCGTGCGGCATCGCCGTCGGTGCCGACATCGCCGAGGCGCACCGCAAGGCCCACGCCTGCGACCCGGTCAGCGCCTACGGCGGCGTGATCGCCGCGAACCGCGAGATCACCGTCGAGATGGCCGAGCAGGTCGCCGAGATCTTCACCGAGGTCGTCGTTGCGCCCGGTTTCGCCGATGGCGCGCTCTCGGTGCTCACCCGCAAGAAGAACATCCGTGTGCTGGTGGCGACACCGCCGTCGGCCACCGGTATCGAGACCAAGCCGGTCTCCGGTGGTCTGCTGATGCAGCAGCGCGACGTCCTCGACGCCGAGGGTGACAACCCCGCCAACTGGAACCTGGTCGCCGGTCCGCCGGCCGACGCCCAGACTCTCGCGGATCTCGAATTCGCCTGGCGTGCTTGTCGTTCGGTGAAGTCGAACGCGATCCTGCTGGCCGCCGACGGTGCCTCGGTCGGCGTCGGCATGGGGCAGGTCAACCGTGTCGACTCCGCCCATCTCGCCGTTCAGCGTGCCGGTGACCGCTCCTCGGGCAGTGTCGGTGCGTCCGACGCCTTCTTCCCGTTCCCGGATGGTCTCCAGGTGCTGCTGTCCGCGGGCGTCAAGGCGGTCGTGCAGCCGGGCGGTTCCATTCGTGACAACGAGGTCATCGAGGCGGCCGACGAGGCGGGCGTGACGCTCTACCTCACCGGGGCCCGCCATTTCGCTCACTGATCTCGCACTACTCGTCGTCGCCGGTTTCGGCGCGGGTCTGATCGGATACATCACCGGACTGGCGTCCATCGTCAGCTATCCCGCACTTCTCGCGGTCGGTCTCACCCCGATCGCGGCGAACGTGACCAACACGGTCGCACTCGTCGCGGTCGGGGTCGGCAGCACCGCCCAGTCGGGTAGGGCCCTGCTCGACGGCGATCGCCGACGCCTCGTCATCGGACTGTTCGCCGCACTCGTCGGCGGAACGATCGGCGCCGCACTACTTCTCGTCACGCCTGCCGAGGCATTCGAGGCGCTGGTCCCGTTCCTGGTGGCGATCGCGGCCATCGCGCTTCTCGTGCAGCCGGTCCTGCGTCGGTGGGCGACCTCGCACGCCGAACGGCCGTGGATCTTCATCCTGGGACTGATGATGATCTGCATCTACGGCGGCTACTTCGGTGCGGGTGCGGGCATCATGATCCTGGCGCTGATGCTGGTGGTCACCAGTGAGCCGTTATGGCGTGCGGCACTGTCGAAGTCGGTGTTCCTCGGGGTCGCCAACGCCGTCGCCGCGGTCGGGTTCATGATCTTCGGGCCGGTGGACTGGTGGGCCGCGCTCGCGATGGCGATCGGCTGCCTCCTCGGCGGCTGGTGCGGGCCGCCGGTGGTCAAGCGACTGCCCGCCGGTCCGTTGCGGATCGTCGTCGGACTGTGCGGGCTCGGCCTCGCAGTGTGGCTCGCCGTCGCCTGAGTACGGATGAGGCCGACGATGGCGTCCTCGTGAGAGGTCCCCGAGGGCACATCGCCCTCGGACAGCGCTGAGATGGACGCGAACTTCGCGGTGTTTCGGTGTTTCGGTCAGCGTGAGCGCAATCCTGTCCGTCTCGTCGGCGGGCGACTACACAGGACGGGTGTCCGTTTCCGCACTGCCTGCCCCGCACCGCGACTGCTCGTCGAGCATGTCGTGTCCCGGGCCGGCGGCCGGAACGGAGTCGATGCGTCTGATGACGATCCACTCGATGAACTGGTCCGACGGGTCCCACCAATCGAGTTCGGAAACCGGTTGGGCGACCTGACGTTCGGCCACCCGGTGTGGGATTCCGGCGACGTCCCGGACGAGGTGTACGAACTCGACAGCGCCGACAACGGATTCGCCGACGTCTGGCACACCGACATGACGTTCATGCCGCGACCGCCGATGGGTTCGATCCTGCGTCCGGTCGTGTTGCCGCGCAACGGCGGCGACACCAACTGGGCCGACGCCGAACTCGCGTATCTGTCGCTGTCCGAGCCGATCCGACGCCTCGTCGACGGTCTGACCGCGGTGCACGACGGCAGTCGCGAGTTCGGCTACTACCTCAAACAGCGCCGCGACGGGCGCGGAAACACCTGGGACGGCAAGGAAGTCACCGAACTCGTACCGGTGAGCCATCCGGTGGTGCGGGTGCATCCGGAGACCGGCCGCAAGTCGCTGTTCGTCAACCCGGGTTTCACCTCGCACATCGAGGGCGTGTCGGAGGCCGAGAGTCGCGGCATCCTCGACCTGCTCTACGCGCACATCACCAAGCCCGAGCACATCGTCCGCCACCGCTGGCGTCTGGGTGATCTCGTGCTGTGGGACAACCGCAACACGCTGCACTACGCCAACCGCGACTACGGCGACAACCGCAGCGTGATGCACCGCATCACGCTGCGCGGCGACGCTCCGGTCGGGCCGGCCTGAGGCGACCTTCGAGATCCGTATGACGTTGTGCCCGGAATCCGGGCACAACGTCATACGGATACTTTTGCCCTCGTATTCAACCAAGGGGTTGACAACAGCGCTCCGCGGGAGCATCGTCATATTCAACTAATCGGTTGAGGAGGACGAATGGCCGACGAGCTGTCCAAGGTGTTCGCCGCACTCGCGGACCCGACCCGCCGCGACATGGTCGCGCGACTGGCGGTCTCCGACGCGACGGTCAGCCAGCTCGCCGAGCCGTACGACGTCAGCATCCAGGCGGTCTCCAAGCACCTGAAGGTGCTCGAGGATGCCGGCCTGGTGACCCGAACCCGAGAGGCCCAGAAACGTCCGGTCCATCTGGAAGCCGAGGTGTTCGACCTCATGACCAAGTGGATCGAGCGGTACCGACGGCGGGCGGAAGAGCGCTACCAGCGACTCGACGTACTGCTCGCCGAGATGAACGACGGACCCGAGGCGGAACGTCCCGAGGGTCAGAACGACAAGACAACCGATAACGACACGACAACGAGGAAAGGAAAGGCGTCATGAGCACCACACAGACCCGCTATCCCGAGGCCGCCATCGAAGCCGACAAGGAGGTCCCGATCATCCGGATCACCCGCGACTTCCGTGGCACCCCAGCCCAGCTGATGAAGGCGCACACCGATCCCGATCTGTTCGTCCGCTGGATCGGCCCCGACGCCATCACCAGCCGGATCCTCGAATGGGATGTGCGCGACGGCGGCAGCTGGCGCTATGTCTCGACCCACGAGGGTCAGGAGTTCGGCTTCCGCGGCTGCTTCCACACCGTGGGTGAGGACAAGATCGTGCAGACCTTCACCTTCCTCGGGATGCCCGACCAGGTGTCGCTGGAGACGCTGTGGTTCGAGGACCTCGGCGACGGCACGACGCGCCTGCATGCCCAATCCCTGTGCGACAGTTTCGAAGCCCGCGACGGCTGGCTCGCGTCGGGCATGGAGGTCGGCGTCAACGAGGGGTATGCCGCCCTCGACCGGCTGCTCGAGTCCGGCGAGCTGTAGAACCATGGCACTGGCAGAACTCGACGCCGCAGACCGGCACCGTGCGGTCGCGGCCGGATTCGCCGACGTGATCGCCGACGTCTCCGACTGGGAGGCGCCGACACCGGTCGACGGCTGGGTCGCGCGCGATGTCGTGGCCCACCTCGTCGACTGGTTCACCGGGTTCCTCGACGCCGGGGGCGTGCGGTTGCCGGGCGGGCCCGCGGTCGCCGACGACCCGGCGGCGGCCTGGTCGGCGCATGCGGCAGCTGTGCAAGAACTGCTCGACGGGCCGTCGGCGCGGGAGACCTTCGCCCACCCGATGGCGGGGGAGCACCGCCTCGCCGACGCGGTCGACCGGTTCTACACCGCCGACGTCTTCATGCACACCTGGGACCTCGCCCGGTCGCAGGGCGCGACCCCCGACCTCGACACCGCCTATGCGCAGGTGCTGCTCGACGGGATGATCCCCATCGACGAGTTGCTGCGGAGCTCGGGTCAGTACGGACCCGCCGTCGACGTGCCCGCCGACGCCGACTCCGTCAGCCGCCTGATGGGCTTCGTCGGCCGGGACCCCACTGCCGGCTGAGCCGGTTCCGAGCGTAGCGAGGCGTTGTCCTGCCGGCTGAGCCGGTTCCGAGCGTAGCGAGGCACCGCGTCGAAGCCCCAGCCCCGCTGCCCCTCGAGACGCCCTTCGGAGGCTCCGGGCTCCTCGGGGAGCAGGGGGTGCTTCGTCGGGCGCGACCCCTCTGCCGGCTGAGCCGGTTCCGAGCGTAGCGAGGCGCCGCGTCGAAGCCCCAGCCCCGCTGCCCCTCGAGACGCCCTCCGCAGGCTCCGGGCTCCTCGGGGAGCAGGGGGGTGCTCCCTCGGCCGCGACCCCTCCGCCGGCTGAGCCGGTTCCGAGCGTAGCGAGGCACCGCGTCGAAGCCCCCTCTGCCGGCTGAGCCGGTTCCGAGCGTAGCGAGGCACCGCGTCGAAGCTCCTGGGTGACCACCCGACAGTGCGCACGCACATCACAACTCGGAGTAGCGTGGATCACGTGCCAGAGGACAATTTCACCACCCATGGTTCTCAGTCGACCGAAACCCGCCATCCTTCACCCCGCACCCTGGGTGAACTGCGTGCCAGCGGCCATGTGCAGCGCAGTGTGCGCGACGAGATCCGCAACAATCTGCTGACCGCGCTCCGCGAGAGTCGCGACCCGTGGCCGGGGATCGTCGGCTTCGAGGCCACCGTCATCCCCCAGCTCGAGCGCGCGCTCATCGCAGGTCACGACGTCGTGATGCTCGGCGAGCGCGGACAGGGCAAGACCCGCATCCTGCGCACCCTCGTCGGGCTCCTCGACGAGTGGACGCCGGTGATCGCCGGATCAGAGCTCGGCGAGCACCCGTACGAGCCGATCACCCCCGCGTCGATCCGCAAGGCCGCGAACCTGCTCGACGATCTGCCGATCGAATGGCGTCACCGCTCGCAGCGCTACAGCGAGAAGCTCGCCACCCCCGACACCTCGGTGGCCGACCTCGTCGGCGACATCGACCCGATGAAGGTGGCCGAGGGTCGCAGTCTGGGCGATCCGGAGACCATCCACTTCGGCCTCATCCCGCGTGCACATCGCGGGATCGTCGCGATCAACGAGTTGCCGGATCTGGCCGAGCGCATCCAGGTCTCGATGCTCAACGTGATGGAGGAGCGCGACATCCAGGTCCGCGGCTACACACTGCGGCTCCCGCTCGACGTGCTCGTGATGGCGAGTGCGAACCCGGAGGACTACACCAACCGCGGTCGCATCATCACTCCGCTGAAGGACCGCTTCGGCGCCGAGATCCGCACGCACTACCCGCTCGAACTCGACGACGAGGTCGCCGTCATCGAGCAGGAGGCCGACCTCACCGCGAGTGTCCCGACCTTCATCGTCGAGATCCTGGCGCGGTTCACCCGTTACGCCCGCGACCACCCGTCCATCGACCAGCGTTCGGGTGTCTCGGCCCGCTTCTCGATCGCCGGGGCCGAAACCGTTGCCGCCGCGGCACTTCACCGCGCGACGGTCACCGGCGAGGACCAGGCGGTCGCGCGTGTCGTCGATCTCGAGTCGGTGGTCGAGGTGCTGCGCGGCAAGATCGAGTTCGAGTCCGGCGAGGAGGGGCGCGAGCTGGAGATCCTCGAGCACCTCATGCGCAAGTCCGTCGCCGACACCGTCCGCGCACATCTCGGCGGAATCGACATGGCGGCGCTCGTCGACGCCCTCGAGAACGGTGAGCCGGTCGTGACCGGTGACCGCGTGCGGGCTGTCGACTTCCTGGGCTCGATCCCGTCCCCGGAGACAACCGGGAATGTGCTCGACGCGATCGCCGAGCGCCTCGAGGCCGACATCGAAGGCGAGCGGGCGAGTGCCGTCGAGTTGGCACTCGAGGGTCTGTTCCTGGCGCGTCGGATCGGCAAGGAAGCCGACGAGGCGGGCCAGACCATCTACGGCTGAGGAGAACACATTGGCGCGCAAGAGCTTCCATCGTTCGCGCTACCAGCGGTACACCGGTGGGCCCGACCCGCTCGCCCCGCCTGTCGACCTGCGTGAGGCGCTGGAGACGATCGGCGACGACGTCATGGCCGGTGCGTCGCCGCAGCGTGCCCTGCGGGAGTTGCTGCGCCGGGGCACCCCGAACATGCGCGGCCTCGACAAGCTCCGGGAACAGGTCAACCGGCGTCGGCAGGAGCTGCTGAAGAAGCGCAACCTCGACGGCACGTTCGCCGAGATCCGCGAGCTCCTCGACCGCGCCGTCCTCGAGGAGCGCAAGCAACTCGCCCGCGATCTCGACGACGACGCGCGCTTCGCGGAGATGCAGATCGGCAGCCTCCCGCCGTCGACCGCGCAGGCCGTCGAAGAGCTGTCGGAGTACAACTGGCGCAGCCCCCAGGCCCGGGAGGACTACGAGAAGATCAAGGACCTCCTCGGCCGCGAGCTGCTCGATCAGCGGTTCGCCGGAATGAAGGAGGCGCTCGAAGGCGCCACCGAGGCCGACCGGCAGCGGGTCTCGGACATGCTCAAAGATCTCAACGAGCTGCTCGAGGCGCACAACCGCGGTGAGGACACGTCGGAGATGTTCGACGAGTTCATGGACGCCCATGGCGACTTCTTCCCGGAGAATCCGCGCAACACCGAAGAACTCATCGACTCGCTGGCCCAGCGTGCCGCCGCGGCGCAGCAGTTCTACAACTCGCTCACCCCGGAGCAGCAGGCCGAGCTGGACCAGCTGGCGCAGCAGGCATTCGGTTCGCCGGACCTGATGAGTCAACTCGCGCAGATGGATTCACAACTCCGCGCGGCGCGGCCCGGGCTGGACTGGGACAACGCGCAGTCGTTCTCGGGGGACCAGCCGATGGGACTGGGGGAGGGTGCCGCGGCGCTCCGCGACATCTCCGAACTGGAAGCGTTGTCCGAGCAGTTGTCCCAGCAGTACGCCGGAGCGCAGATGGACGACATCGACCTCGACGCTCTCGCACGGCAACTCGGCGACGAGGCGGCGGTCGACGCGCGGATGCTCGCCGAACTCGAGAAAGCGCTGTCGGAGGAGGGGTTCTTCGACCGTGCCGCGGACGGGCAACTCCGGTTGAGTCCCAAGGCGATGCGGCAACTCGGGCAGTCGATCTTCCGTGACATCGCCGAGCAGTTGTCGGGACGTCGAGGCGATCGTCAGACCCGGCGCACCGGTCTGCTCGGTGAGCCGACCGGCGCCAGCCGCGAATGGGAGTTCGGCGACACCGACCCCTGGGATGTCACCCGAACGGTGTCAAATGCGGTGTTGCGCACTGTCTCCGAGACCACCGAGCCGTCGCTGGCGACGTCGGAGATGGCGCGGTCCGGAGTGCGGATCGACGTCCGCGACGTCGAGGTCGCGGAGACCGAGAGCCGCACCCAGGCGGCGGTCGTGCTGCTCGTCGACACCTCGTTCTCCATGGAGATGGAGGGTCGCTGGACACCGATGAAGCGCACCGCGATCGCGTTGAACCACCTGATCTCGACCCGCTTCCGCAGCGACGAACTACATCTCATCGCCTTCGGCCGCTACGCGAGGTCCATCGACATCGCGGAACTGACCGGACTGCAACCACGGATGGAGCAGGGCACCAACCTGCACCACGCGCTGTTGCTGGCGCAGCGGCACCTGCGTCGCTTCCCGAACGCACAACCGGTGGTCCTGGTGGTCACCGACGGCGAACCCACCGCGCATCTCGACCCCAGTGGTGAACCGTTCTTCTTCTACCCGCCGCACCCGCAGACGATCGCGTTGACCGTGCGCGAGCTCGACCACGTGGCCCGGCTCGGCGCGCAGGTCACGTTCTTCCGTCTCGGTGAGGACCCAGGCCTGGCCCACTTCATGGACCAGATCGCGCGCCGGATCGGCGGTCGCGTCGTGGCACCGGACGTCGACGGCCTCGGCGCCGCCGTGGTCGGGGACTACCTGAAGTCCCGGAAGGGTCGTCGTCGACGCGGCTGACCGGCGGGCGCCGGCTCAGGCCGTGCGCGGCCTACGTCCGGCGATGGCCCACAGCACGATCCCGATCAGCAGGAGGACGGCGCCGAATCCGCCACCGAAGACGGCCAGGAGAACCCCGCCGACACCACTGAAGATGCCGCCGAGGTCGATCGTGGCGACCACGACGCGGTCGCTGCAGAGGAACGAATAGGTTCCCGCCTCGACCACCTCGTAGGAGTCGAAGGACCGCACCTGGGTGCCGTCGTAGGGGAATTCGGCCGTCACGTCGGTACCGCGTTCGAGTGCCGCCGGTCCGGTGATCTCACAGGAGGGCGTCGCGGCGGTGTTGTCGGGGCGGAAGAGGGCGAAGGTGTCCCCGGCGTCGTATCGGTGCTCGGCCCGTGGGTCGACGACGAAGGCCTGGTCCGCCTGATCGACCACCTGGCTGATCCCGCTGACGGCCAGCACCACGCCGACCGCGACCGATGCGACGAGGATCACGACACCGACGGCGGTGAGGATCTTGCCCCAGAGTCGCATCCCGGTCCGGTCCTTGGGGGGCGCGGGCGGCGGGTAACCGCCGTACCCGTACGGGCCGGGCTGGTTCGGGCCGGGCTGATATGGATTCGGCGCGCCGGACGAACCGGGATCGTAGGGTTGGCCCATGGGTCGCCTCCGGTGTAGGTCGGGCGGGTGTCCGTCCGGGGTGAGTGAATTATGCCCCACATGCGTCGGGCGGTGGGCGGATCGTCGTCGGGGTCGGCTCAGGGTCGAAATCAGGGTGGTCTGACTGCGGTGCGGCCACTAGGGTTTCCAGACGTGACCTCTTCCGGCGATCTCCCCGCACCCGACGATCGGCGGGCGCGTCTGCGTGCCGCCGACGCCGACCGGGAACTGGTGCACGAAATCCTGTCCGCAGCCATGGCTCACGGCAGCCTCTCGCCCGTCGAGTACGAGGAGCGTGCGGGAAAAGCCATGATGGCCAAGACCTTCGGCGATCTCGACGAGTTGACCGATGACCTCCCGATCGCGCAGCTCGGCGTGGCGATGCCGGCGCCGTCGATGTCGCCGGGCCCCCGGGTGACCGGTGGGAGTTCCGATGCGGCGGTGCGCCATCGCCTGGCCATCATGTCCGGTAGCGAATTGTCGGGGACCGCGGTGGTGGCCGACGCCCTCACCGCGACGGCGATCATGGGGGCCGTCGAGATCGACCTGCGCGAGGTCGAGTTCACCGCACCGGTTCTCACCATCCAGTGCATCGCGATCATGGGCGGCGTCGAGATCAGGGCCCCCGAGGGCGTGACCGTCGAGATCGGCGGCCTCGGGATCATGGGCGGCTTCGGCGGGAAGTCGCAGAAGTCGCCACGGCCGGGTGCGCCGGTCGTGCGCGTGACCGGGCTCGCGCTGATGGGCGGCGTCGAGGTGAAGGTCGTGCCGCGCGAAGATCCCGACGCGTGACCGAGCCCGCGCGGTCAGCGGTCATCAGGCGAGAAGCAGGGCGATGACGGCGATGGCCGGGATCGACGCGAGTGTGGTGATCAGCGCGGTGTCCCGCGCCAGGATCTGCCCGCGCCGGTAGCGGGTGGCGTAGACGAGGACGTTCTGCGCGGTCGGCAGTGCGGCGATCACGACCTGGGCGAACAGTGCCTCACCGGTCTGGCCGAATCCCCACCGCGCGATCGCGTACACCGTCAGCGGCATCACGACCATCTTCAGTGCCGCGGCGAGCGCGATGTCGCGGCGCGGGCTCTCACCCTTCTTGAACACCTGGACGCCGGTCAGCGACAGACCGAAGGCCAGCAGCGCCGCCGGCACCGATGCGTCACCGAGCATCTTCAGCGGTGACATCACTGCCGCGGGTGGCATCACACCGAGCACCGACACGAACAGCCCGGCGATGCCGCCGACGACGATCGGGTTGGTGATCGGGGCGATGAGCGAATCACGGACGATCGAGGTCTCGGTGTTCCGTTCGAGGGCGGTGAGGTCGAGGGCCAACAGTGCCATCGGGGAGTAGATGACGATCTGGAACAGAAGCAGTGGCGCGATGAACGACGCGTCGTCGAGGACGAAGATCGCAATCGGGAGGCCGAGATTGACGCTGTTGACATACGACGACGAGAGCGCGCCGATCACGAGTTCCGGGACTGGGCGTCGTAACCACAGCTTGGCGATCACGAGGTAGATGACGCCCATGAGCATCGCGCTACCACCGGCGATCACCAGCGTCGAGGAGAAGACGACCGACAGGTCCGTGGTGACCAGCGAATGGAACAGCAGCGCCGGGGTGAAGACGAAGAACACCAAGCGGGACAGGACTTCATGTGCGTGATCGCCGATCACATGCGTCCGCCCGAGGAGATAGCCGACCCCGACTACTATGAAGATCACCGTGAAGCCGGAGATGACGCCAGACACCGCTCGAGTCTATTCATTAGGGTGATGAACGGATTTATCGGATCGAACGAGGGGGTTACGGGTGTCATATCCACCGGGACAGGGCTCGGGCCAGGGCCAGGACGACTGGGGGACGGTGCCGAGCCCCGGGGCGGCGGACGGATCGGGAGGGTCGCGCCCGAACCTGAACAAGGGTGACCAGGGTCAGGGTTCCCCGGACTACGCGCCGACCGAGTTCGGTCAGACATACCAACCGGGACCTTCCTCCGATCCGCAGGGTCAGAATTCGCAGGGTCAGAATCCGTACGGACAGAACCCGTATGGGCAGAACCCCTATGGCCAGAACTCATACGGACAGAACCCGTACGGCCAGGACCAGAATCCGTACGGTCAGCCGCCGGGGACGGGCTACGGCCAGTACAGCGATCCCTACCAGGCCGGGCAGGCGCCCGCTTACGGATCGGCCGCCTACGGTGCCCAGAATCCTTACGGCGCTGCGCCTTACGGAGGTTACGGTTACGGCGCTCCGCAGAAGAGCACCAACGGCAAGGCGATCGGCGCACTCATCTGCGGCATCGTCGCCCTGGTCATGCTTGCCGCGTGCTTCCCGCTCGCGCTGCCCCTCGGAATCGCGGGTGTCGTCCTCGGCTTCATGTCGCGGCGTGAGGTGGAGCAGTCGGCCGGAAACCAGACCGGTGCCGGCATGGGCCTCGCCGGCATCATCACCGGCGCATTGGGAATCCTCGGCGCGATCGTGTGGATCGTGCTGTTCATCATCCTGATCGCGGCCGGCAACTCGACGGACTCGGTCTACTACTACTGAACGAATTTCGGCCGATCTGAGCTTGCGATCGTCGACTTCTGCCCAGTTCGAGGCGTTTTCTCACTACTCTGTGACCTGCGCAGCCATGTGCATGAACGATCCTCGCGCCGCGACGACGCACGGCTTGGAAGGGCACCTGATGTCGAACCCGACCGGAGGCGGGGATCCGCGCGATCCGTCCTCCACACCCCAGTCCCCGTCGGATCAGGTACCGCCGGATTCGGCACCCGACCCGAATCCTTCTCCGGGGGAGCCGACGCAGAAGGTGTCGGCCGCAGAGCTCCTCGGCGAATCCGGCGATCGCCCAGCAGGTTCGGAGGAGACGACCGAGCCGGTGCCCTCGACGCCGGACACCCGCTCGCCCGACACCTCGACACCCCTGACCTCGACGCCGGGCGCCGGTCCGGAAGGCACGTCGGTGCCGCAGTCGCACAGCCCGGCCGACGGTGTCACCCGCGTCATCAGCACTGGTGGCGCACGTGCCGGGGGTGCACCTCAGGGTCATACCGCGCCGCCCGCACCGCCCGGTCCGCCACCGTCGGGGTACGACTCGACACGCGTGATCTCGACCCGCCCTCCGGGTGGTCCCGGTGGGCCGGGTGGACCTCCGCAACCGGGTTACGGCCCGCCGCCGGGTTACGGCCGGCAGGGTCCGGGGCAGCAGGGGCCGGGGCAGCAGAATCACCGGCAGCCGGCGCCGCCCGGGTACGGACCGCAGGGGACCCCGCCCGGCTACGGCGGGGCCTACGGACAGCCCGGTCAGCCGGCGCCAGGAGGTCGGCCCGGGTACGGTCCGTCACCTCAGCAGCAGGCGCCCGCGGGGCCGCCGCCCGGACAGCATGCGTTCGGCGATGATCCTCGGCCCGGCCTGACCCCCAAGACGAATACGCTTGCGGTGGCTGCGCTGGTCGCCTCGCTGCTCGGTCTCGTGTGTGTCGGCATCGGCGGCCTGGTCGGACTCGTACTCGGCGTGGTGGCGCGCAGACAGATCGCGGCGTCAGGCGGTGGGCAGACCGGCGACGGCCTCGCGCTGACGGCCATCGTCATCGGCTTGTTCATCGTCGTCATGTGGGTGGCGTACTGGCTCGTCGTCGCGTTCACGGGAGTGGAAAGTCCCTGGTCGTACATCTGACGCGGATCTGCGGAGCGTCGTACGGATGACCATTTTGGAGCTGGGCGGTCCCGCCAGGTAGTCTGGTCGGGTTGTGTGCCGCGCCCGCGGGGGCCGATAGGCGCACTGACTCGGGTCGATCGGTGACGCGCAGCGTTGCCGGCGGCCACGCAGACCACAGTAGGAGAAGGGCTCAACCATGGCTGTACCGAAGCGCCGGATGTCGCGGGCGAACACCCGTAGCCGTCGTTCGCAGTGGAAGGCGGAAAACCCCGCACTGCAGGAAGAAAAGGTCAACGGCGTCCCCGTGCGGATTCCGCGTCGACTCGTGAAGGCCGCTCGCGCGGGCATCATCGATCTGGATCGTCGCTAGCCTTTTCCCGGTTGCCGCCTCGGCACCGCGATTTCTACACGGACGGCCGTCCCCGGTTTACCGGGGGCGGCCATTCGTATGCCGTCGGCGGACCGGCGTCCTGGTCGTGAGGAGGGTCTGAGGTGCTTCTCGACGTGCTGAACTTCGCGGGTGTCGCGGTGTTCGCGGCCTCCGGTGCGATGGTCGGTGTCCGCAAGGACTTCGACATGTGGGGCATCGTGACCGTCGGAGTGCTCACCGGCGCCGGTGGCGGGGTCCTGCGGGACGTCCTGCTCGGCATCACCCCACCCTCGTCGGTCCAGGGCTTCGGCAACGCGCTGACCGGCACGATCGCCAGTCTGCTCGTCTTCGCCTTCCATCCGGCCTTCACGAAACTGCGCCGGTCGATCCTCGTCCTCGACGCCTTCGGGATGGGCCTGTTCGCGACGACCGGGGCGTCGATCGCCGTCGACGTCGGAGCGAGCGCGTTCGCCGCCACCGCCGTCGGACTCATGACCGCAATCGGCGGCGGCGTCCTGCGGGATGTGATCTCCAACGAGATCCCGCTGCTCCTCCAGCCCGCGGACCTCTATGCGATCCCCGCGCTGCTCGGCGCCACGATCGTCGCGGTCGGTTCCTACCACACCCCCGTCCCGCACTGGGTCTGGCTGACGGTCGGGTCGATCCTCGCCACCGGTCTGCGTCTGCTCGGACTGAAGTTCGGGTGGCGACTCCCGACGGCCCGGCACTGACCGCCGCCTCGCAGACCCACCCACCCCGCAAACCCACCACTTTTCCAGATATCCACCCCATTGTCGGGTGGTGGAAATCTGGAAAAAGGGTGGGTTTCCGGTCACTCGACGCCGGCGGATCGAAGCGCTTTCTTGATCTGCGCGTAGAAAGCGGCCTTGTCGGCGAGGTCCTGCCATGTCCACCGCACGACGGTGTACCCCTGCGCACGCAGCTTGTCCTCACGGACCTTCTCGTCGACGACGGTCTTCCAAGCCGGATCATCACCGACTGTGCCGTTGTACTTGATCATTCCGTCGAACTCGCCGACCACCCTGTTCGCCAGCAAGAAGTCGACGCGAGCAATGAACTTGCCGTGGTCGTCGACGATCTCCACCTGCTGCTGGGGCACGGGTAGGTCAGGAGACTCGAGCATGATTGCGCGACTGAGGGACTCGCCGACGCTTTCCGATGACGCGTTCGCGTGCGGCAGCGTGCGGCGGAGCATCTCGACCCCCTTGAATCCTCGGCACGAGTCGAGGATCTGCCGCAATCGTTCCGGTCTGGCGTCGCGTCGGAGCGCGGCGTCGAGCACCGCGAGGGCCTGTCGATCGGTACCCAGGCGGGCGACATCGCACGCCGTGCGCTCGATGGATGTCACCGTCACCCCGTCGACGACCTCGATGTCCTGCGGCTCGACGACGGCCTGATGCCGGACGATCTTCGCCGCCCGCTTCCCGACCTTCGGCGACGTGACGTGAACGTGTGACAGTTGGGGCCAGAGCACCGGCAACCGGTGGATGGCAGCCGCGGAGACGTGGCTGAACAGTCGGCCCGGGCGTCCTGCGCTCGCGGCGGCGATGACGGTCAACCGGTGCTTCTCGATGGCGTCGAGTTCGTTGACCGTGGTGAAGTCGGTCATCGCGCCCGGCCAGAGACGGTACAGCGCTTTGCCTGTGACCATCCGCTGCAATGTGTCGTCGGTGGTGTGAGTGCCGACGGTGTCACTTCTGAGGATCAGTCCGTGCCGGTCGTTGGGTAGCTCCATGTGAATGAGACGCACGGGCGCCCGGTTTGGACCCACCTCCTGACAAATTCACCCTTTTTCCAGATTTCCACCCCCTTCTCGGGTGGTGGAAATCTGGAAAAAGGGTGGGTTTGCGGGGCGGCTACTGCGCGATGAACTTGTTGACGGTCCGGTTCAGGAAGTTCGGGATGACCTTGGCGGCATTGCCGAGGACGAGGGTCTGAGCACCGACGGAGTAGCTGGTGCGGTGCAGCAGCTTGTCCTGGCGCGTGGGATGCACGGATTCCCAGACCTTGTCGGCGATCTGGTCGGGCGTGATGCGGATGCCCAGGGTCTTCGTGGACTTCGCGTCGTCGGCGGCCAGCGCGGTCTTCGCCCACAGCGGCCAGATGCTGACGACCCGGATGTCGTCGTGCTCCCACTCGAGTTCGAGGGCCTCGGTCAGTCCGCCGACGAAGAACTTGGTGGCGGAGTAGACCGCGATTCCGGGCTGGCCGTAGATCGCCGACGCCGACCCGATGTTCACCAGGTGCGCGCCCGGAGTCTTCTTCAGGTACGGGTGGGCGGCCTGTGCGCCCAGGGCGACACCGAGTGCGTCGATGTCGATCTGCCGCTTGATCTGCTCGGGCGTGATGGAGTCGATCCTGCCCGCGTGCAGGATGCCGGCGTTGTTGTCCAGGACGTCGAGGGTGCCACCGGTGTGCGAGGTGAACTCGGCCAGCGCGTCGGCCCACTGCTCCGGTTCACGGACGTCGAGCGTGCCCGTGATCCAGTCGGGATGGTCGGCCTCGACCTTCGCGAGGGCGTCGGTATCGACGTCGTAGACGCCGACAGTCCATCCCTCGCGATCGAACCGTTCGGCAGTGGCGAGTCCGATCCCGGCCGCTCGCCGGTGATGAAGATGGATGACATGCGTACTCCTACGGGGTGGTCGGTAGCGGCTTTGGTGGCGCTGACCTGCAAGAAGGCTGTCCAGCACCGAACTTACCGGCCAGTATATTCGTTGATTCGTTTACTGGGTCACAGTGCGGTGCTATCTTGACAACACACATTGTCATTACATCGATCATTGTCATGATCGACGTCGACCGGGAGGGGAGTTCGCATGACGGCCGCGATGGAACGAACCGAGAACGTCATCAGCATGCGAGACCAGGGCACCGAGGAGGTGTCAGCGCGTCTGCTGGCGTCGGCCGCCCGCCTCTCGCGCAATGCGATGACCGAGATCGACTGGTCCAAGCCGATGGACCCGACCAAGTACGGCTGCAGTCCGGAGTGGTCGTCGCTGTACGGCACCGACTACTGGGACGAACTCACCGAGGAGCAGCGGATCTCGGTGACGCGCCACGAGTTCGCGTCGATCATGAACATCGGGATCTGGTTCGAGATGATCCTGCAGGAGATGGTGATCCGCGATCAGTACCTCGGCGACTACCACGGCTCCGAATTCCAGTTCGCGCTGACCGAGATCGCCGACGAGTGCCGACATTCGCTCATGTTCGCCAAGGCGTCGGAGAAGATGGTCGGCGCCTCTTACCGGCCGTCGAAGAAGGTCGCGCGCCTCGGCAAGATCTTCATGCAGACCGCGAAGAACGAGGTCGCCTACGCCGGAATCCTGGTCGCCGAGGAGGTCCTGGACGTTTTCCAGCGTGGCTGCATGCGTGACGACCGCGTCCTCGACTTCATCCGCACGGTCAACGAGATCCACGTCCTCGAGGAATCGCGCCACATGAAGTTCGCGCGCGAAGAGGTGCGCGAATCTCTCGACGGAGTCAGTTGGGCGCGCCGCCAGTTCAGTGCGCTGACCGTAGCGATCGGTGCGTACTACATCGTCACGAGTCTGGTGCAGCGCAAGGCCTTTGCCGACGCCGGCCTCGACGCCGACCGCGCGGTCCGCGAGATGCGCCACAATTCGCACTTCCACTCGATGATCCGTTCGAGCTGCGCCCACCTCATGGAGTTCCTCGACGAGGTCGGCTTGCTCACCAAGCCCGCCATGCGGTACTACCGGAAAGCGCACATGCTCTGATGTTCGTCATCACCCAATCATGTTGCAGTGACGCGGCATGCGTGTCCGTGTGCCCGGTGAACTGCATCCACCCGACACCCGAGGAACGCGGCTTCGGCAGCTCCGACATCCTGCACATCGACCCGCAGGCCTGCATCGACTGCGGTGCCTGTGCCGACGCGTGCCCGGTCGACGCGATCTATCCCGCGGACAAACTCGGCACGCGCGACAAGGTGTTCATCGACATCAACGCCGACTACTACAAGAACAACCCCGACGTCCGGTCGGGGTGGGTGCCGCCGACCGACGACGAGGCGTCCACCGTCACCTACCCGGACATCCCGAAACTGCCTGCCGGCCTGCGGGTTGCCCTGGTCGGCACCGGACCGTCGGGTGGTTATGCGTTGCGTACCCTGCTCGACCGGACCGAGGCGACGGTCACCGTCATCGACAAGCTGCCGACGCCGGGTGGACTCGTCCGTGCCGGCGTGGCACCGGATCATCCGGGCACCAAGGGTGTGCTGCGCGGATTCGACCTGCTCTACCGCGACCCCCGCGTCACCATGCTGACCAACGTGTCCGTCGGCGATGGACCGGACGAGGTCACCCCGGCTGAACTCGCCGAGCATTTCGACGCGGTGTTCTACGCCGTGGGCGCCAGTGAGTCCCGGCGCCTGGGCATTCCGGGTGAGCACCTGCCGGGTTCGACGTCGGCGACCGATCTCGTGGCCTGGTACAACGGCGTGCCCGGCGTCGACGCGGGACCGCCGCTGCGTCGGGGAACCGCCGACGATCCGGCGACGGGCCGCGCGGTCGTCGTCGGCACGGGCAACGTCGCGCTCGACGTCGCCCGCATCCTCGTATCCCCGCCGGAGTTGTTGGCCACCACCGACATCGCCGACCGGGCGCTCGAGATCCTGCGCGAACAGAATGTCCACGAGGTGGTCCTGCTCGGTCGTCGTGATCAGGCCGCGGCCGCCTACACGGCAGCGGAATACCGTGCGCTGTCGGAGATCCCGGGCGTCGAGGTGGAGGTGTTCGACGGAGCGAACGGGCAGGTTCCGTCCTTGCACGAACCCGCTGACCCGTCGCGGCGTCGGATCGTGTTCCTGTTCCACAGCACTCCGGAGGAGATCGTCGGCAATCCGCAGGTGCAGTCGGTGACGGTCCGTACCGGCGAGGGACGGCATCACGTCGCCGCCGACCTCGTCGTGCGCTCGATCGGGTACCGCTCGACCCCGATTCCAGGTCTCGCCTTCGACGACGAGCGCGGCGTCTTCCGCAATGTCGACGGTCGACTGGTCGACGAGTCGGGCGGGATCGTCCCCGGCGGCTACGTGCTGGGCTGGGCCAAGCGCGGCCCCAGCGGCGGGATCGGCGCCAACAAGAAGTGCGCCACCCAAACGGTCGAGGACTTCATCGCCGACGCCGCGTCGGGGAGTCTTCAGCGCACCCGGCGTGCGGCGGGGGAGTTCCCGGCACTGGTGCGCAAGCGGGTGCCGACCGTGATCGGGTACCGCGGAATGCGCGCCATCGACAGGCGAGAACGCCGCCGGGGCATCGAACAGGGTCGCCCTCGTGTGAAGTTCACCCAGGTCGCCGAGATGGTCGGCGCGGCGGGATGGCGGCGTAGCTGACCCTTCGAGACGGCCCTCCGCAAGCTCCGGGCCTCCTCAGGGGGCGATGGGGCACGGCCTCCGCAAGCTCCGGGCCTCCTCAGGGGGCGGAATGCATCCGCAGCCGCGTCGACCGTGCCACCATCGGGGCACACACCCATCCCAGGAGGCGCGATGATGCACGACGGCTTGAACCAGAAGTGGCGCGAGCGTTCGCTGTTCGCCGTGTTCGTGACTGCGTTGGTCACCCAGAACGCGATTGCGATCCCGTATGTGCAGCGCAACGGCCCGGAGTCGGTGAAGGATTTCTTCGTCGGCGACATCATGAAGACCACGCCGGGTCGTTTCGCGATGGTCGATCTGCTCTTCGTGGTGATCGCCTTCCATCTGTGGGCGTTCGGCGAGGCCAGGCGGCTGCGGATCATGCCGTGGTGGATCGCGTCGGTGGTCCTCACCTTCGGGGTGGGCATCGCGACGGCGATCCCGTTCTTCTTCCTGGCCCGCGAACGCGCGTTACGGCGCTGAGCACACGCCTCCGGGCTGCTCTCCGGCCTTCGGAACGGCCGTGAGAACCAGACAACCCTGCCGTAACACCGAGGCAAGTCGCATTTCACGCGGCGCGCGGATAGTGGCGGCATGTCGAGTACTCCGCACTTCCTGCAGGGTGTGTTCCCGTTCGCGGGAGCGGGCCTGACCAAGTCCGGTCCCATCGACCCGGTGCTGTCGTTCGTGGTGCCGTCGGGAATGACGGCCCAGCCCTTGTACTTTCGTGGCGGCAACAGCTCCGACGAACTGATCTGCGTGACCCTGATGCGCGACGGGACGCCGATGCGGATGTTCCCGATGGGGGCGCGGTCGTCGGTGAACGTGCCGCTGAGGGTGGTCGAGGACGTCGATCCCGACACGACGCTCGAACTCGTGATCGCGGCGCCTGAGGGTGCGAGCGGTGAGGTCGTGGTGGACTTCGGGATGGTCGTCTTCTGATGGCGGATTCGCAGAACCTGCACGAACGACGCCGACTGGTCGTCGTCGGGAACGGTATGGCGGGGGCGCGCACGGTCGAGGAGATCCTGACGCGCGGTGGCGGCGACCTGTTCGACATCACGATGATCGGCGACGAACCGTACGGCAACTACAACCGCATCATGCTCAGTCATGTCCTCGCCGGTGAGGCCACGGTCGACGACGACGATCTGATGCTGAACCCGATGGCGTGGTACCGCGAGCACGGCGTCACTCTCTACGCGGGCGACCGCGCCGAGGCAATCGACCGCTTCGCCAAGACCGTGACGTGTGCGTCGGGGCGGGCAATCGACTTCGACGTCCTCGTCATCGCGACCGGCTCCCACACGTTCTTCCCGAACATGGACGGCCTCCGCGAACCCGACGGCAAGCTCGCGCGTGGTGTGTTCGGATTCCGGACCATCGAGGACACCAACGGCATGCTGCAGATGGCGACGTCGCGCGATCACATGCGCGCCGTCGTGATCGGTGGCGGCCTGTTGGGTCTCGAAGCGGCGTACGGTCTGCAGACGCAGGGCGTCGCTGTCGACGTCGTGCATTCGCCCGGGCATCTGATGAACCAGCAGCTCGACGAGCGCGGGGGACGGGTGCTGCGGAACAAGATCGAGTCTCTCGGTGTCGGCGTGCACACCGGCAAGCGCACGACGTCGGTACTGCGCAACGACGACGGGACGGTCGCGGGAGTCGGCTTCACCGACGGGGATTCGCTGCCGGCCGACATGATCGTGGTGACCGCGGGTATCCGCCCGAACGTCGAGATCGCGCGTGGCGCCGGTCTGGTCGTGGAGCGTGGGATCGTCGTCGACGATCAGATGCGTTGTGAGGATGAAGCATTCATCTACGCGGTGGGTGAGTGTGCCCAGCACCGCAGTGAGGTGTACGGACTCGTCGCCCCGCTGTGGGAACAGGCTGTGGTTCTGGCGGACGTGCTGACCGGCGTGAATCCCCAAGCGGAATATCATGGTTCGCGACTGACCACGAAGCTCAAGGTCGCCGGTGTCGACGTCGCGGCGATGGGTGTCAAGGGGCCCGAGCGTGACGACGACGAGTTCGTGCAGTTCTACGAACCGCGCAGCGGCACCTACAAGAGCGTGGTGGTCCGCGACAACAAGCTGATCGGCGCGATGCTGCTCGGCGACATCTCCAAGGCCAACTTCCTCACGCAGGCGTTCGACGACAAGGTGCCCCTGCCGGACGAGCGCATCTCGATGCTGTTCGACATGGGCACGCCGAGCGCGGAGACCGGCGCCGCCGAACTCGCCGACGATGTTCAGGTCTGCAACTGCAACGGCGTCACCAAGGGCGACATCATGGGTTGCGTCGCGTCGGGTTGCACCAGCGTCGGCGAGGTGTGCGCGAAGACGCGGGCCGGCAAGGGATGTGGGTCGTGCAAGGGCCTCGTCGCCGACATCGTCGAGTACGCCGCGGGGGACACTCTGACGGCCGACGCCGCGGCCGACTGGTACGTCCCGTCGATCCCGCTCACCAAGCCCGAACTCATCGACGCGATCCGGCGACAGGATCTGCGGTCGGTCAGCGAGGTCTTCGACAAGCTGGCACCCGACGGCGAGGACGCGACGGCAAAGATGCCGCTCGCCTCGCTGTTGCGGATCATCTGGGGATCGGAGTGGAAGCATGAGCCGGGTGCGTTGTTCGTCAACGACCGAGTGCACGCGAACATCCAGCGAGATGGCACGTTCTCGGTGGTTCCGCAGATGAAGGGCGGGGTGACCTCACCCGAGCAGTTGCGCAAGATCGCCGACGTCGCGGAGAAGTACTCGATCCCGATGATCAAGGCGACCGGCGGTCAGCGACTCGATCTGCTCGGCGTCAAGAAGGAAGACCTGCCGAAGGTGTGGGAGGACCTCGGGATGCCGTCGGGTTATGCCTACGGCAAGTCCTTCCGGACCGTCAAGACCTGCGTCGGAACCGATTACTGCCGTTTCGGTCTCGGTGATTCGACGCAACTCGGAATCGACATCGAAACCCGCTATCAGGGCCTGGAGTCGCCGGCGAAACTCAAACTCGCGGTGACCGGTTGCCCACGCAACTGCGCCGAGGCGCTGTGCAAGGACTTCGGTGTGGTCGCCATCGGCGACGGCAAGTGGGAGATCTACGTCGGCGGCGCCGCCGGTGCCCACATCCGCAAGGGTGACCTGCTGGCGACGGTGGACTCCTCCGACGAGGTGATCCGGTTGTGCGGCATCTTCATCCAGTACTACCGTGAGCAGGGCAAGTGGCTCGAGCGAACCTACTCCTTCGTGCCGAGGATGGGCATCGAGGAACTGCGCGCGATCATCGTCGACGACCGGGACGGCCTCGTGGCCGGCCTGCAGGAGCGGATCGACGAAGCCGTTGCCGCCTACGTCGATCCCTGGCTGGATCGCGCCGAACCGAAGTCGCCCGCACAGTTCACCCCGGCGCTGCCGTTGCTGCCGCTCCCGCAGGTGCCGGTCCGATGACCAGCATCGCCGAACCCGGAGTGGTCATCGGGGCCGTTGCCGACCTGGAACTGGGGGAGAGCCGCGCATATGTCGTGGACGGCAGGCAGATCGCGGTCTTCCGCATGACCGACGGCACGTTACGCGCCACCGACGCCGTCTGCCCGCACCGCGCCGGACCGCTCGCCGACGGCCAGTTCGACGCCGCGAAGATCGTCTGCCCGCTGCACCAGTACGCCTTCTCCTTCGCCGACGGCGCTTGCACGTCGGACGGGATCGGGTCGGTGTCCGTCTATCGCGCCGAGGAGCAGGACGGCGAAGTCATCGTCTGGCTGTAGCACCGCCTGAACGCTCTCGAGAGACTTACCACCTCGGTGATCGTTGCAGGGCGGGTCCCCGCACCTGTGCCAGATGCGGTCCTCCTCTGATGGACCAGTTGGTCACCCCAGACGTTCCTGAGCCCACGCCCAGTCGATACGTTCCTGCTCGAGTCGCACCCGCTCGCCGAGAGCATCCATCACAAGATCTGTGTAGAGATCGCGCTCGGTAGGTGTCAGCCGGACCAGATCCGATGAAGCGGGTCGTTGCTCGATGACCCAGCGATCTCGATGGGCCACAAGCGTTTCGCGATCCATCAACACCGACTCGGTCTGTGGCAGCCACGCTCTCAACCGGTCGAGGATGGCGAAGCCGTGGGTGTCGAGGTCGCCCCAGTAGCGGATTGGGACGCCGGCGAGCCAGGGGAGACGTCCGATCCGGTCCACCTCGAAACCCTTGCCCCACAGCACCACACCGTCGTCGGGGACATCGACACACAGGTAGGTGATCTCGTTCTCGATCACGAGCGCGGTTCGTGGCTGCACTGCGAGACGCGCGAGTTCGTCGGTGCGGACGGTGATCTCGGTGAGTGCTGCAGGTAGACCCATCGATGCGGACGGCCGCAGCCGTACGGACTCGGGCTTTGTCTGCAGCCCCAGTCCGGACAAGAAGCCCGATGCCGTCGACGACACCCCGAGCATCGCAGCCAGCACCGGGCGATGGCGTTCGGCGAACTTGGTGTCGACGCCGGGGGCGCTGATCTCCCGGAGGTAGCGGTGCGAGTCCCGATGGGTGTTCAGCCACGCGTAGGCGGCGATGAGTCGCGGCATCTCCGGTCCCAATTCGAGTGCACGCAAGGGGTATCGGAGCATCCAGTCGCGGACTGCCGGATGAGCGGAGGCTGATTCGAGGAGTTCGTCGAACTGCCGGACCGCCGGTGAGACCCCCAACAGTGCCCACGCCTGATCGAACGTCGACACCACGGCGCGCGACGGCAACTGGTTGCGCCCGACGTGCCGCCCGCCGACCGACTGCCACACCAACGCGTAGCGTCGGTCGCCCTGACGGCCGCTGTCCATCACGGTCACCCAGTCGCGGGCCGCGCCCAGATCCTCGCCGATCTGCGAGGCGGTCGGTCCCCGGAGCGGAATCTCGATGGGTTCGAACGGCTTTGCGTCGGCGTGGGCACGCAACAACGTCCCGTCGTCCCACCGGCGGCGAACCTTGCCGGCGATGTCGTCGGGCGAGGTCCATCGTCGGGTCACTTGAGCCGACCGTCGCGGCGTGACCGGTACTCCTCGATCGTCATCGTCTGCAGGCGCGAGAAGGTGCCGGTGGGGTTGTCGACGAAGCCGATCGCCTTGACGTACGGTTCGATCACGTGCACCTTCTGCAGTGGCGTCACGATCAGCAGCTGCAGCCCCAGCTTGGCGAACAGGTCCAGCGCGTACCTTGTCGACACATCCGAGCCACGTCCGAAGGCCTCGTCGATCACGGCGAAGCGGAAGTCGCGGGACTTCTCCACACCCCATTCCAGGCCGAACTGATACGCCAACGACGCCGCGAGGATCGTGTATGCCAGCTTCTCCTTCTGCCCACCGGATTTGCCGTCGGAGTCGCTGTAGTGCTCCCACTCCACGTCGGTGTCGACGTCTCGTTCGGATGCGGAGAACACGAACCAGTTGCGGACATCGGTGACCCGCCGCGTCCAGTTCTTGTCGGAGTCGGCGTGGCCGTCGCGCCCGCGGAATCGTTCGATGATGCGCTTGACGTCCAGGAATCGTTGCTCGGAGTACTGGTCGCCGTCGACGGCGAGGCTGTCGTTGGTGAGGTTGCGTAGGTCCGCCCGGAACTGTGCAACGTCCTGATTGGTGGTGGCCTCCCGCTCGAGCCGGATGTAGCGTCCCGGGTTGTACGGCACCGCCCCCAACGCCTCGTTGATCCGGGCGACGCGCTCGTCGATGGAGGCGGCCTGCCGGTTGAGCCAGTTGTTGAACCCGGCCAGCTCCTGGATCGCGTTCTTGTTCAACTGCTCCTTGAACTCGAACTCGAAGCGCGGCAGATCATCGGTGGCAACCTGTTCGCGGAACGTCACGAAGTCGGCGCGCGCATCGACGTCGGCGTCCATGTCGGCCCGCAGATCGGGCCAGCGCCGCAGCACCTCGGCCATCTGCTGGGCCAGGCTCTGCCCGAAACCGCCGAGCTCACGGGTGAGCCGTTCGATTCGTTGATGCAGCGTCGACGACAACGTGTTCTCCGCGGCGGCACACTCGGCGGCCCGGGTCGGCAGTGATCCGGAGAGTCGTTGCGTCAGTGCGGCATACGAGGTGCGGGCCGTCGCGAGGTCGGTGTCGGTGTGCTCGGCGACGTACTCGTCGTCGCGTTTGCGGTCCTGCTCCGCGCGATGGCGGGTCGCGGCGGTGGTGGCGAGCTTGCCGGTGAGCTCGTCGATGGCGGTGTCGGCGGTGGCCGCCAGCTCGGCGTTGCGTTCCAGAGCGGTCGTGATCTCCTGCAGACGAGAGGAACCTGATTCCAGCCGTGCTCGTTCGGCCGCATACTGGTCGGCGCGGCGTTGCGCTTCGTCGACGTCCAGATCGGCCCACGAATGGAAGCCGTCGAGACGGGCGAGCGCCTCGCGGCGCGTCTGCAATTGGTCCCGCTCCGACGACAGTGCCTCGACTTCTGTGGCGGCGGTCGCACGTTGCCGGTCCAGGTCGGCGAGATCCTCGCGCAGCGCGGCGATCTTGCGCTCGTTCGCCCATCCGAGAACCCAGCGGCGGGGATCGTCGACCCGATGCCGATCGTCCTTTTCGTGCCGACCGCCCGAACGGACCTGCCCCTCACGGGTGACGGCCCGCTTGGCGGACCGGAACTCCTCAAGGGTCGCCGCGCACTGGTGGTCGGCACGCTTGATCAGTTCGTCGCGCAGATAATCAGCGAACGGACCGGCTTTGACATCGAGGCGGTCGGCGAGCAGCAGGGTCGCGGAACCCTGCCGCTGCAACGGAATTCGTCGTGCCGGCACCCGTTCGTAGACGAGTTTGGCGCCGACGGTGCGCCCGCCGGCACCCCGGAACGTGAGGCGCCGGCCGTTGACCCACTGGGTGACCGCCTCGTAGTGCTGCTGCGGAACCAGCAACGACAGCGCGAAACCACGCAGTACCCGTTCGGCCGCGCCGCGCCATTCGGCATGCTCCTCGGCGACGTCGAGAAGCTCACCGGCATAGGGCACCTCCTCGTGGGAGAGGCCGAGATCGGTGCACAGCTCGTCGCGCAGCTGGACCTGATCGGGCGGCAGGTTGGTGGTGCGATTGGCGAGGTCGTCGAGTTCGTCGCGGATGGCGTCGCACCGTCTGGCGACTTCTTTCTCCCGTCCGATGGCGTCGGCGGTCGACGCGTCGAGTGACTGCTTCGTCGCCGCCAGTCGCGGACGTTCATCGGCGATGAGACCACGCAGCGAGGTGAACTGTTCTGCCGTGATCACCGGCTCGAAGCCGGCGGCGGTCACCGCGGTGTCGAACAGTGCGCGGCCGTGGCGGCGTTTGTCCACATCGTCGCGGGCGGTCGACGCGAGACGTTCCAGCTCACCGATGCGATCGCCGCCGGCCCGGGCCCGTTCCTCGATGAGCGATTCACGTTCGCGGCTCAGAGTCCGTTGCCGCGCTTTGGCTTCGTCCTGCTCACGCAACAGGCGTTCGCCTTCGGCGGTGAGGGTGGCGATCTCGTGGGCGAGCAGACCGGAGCGATGCTCGGCCATGAACAGTCGCACTGCTGCCCGCTGCCGGTCGAGGGCGTCACGTTCGGCCAGCGCGGCGTCGTACTTCTGCGCGGTCGCGACGATCGGGTCGAGCAACTCGAGCTGCTCGCGCGCCCGCTTGACCGCGTCGTACGCCTTGGTGAGGTCGTCGAAGTGGGCGATGATGTCGCGAACCCGGTCGGTCGAGTCGCTCGGTTCGAGCATGTGCCCGCGGACGAAATCGTTGAGATTGCCCACCGACTTCATCGACACTGTCTGGTGCAGCAGCTCCAGGGCCTGTTCGGACCGGATGCCCAGCAGCCGCCGAAGCGCGGTGGAGTATCTGGGGAACTCGTCGACCACGTCGGCGCCGCCGGATCGCAGGCGTTTGCGCAGATCGCGCAGGTCGGAACCGAAGTCGGCGAAATCGGTGGCGATGGCGAGCTGTTTGCTCGCGGTGACGTAGAAGCGGTACGGCTGCCCGGCACTGTCGCGTTGCTGGAAGACCTGTGCCAGGGTGACGGTCTCGTCGTAGCCGGGATTGGTGAACACTCCCAGGATCACCGAGTAGGTGCTGCGGTCCTGGCGCAGCCCCTTCGCACGTGATCGGCCGGTCGCCTCTTGTCGTTCCGACTTGTAGTGGCCTTCGACATAGGACCGCAGTGTGCGTTCCTTGGCCTCGGCGCCGGCGGCCTTGTTGTAGGCGATCTTGTGGGCCGGCATCAGCAGCGTCGTGACCGCATCGACCAGAGTCGACTTGCCGGAGCCGATGTCGCCGGTGAGCAGGGCGGTGTCGGTATTGGGGCTCAGCCGCCACACCTGCCGGTCGAAGGTGCCCCAGTTGAGGACCTCGACATGTTGCAGCCGGAATCCGACGCCGCCGGCCGGGGCGGCCAGTTCGACCGAAGAGAACAGGCCCTCAGTCATTGGCGCTCGCCGTCCCCGCGTACTCGCGCAGCTTGCCGGCGAAGTCCGACAGTGTCTGTGCATCGATGTAGGCCTTGATGATGCGCCGGACCTCCCACTGATCGGTCTGGCCGCGGAGCTGGCGCAGGAAGCCGAGTTCGACGGTTTTCTTGATGGTTGCCTCGGCCTGGTCGACCAGTCGGGCCTCGTTGGTGGACTCGGCCTGGAACAGCCGCAGCATCTCCATGATCTGTTCGGTCGACAGCACGAGGCGCCCGTCGCCGCCGGTGATCTCGAACTCCAGCAGCCGTTTGCGCAGCAGCACCAGCAGCAGACTCACGTTGTAGGTCAACGCACGTCGGCGCACGAGCCGCGGAAGTGGTTCGTCGCCTTCTTCTGCCGGACGGGACCGCAGGTAGGCATAACCCTCGGAGTCGTCGAGCACCACATCCACGCCGATGATGGCGAAGTGGTCGCGTACCCCGGCACCGGAACGTTCGAGGGTGCTCCAGGTGTCCTCGTCGGATTCGCGATACACCACGCCCTGCATCAGCCGGATGATCGCGCTCGCGACAGCGCGTTCGTCGGTCATCGTCGCCTCACCGTGACTCTCGGTAGCCGGGCACGTTTGGTGGTGTCCGGGTCGTCGGGGTCGGGATACTCGAGCAGCGTTTCCTCGGTGTCGTCGATGTCGACACTGACGTCGTCGTCATCGAGAGCGAGGTAGCCGACGATCTCGGCCGCGCCCTGCTCGATCGGGTACATCTCGATCACATCCGACAGCAGCGCCGACGAGCGCTGCGGGAGGATGGTTCGGATGTTGGCAGCCAGTCGCGCCTGATCCACGTAGGTCTGGCTGAACAGGAGATCCGCGTCGACCTCCTCGGTGGCGTCGTCGAGCCGGCTCTCGACGGTGACGGCTGCCGGTTGCTGATAGAGCGGCCGTTCGAACGGCAGCACGATCTCGATGCCGGGCTGATCGACCGTGAGGCCGAAACCCGGTTCCCGGCCGCGGACCTCGAGAGCGGTGGCCTCCACCGAGCGCACGAGGTCGAGGACGCGTCGGTTCTCGAGCCACACCTGGTCGTCGAGGAATCGGCGAAGTTGTTCGGAGATCTGTCGCACGGTGCGCTGGGTGCGATCGGCGGCCTCCGACCAGTCGTGGTGGATACCGCGGATGGGCCGGTCGGCGTCGATGATGTCCATCGACGACACCGCGTCGAGCAGGTCCGACAGTTCGGTCTGCCGTTCGTCGGAGAGCAGGAACTCGTAGAACGACTGGAAGCTGCGGCCCTGATCGGAGCCGGCGATCTCCGAGCGGCCACCCACCAGTTCGGCGAGCAGCTCACCCTTCGGGCCGTCCCAGGAGGCGATCTTCTCGCGGGCGGCTCGGTCGAGCAGACGGAAATTGTCCTCGACCTCGCGGAAGTCGGAGAGCAGCTCCCGGGCGGTCGACGAGAGCTGCTGATAGCGATCGCGCACACCGACCTCGTCGAGGACCGACACATCACCGGCTTCGACCGCCTCGATCTCGGCGTCGATCTCCGCGCGACGGCGACGTAGCTGGGCCAACCGGATCTCCGGGTCGGACTCGGTGCCATGCACGATCTGTCGCAACAGCTCGACGACGGTGTGCAGCCTCGACTCGGTGCCGACGAACGACCGGCCCCGCAACGAGACGACCCACCCGTAGGCCTTCTCGAAGGCGGGGGTCACCTCGTAGTGGACCTCGTCGTCGCCGGGCGGGTAGAAGCGGCGCAGGAAACCGGCGTCGGTGGCGGCCCAATCCTCCAGATAGGCGCGCGGTTCCTTGGGAAAGCGTGGTTGCCCGTCTTCGGTCGATGAGGCGATGTTGAGGGTGTAGAGGAGGTCATCCAGCGCTGTGGCCAGGTCACTTGCCGAGCCGGCGCCCCGGTTGCCCTCGACGAAATAGTTGCCGAGGAACGTCAGGATGAGCGGCGAGTTGTGCGCGCGCAGCAGCCGCCAGGCGGGATGCCGTTCCCACAGGCTGCCGAATGCGTCGAAGTCCACGGGTCAAGGGTAGGCAATGGGGCCGACATGCTGGGTCAACGGTGTGCGTGCCGGGTTGTGGCCGGGGAGGTCAGTACACATCGCGCACGTACCGCTTGTCGGCGGCGAGGGCCTTGACGTAGGCCTCGGCAGACGCGGGGGAGCGGCGACCGTGCTGCGCGACGATGCCCTTCAGGGTCGCGTCGACGTCCTTCGCCATCCGGGTCGCGTCACCGCAGACGTATACGTGGGCACCGTCGTGCAGCCACTGGTAGAGCTCTTCGCCGTGTTCGACCATGCGGTCCTGGACGTAGATCTTGCGATCCTGGTCGCGGGAGAATGCGACGTCGAGGCGGGTCAGCAGGCCGTCGCCGAGCATGGTCGTCAGCTCGTCTCGGTAGTAGAAGTCGGTGGCCGAGTACTGTTCGCCGAAGAACAGCCAGTTCTTACCGTTGTGGCCCAGGGCCTCTCGTTCGCGGAGAAAACCGCGGAACGGGGCGATACCGGTGCCCGGTCCGATCATGATCATCGGGGTGTCGGGATCGGCCGGCGGGCGGAAGTGCGTGGTCGAGGTGACGAAGACCCCGACCTCGGTGTCTTCGGCTTGGTCGGCGAGGAAGGTCGAGCAGACCCCGCCACGCTGGATGCCACATCGGTTGTAGCGCACCGCCGACACCGTCAGCTGCACCTCGTCGGGACTCTCCAGTGGGCTCGACGAGATCGAATACGAACGCGGGGCCAGTGGTTTGAGGATCTTCAGCCACTCGTCGACGTCGGCGGAGATCGGGTGCTCGGTGAGGACGTCCACCGACTGACGGCCCCAGGACCAGTCGTTGAACGCCTGCTTGTTGCCGGCCGCGACGAGCGTCTTCAGCTCGTCCGAACCGCAACGCTCGCCGACGAATCGGACGAAATCGGGAGTGACCCGCGCGAACTCGAGCCGTTCGCGCAGTGCCTGGTGCAGGGGCATGTCGTCGCCGCCGACCGTCACCGAGTGTCCGCCGTCGAGTCCCGTCCGGTCGAGAAACTCGTCGATCAGGGCCGGGTTGTTCAGCGGCCACACGCCGAGCGCGTCACCGGCCTGATAGGTCAAGGTGTCGGCGGGCAGCCGGAACCCGAAGTTGCGCACGTCCTTCTGCGATCCCTCGGTGTTCAGCTTCACATTGCGCACCAGCGAGGTGACCAGCGGCTTCTTGCGTGAGTAGGCCGGCGCGGTCCTCACCGACGGTGCTGCCGACGAGTCTGCGGGCTCGCTGACGACGGTGACCCGCTCGTCGGTGACGCCGGAGACGGGCGCGCGGTTGCCGATGCTGATCGCGCGGATCACCTCGTTGAGCCAGCCGCCCGCGGTCTCCTCGAAGTCCGGTTCGCAGTCGACGCGGTCGACGATCCGACGACCACCGAGCTCACCGATCCGTTCGTCGAGTTTGCGCCCGTGGCCGCAGAAGTCGTCGTAGTTCGAGTCGCCGAGGGCGAGCACCGCGTAGTCGACACCGGAGAGGTCCGGTGCCTCAGCGCCATTCAATGCCTCCCAGAAGGCCGTACCGTTGTCCGGCGGATCACCGTCGCCGGTCGTGGACGTGACGAACAGCGCGGTACCCCGCAAGTCGCCGACCTCGACCTCGTCCATCGACTTGGCATCGACGCGGAGCCCGCTCGCCTTCACCCGTTCGGCGGTCTCGGTGGCCAGTTCCTCCGCGTTGCCCATCTGCGACGCCCACAGCACGGTGATCGTGCCGGTCGACTCCGCCGGCTCCGAAGACTCTTCGCTCGGCGGGGCGACTTCGGTGCGCGCGAACATCCCGGCCAGCAGGCCCGACACCCACACTCGGACCTCCGGGCGCAGCGGTGCATCGGCCGGAACCGTGGGAACCTTTGACGGTGCGTCCGGGACCCCGGCGGCCAGCCCGGCCAGATACAACTGTTCGGTCGATGACAACTCCGGAGAGGTGACGTCCGAAACCTCGAGTGCGACAGCCAACTCGGAAGACCCGGCGACCGGCACCACGGCCGGTGTAGACCCGGCGGCCTTTGTCAGCGTCACGGCACACACCTTCAGCTCGGGCTGCCGGGAGAGCGGGTCCACCGCATCAGACGTGACCGCGTTGATGGAGAGGTGCTCACCGAAGACGTCGTTCCAGTGGAACGGCACGAAGCAGTTCCCGGGACGCACCCGATCGGAGATCCTGGCCGGCAACACCGCTCGTCCACGACGCGACGCCACCTCGACCTTGTCCTTCGCCGCGACACCGATGCGCTCGGCGTCCTCCGGATGGAGTTCGACGAACGGCTCCGGGTTGAGTTTGTTCAGCTTGGCAACCCGGCCGGTCTTGGTCATCGTGTGCCATTGGTGCGGCAGGCGGCCGGTGTTGAGCAGGAACGGATAGTCGTCGTCCGGGAGCTCGGCGGGGTCGAGGTGCGGCCGGGCGAAGAACTGCGCGCGGCGTGTGGGTGTGGCGAATGCCAGTCGCGGAGTCGATCCGTCATCGAGACGGTGCAGCGTCTGGCTCCGGCCGTCGTTCAGATAGCGGATCGGGTTGCGCGCGCCGTCTTCGAGGAGGTCGGCCCCGTCGGACGACGGTGGGCACGGCCATTGCATCGGTGCCCGGCGCAGGCCGTCGTAGGTGACGCCGCGCAGGTCGTAACCGGTGTCGGGGTTGGCGAACTGCTTGATCTCGGCGAAGATCTCCTCGGCGCTCGAATAGCTGAAGGCGTCCGCGTAGCCCATCTCGCAGGCGATGCGTGCGATGATCTCCCAGTCGGGGATCGCCTGCCCGGGCGCGTCGAGAGCGGGTTCGAACAGGGTGAGGTTCCGCTCCGAGTTCACCATGATTCCGGTCGATTCCGACCACAGCGCCGCGGGGAGCACGACGTCGGCGTACTGGTTGCTCTCCGTCTCGGCGAAGGCGTCCTGCGTGATCACGAGATCGGCGCGTTCGAGTCCTTCGATGACAGTCTTGCGATTGCCGACGGAGGCAACAGGATTGGTGCAGATGATCCAGCAGGCCTTGATCTCGCCATCGGCCATCTTGCGGAACAAGTCGATGGTGCCGCCGCCGACGTCGGTGCGTAGTGTGCCGGCCGGGAGGCCCCACGCGGTCTCGACGAACGTGCGATCCACCTCGGACAGCACCGACCTCTGGCCGGGCAATCCCGGCCCCATGTAACCCATCTCGCGGCCGCCCATCGCATTCGGCTGGCCTGTCAAGGAGAACGGTCCGCTGCCGAGTCGGCAGATCGCGCCTGTCGCGAGGTGGAGGTTGATGAGCGCGTTGGTGTTCCAGGTGCCGTGGGTCGACTGGTTGAGGCCCATGGTCCAGCAGCTCATCCATTCGCCGGCCTCGCCGATCATCGTGGCCGCGGTACGCAGGTCCTCGGCGGGAATCCCGGTAATGGATTCGACGACCTCCGGCGAGTACTGCGCAGCGAAGTCCGGCATCTGCTCGAATCCGTCGGTGAACGACGCGATGAACTCGTCGTCGGTGTGGCCGTCGGAGATCAGCAGATGCAGGAGCCCGTTGAGGAAGGCGAGGTCGGTGCCGGATTCGATCTGCAGGAACAGGTCGGCCTTGTCGGCGGTCGCGGTCCGCCGCGGGTCGACCACGATCAGCTTCGCTCCCGCCTTGACCCGGTCCATCATCCGCAGGAAGAGGATCGGGTGGCAGTCGGCCATGTTCGACCCGATGACCAGGAAGACGTCGGCGTGGTCGAAGTCCTGGTACGAACCGGGCGGACCGTCGGAGCCGAGCGACAGCTTGTAGCCGGTGCCGGCGCTGGCCATGCACAACCGGGAGTTCGACTCGATCTGGTTGGTACCGATGAAACCCTTGGCGAGTTTGTTCGACAGATACTGCGCCTCGAGTGACATCTGACCGGACACGTACAGCGCGACCGCGTCGGGGCCGTGATCGTCGACGATGGCGCGCAACCGGCGCGCGGTGTCGGTGAGGACCGCGTCGAGGTCGCCGCGGCGTAGCTGACCGCCGCGGTCGTCGCGGACGAGGGGAGCGTCGAGCCGTCCGCCGGCGGCGAGCATGTCGGCGGTGGTCGATCCCTTGGTGCACAGCCGGCCGAAGTTCGTGGGGTGATCGGCGCGCCCGACGGTCTTGACCAGCCCGCCGGCGTCGTCGAGCCGCATCTCCATACCGCAGCCGACGCCGCAGTAGGCGCACAGGGACATGACCGATCGGGACATGACGGGGTGCGTGGGGGGTGAGGCGGTCACGGTTCCAGCGTCGAAGTCGGATGTTTCGCAACCCGAAGGCCGGCGTTACGCAACCATCAACTTGATCTCACAGTCGATGGGCACTGGCGTGAAGGCGGGAGAAACTGCAGGTCGCGCGCAATTCCGAGACAGGATGGTCCGTGTTGCGGCGTTGCTCAGGCGGATCTCAGCCGAGGCGGATAAGACTGTATGCCATGCGCATCCTCGTGGTTGATGACGACCGGGCGGTCCGGGAGTCGTTGCGGCGGTCGCTCACCTTCAACGGATACACCGTCGAGACAGCGGGCGACGGCATCGAGGCACTCGAGAAGATCCTCGCCGATCGTCCCGACGTCGTCATCCTCGACGTCATGATGCCGCGACTCGACGGCCTCGAGGTGTGCCGCCGACTCCGTTCTGCCGGTGACGACCTGCCGATCCTGGTGCTGACCGCCCGGGACTCGGTGTCCGAGCGGGTCTCCGGGCTCGACGCCGGCGCCGACGACTATCTGCCGAAACCGTTCGCACTCGAAGAGTTGCTCGCACGGTTGCGGGCGCTGTTGCGTCGCGCGGCACCTGAAGGCGACATCGACTCGGAGACGCTCACCTTCGCGGACCTGTCGCTCGACCCGGTGACGCGTGACGTGACTCGTGGTGAGCGGCCGATCAGCCTCACACGCACCGAGTTCGCCCTGCTCGAGATGTTGATGGCCAACCCGCGTCGGGTGCTGTCCCGAAGCCGCATCCTCGAGGAGGTGTGGGGATACGACTTCCCGACCTCGGGTAATGCCCTCGAGGTCTATGTCGGCTACCTGCGCCGCAAGACCGAGGCCGACGGCGAGTCGCGACTCATCCACACCGTGCGCGGCGTCGGATACGTGCTGCGGGAGACCCCGCCCTAGTGTCGTCGCCCTCGCGGATGCGCGACCACCTGACCCGTGTGCTCGCCGGCGGTCCCGGTTCGTCCGGGGAGAAGGGGGCGTCCGGGGAGAAGGAGATGCGGGCGCCGATGCCGTTGACGCGGGCGGTGTCCCTGCGTTCGCGTGTCACGATCCTGTCGGCGACCGTCGTGCTGGTGTCGGTGAGTCTGATGGCCGCGGCCGCCTACTTCGTGGTGTACCGGGCGATGTACAACGAGGTCGACCAGCAGTTGGAGAGCCGTGCCGACGGCATGGCGGCTCTGGCGCGCGCCGGTGTGCTCCGCAACCAGCCCGAGCAGCTGGTGGCGGGAACCGTGTTCTCGACGAACATCTCGGTCGCCCTCGTGACCCCGAGCGGTCAGACGTACCTGATCGGGCAGGTCCCGTTCGAGGACCCCGAGCGCGAGATCGTGCGGTCGCCGTCGGTTCCCGGGACCAATCCGCAGAGCCTGCGCACCACCCGCAATCAGCGCGTGCTGACGCGGAAACTCGACGACGGCAACACCCTTGTCCTGGCGCAGAGTCTCATCCAGACCGATCGCGTTCTCAAACGCCTGGCCTGGGTGCTGCTCGTGGTCGGTTGTGGCGGAGTGGCTTTGGCGGCTCTCGCCGGCACAACGGTCGGACGTGCCGGCCTGAGACCGGTTGCCCGGCTGAACCGGGCCGTCGAACGAGTCGCGCGAACGAACGACCTGACACCCATCCCGGTGACCGGCAACGACGAATTGGCCAAGCTCACCGCGAGTTTCAACGCGATGCTCCGGGCACTCGCCGAATCCCGGGACCGCCAGGCACGTCTCGTCGCCGATGCCGGACATGAACTGCGAACCCCGTTGACCTCCTTGCGCACCAACCTCGAACTGCTGATCGCGGCGAGCAGGCCGGGTGCACCGGCCGTCCCCGAGCAGGACATGGTCGACCTACGCGCCGACGTCATGGCCCAGATCGAGGAATTGTCCACGCTGGTGGGCGATCTCGTCGACCTCGCCCGCGAGGACGCCCCCGAGGTGGTGTACGAGGAAGTCGACCTCGCGGAGATCATCGAGCAGGCCCTCGAACGTGTCCGACGCCGCCGCAACGACATCGAATTCGAGCTCGACCTGTCGCCCTGGTACATCTTCGGTGAACAGCACGGACTGTCCCGCGCGGTACTGAATGTGTTGGACAACGCGGCGAAATGGAGTCCGCCGGGGACATCGGTGGCCGTCGGGCTGACGCAGACCGGGATGTCCACCGCGCAGCTCACCGTCGCCGACGCCGGTCCCGGGATTCCCGAGGAGGACCGTGGTCTCGTCTTCGAACGCTTCTATCGTTCGACGCAATCGAGGTCGATGCCGGGATCCGGTCTGGGCCTGGCGATCGTGCGGCAGGTCGTCGAACGTCATGGTGGCACCGTCGTGGCTGACACGTCGCCGCGCGGCGGTGCACTCATCCGGATGACTTTGCCCGGCCGGGCAACTCCCGCGGAACCATCTCCGCAAGTGATTCGTCAATAAGGGTGAAGCGCCGTGCATCGGCGGGTCACGACGGCCGTCGTCCACATCGACAGCTGTGTGGTTACCCGGTGTGACCTGCCCATCGATCCCCTAGGGTTGACCAAGGCGCTGTGCGGGACGCCGGTCGAGTGGTTTCGGCCGACAAACCCGAGCGAAGTGAACCTTGCCGGCACGTGGCCGGCGGAGACCACTGAGCCGGCTGTGTGCCGGTCAGACGACGAGGAAGAGACGAAGATGACGACTGGCGGTTCGCAGGGTGGCGGTCCGTACGGGGGTGGCCAGCACGGTCAGCACGACGCTGACCGGTCGAACGGGGGCAGCGCTCCCTCCACACCATCGGGCTCTGAGTCACCGACGCAGTCCTACAGCGGCCAGGGCACTCCAGGGCCGGCCTCAGGGGCATTCCCCTCGCAGGGCGGCCGGCCCGTCTTCGGCGGCAACAACGCACCCACCTCTGTCTACGGCAACCCGGGAACCAGTCCTTTTCCTCCGCAGGCCCCGTATGGCGGGCCCGGCGCCGGCAATGCCTACCCGCAGCCCGCGTTCGGCGGGTCGGGTGGCAACCCGCCGCCCCAGGCGGCGAAGAACAAGGGCGGCGGACGCCTGGCCGCACTCGGCGCCGGTGCGCTGGTGGTCGCCCTCGTCGCCGGTGGTGCCGGCGGTGCGATCGGTTACACACTGGCCGACGGTTCCGACGGGTCGTCGAGCAGCAGCACGAGCAGCGGCCCGCTCGGCGGCGACCCCAAGGCGAACGGGAACACCGCGCCCGTCGAGGCACCGGCCGGCTCGGTCCAGGAGGTGGCCGCCCGCGTGCTCCCGTCGGTGGTCTCCATCGAGGTCGCCTCGGGCGGCGCGCTGGGCTCGGGATCGGGAGTCGTCCTGACCGAGGACGGCGTCATCATGACCAACAACCACGTCGTGAGCGCCGGCGGCAACGGCCCCGCGGCCAAGGTCGCGGTCAACTTCTCCGACGGTTCGCGTGCGCAGGCCCGGGTGCTGGGCGCCGACCCGATCTCCGACATCGCGGTGATCAAGGCCGACCGGAACGACCTGACCCCGGTCACGGTCGGTAACTCGAACAACCTGGCGGTGGGGCAGGACGTCATCGCCATCGGTTCCCCGCTCGGCCTGGCCGGGACTGTCACCACGGGCATCATCAGCGCCTTGAACCGACCGGTCCTGACCTCGCGCGATCCGGGCACCAACACCACCTCGGTGATCGACGCCATCCAGACCGACGCCGCGATCAATCCCGGCAACTCGGGCGGTGCGCTCGTCAACGCCAGGGGAGCGCTGGTCGGCATCAACACTGCCATCGCCACCCTCGGTGGAGGCGAGGAACAGGCCGGTGGCAGCATCGGACTCGGGTTCGCGATCCCCATCGATCAGGCGATCCGCGTGGCCAAACAGCTCGAGTCCACGGGTAGGGCCAGCCACGCCAACATCGGTGTGTCCGTGCGTCCGAGTGGTGACTCCGACACGCCCGGCGCCGTCGTCACCGATGTGACCCCGGGAGGTCCGGCAGCGACCGCGGGTATCCCGAAGAATGCGGTCATCACGAAGGTCGACGACCGTCCGATCGCGTCGGGAGACGCTCTGGTGGCGGCCATCCGGTCGCACGCGCCGGGGGACACGGTCACCGTGACCTACTCCGATGGCGGGAACAGCAAGACCGCGCAGGTCAAGCTGGGCACGCTCGAGGTGAAGTGACGCGCTGCGCGTCCGCCCGCGAGTACGAATCGCACAACTACAGAGCGCACCACGACCGTCCATCGGACGGTCCGAGAAGATAGAGAAAGGGCCTGCCATGACTTACGCCGGATCCCCCGTTCCCGGAAACCCCGCCATCTCCGGCGACACCGACGAAGGGCAGTCCCTGGACGTCCGTCTCGCTGGTGATCCGGGTCAGGTCGATCCGGCCGACGTGGTGGCCGCCGACGCCGCCGCGCGGGAGTTCGTTGCGCGCCACGAGCAGGCCACCCACCGGCCGCAGGGCGAGGAGATCGGCCGGGCACTCGTCGTCGTCGTCGACGACGAGGCGGCGCACGGAGAGGACCAGCGTCTGCTCGGGCCGCTCGTCGGTGAACTGCTCGCCGAGGCGGGGTTCCATGTCGATGCGGCCGTTGTCGTATCCGGCGACGAGGTGGAGATCCGCAACGCACTGAACACCGCGGTGATCGGTGGCGTCGATCTGGTGGTGTCGGTCGGCGGGGTGGGTGTCGGCGCCCGCGACGTCACCCCGGAGGCCACCGAGCCCCTGCTCGATCGCCGGCTCCGCGGCATCGAGGAGGCGGTCCGCAGTTCCGGTCTCGCCGCCGGCGCGACGGACGGCGGACTTTCGCGCGGGCTGGCCGGAATCTCCGGGCAGACGTTAGTCGTCAATCTGGCCAATTCCCGCGCCGCGGTGCGCGACGGAATGGCGACCGCGGCACCACTCGCCAAATATGTGATCGAGTCCATAAGTGAATTCTGATTATGGCCGCGATTACTCGTCTCGAGTACTGTTGAGCAAGGCTAAGGATCTCCCGGAACACAGGGACGATCGACCGACCGGAAACGGGGCGTCCCGTCCGCCGGCGGCTGACCGTGAGCACCCCGGAAAACGACCGATGAGCAGTAGCTATGACGCTGCTGCTCGTCGTGCTGCACGGCGGGCGAAGCTCGATTCCGTGTTCGGTGACGACCTCCCGGATCTCACCACAGACGAGTATGGCGAAGATCACAAAGGCCACTCTCAGGATTGGTTCGAAGCGCAGCGCCCGCCTCATTACGAGTGAAATGCGACTTCTTCTACATAGCCGCATCAGCGTGTTTATCTACCGTTAACTTTGGTCCGTTGATGGATCACGTATTCGATATTTGTGATGCTGCGTCTCCAGTTCGTGACACGGCTGAGTCCAGCTGTTGCCTGTTCTGAGACCCCTCCGATAACGTTCGGCTCGACAACGCTCGGTGCCCCCGTAAAGGGGACATGAGCAGTGTCCTGCGATCTGTCGCGAGTGACGACGCAGCAGTGACCAGGAATTCGATGAATCCTCAACGGAAGCTAAGTAGTGCGTCAGAGCATGCTGAGCACCACCGTGGGGAGCACATCGAACGTCGAGGTCATGACTTGCGGATGTGAATGCATTCCGCGGGGGTAACAGCCGAATCCTGTGAGAGGGAACGAATGAGCAAGTTCAGCAAGCTTGGGCTGCGCCGCGCCGCGGGCGCGGTCGCGATCGCCTCGGCCGCGGTCGTGGGCCTGGCAGGCATGGGCGTCGGCGATGCCGCGGCTGCCGGTCTGCCGAATGGTTACAAGAAGGCCGCCGGCATCGACGGGGAGTCCATCCAGACGTGGCGCACCGGTGAGAGTGCGTACCCGGTTTCGACTGTGGCGAACAACCCGGCATCGCGTGGCTTCGCGATCTCCGGCACCTACACCGCGAAGGCTTCGACCGGTGTCGGCGGCAAGCTCGCCGTCAAGTACATCATCGGTTGCCAGGTCGACGTCAGTGGCATCTCGCTGGATCTGGGTGGCGCCATCAGCCTCACCGCGACCACGCTGTCCGGTTCGCTCGGCCTCCCGCTGAAGCCGGGTCAGGTCGCGGTCGTCGACATCACCGACAAGGATTTCTCGGACAGTGGCATCGCCGCCGTCCAGCTGTCGCAGCTCACGTTCAACCTCAACCAGTGCGGTGGCTACGCCTCGGCACGCTCCGCGGCCAAAGTCATCGGTGCCAAGGGATACAACACCGACGACGGCAAGCTGAGCGGCGAGGGCACCCTGATCCAGTCCACCCTGTACGGCAAGCCCTTCACCATCAACTGACCGGGCAGATAACTAGCACTTCCTGACTTATCTGCCCTGTGCAGACTGATATTCCACGAAGGGGAATCATGAAGAAGAACATCACGCGTCGCGTGGTTGCGGCGGCCGGTCTCGCCGGTGCCGTCGCGATGGGCCTCACCAGCCTCGGCGCCGGCGGCGCCACCGCCGGCCCGCTGCCCGGTGGCACGATCACCAAGACCCTGGTCGACGGCACGCCGGTCACGGTTCAGCTGTTCGACGAGTACGTCAACGTGCAGCGTCCGATCAGCAACGTCCCCACCACCCGTGAGGTGTGGCTGTCGGGCAAAGTCCGCGTCACCGTCGGCGGTAAGGCCAAGGGCGGCGCCGTCAAGGTCGGCTACGACGTCGGCTGCCAGGTGAACTTCGGTGGCGGCGAGGCCAAGGTGCCTGGCGCCGAGGCGGGAGTTGATTACGTGCCGGGTGATGTGACCGCCGGCGCCGGCATCACCCCGTACGACGACGACGGTAACCTTTTCGGCGGTAGCTTCTCCCTCGGCCCGGGTGAGGTCAAGCGCCAGTGGCTCATCAACGAAACCTCGGGAAGCGACACCTCGTACACCGACTACGAGCTCAACGGCTACACCTTCAAGGGCAACAAGGGTGGCGTGGCCTACAGCCAGGAGCAGTTCAAGGTCGAGCACTGCGCCGGCTACGCCGCGGCTCGCGCCTTCATCCAGGTGACGGTCAGCACGGACGCCGTTAAGGGCGTCGTCGCGCTCAACGGCAAGCCGTTCAGCCTCGGCTGATACACAAGCACAGAACCGCTGAGGGGCGGGAATCCGAAAGGATTCCCGCCCCTTTGTGTTTGCCTGGCCTATGTTCGCGGAGGTGTTAGGAGAGGGCGCGCTCGTAGAAGGACCACGAGCGATGGAGCTGGTCCTGCCAGTAGTGCCACGAGTGGGTCCCGGTGGACGGAATGTCGACCGTCGCAGGGATGTTCAGCTGATCGAGACGATGCACGAGTTGGGCGGTACATGCCAGCGTCGCGCCTTCGATGGCCCCTCCGACGACAATCTGGTTCACGAGCGTCTCGGGATCCTCGACATGACGGGAATTGTCGTACGGACCGGGTACGCCGCTGGCGTTGGAGATGTACAGCTTCTTGCCGCGGAGCTCGTGGGCGTTGACCACCGGGTCGTTCTGACTCCATCCAGGCCCGTTGTAGGGGCCCCACATGTTGGTCGCGTCGCCTCGTCCTCGAACCTCGACGACCAGACGAATGTTCTCCTGCCCGAACGGGTCCGACGTCGTCGGGCATCCGCTATAGGCGCCCACGGCCTCATACAGTTCGCGGTGCTCTCGTGCGAGGTTCAGGACCGACGTGCCCGACGACGAGATCCCGCCAATCGCGTTCCGCCCCGATGTGTTATAAGCGGCGTCCACGACCGGAGGAAGTTCTTTGCCGAGGAAGGTTGACCATTTGTTGACCCCGAGAACCGGATCGGGCGTCTGCCAGTCGGTGTAATAGCTGTACTGACCTGCGTTCGGGATCACGACGTAGAGATTCTTGTCCTTGGTGAATTCCTCGATGTCGGTCTTCTCGAGCCAATTGGCGCTGTCCTCGCCGCCTCCTGCGCCGTTGAGCAGGTAGAGCACCCCTCGCGGCTTCGTCTCATCCGTTGGCCTGATCACCGTGAGGGGAACGTCGCGGTCCATCGACCGCGAGTGCACCACGATCTCGGTGATCCGCTCATCAGGAGCGCCGGGATCGACCAGAAGGGGGGCGGCGCGTGCCTCGCCGGACACGGTAATCATGAGCGAGGCGCTCACAGCGGCGGCAATACTCCAATGGAGCCTGCGCGGGCACCGGGTCATCTGATTGCTCCTTCATCGAGACAGGCGATCCCCGCTCGAATGCGGGGGTCGCGGACAATTGCGGTCCGGGGGTTCGTTCTAGACAGAATTCTTCGCAAACCCGCAACCAGTGAATGTATTGTTAATTTTCGTTCGAAAGCACAAAGGTCGCCCCGCGGCAGATGCCGGCGGGGCGACCGTGAGTCGGGTTGCGACTACTCCGTGGTGGTACCCGAGTCCGATCCTGATTCGATCGCGCCGGTGACCAGTTCGACGATTGCGTCGGTGATTGCAGCTTCGATGATGCTTGCCATATTGACCCCCTTGGTCGTGTTCTGCGAACCTCGGATTTCGAGCCGAATGGAGGGTCGCACGGGTGAGATTACTTCAGCAGTGCGAGACCGATACGTACGAGAGGTGAATTCTCGCCGAACCGATTCGAACTCCTCAGACCCCGGTTTCGGGCGTTGTGGGCTCGTCGGACTCGCTGTCCAGGATGCGGAAGATCTCGCTCAGGTTGATTTCGATACCGGTGGCCATAATGGTCCTCCTAGCTGGGATGGTGTCCACTTGCCCAGGTAGGGCTGGTGGTGGTCATATGCGAGCCCAAAGCGGCGGTGCCGGCCGCGAGCTCGAGATGTACTAGTCCGCTGGGGGCGGGGTGGGCTCTTCGCTCTCGAGCGATCCGCTCAGCAGTGCCTTGATGGCGTCGCTGATGGAGCCTTCGACGATTTCTCCCATGTCTTCTCCCTTGTTTATTCGGTGCTATTCGCAATTGAGCGGACCTCGCAACGGAACTTATTGATGTCGCGAGGTCTGGGGTGGCTGGCCTATTCCTCTGGCGCGTCCGAGCCGCCGTCGGAGGCGGTGATCAGCTCGTCGAGATAGAGACGGATCCAGGAAATGTTGATGGCTTCGGCCATGTGACTCTCCTTGCATTTTAGGGGAACTCGCCGCGGTTGCTAACGCCGAGTACGGCGCAGCAGACGTTACCGCAACCGCGCTCACGTGTCTTCGTCAGTGAAGATGAATTCTGGGTATCCGCAGCGTTGCGTCTTGGTCAGATGTGCTGATATTGACGGGTGAGTGAAGGTATGACGTCGGTCGGGCGGTCTCGACAAATGCTCCCCACGGACCAGGAGAGCGCGCTCGATCTGCTTGAGGCAGGTCTTCGCGAGGTCCCGGTCTATCGCTGGCTGCTGGGGGCGGATGCCGACCCGGCCATCTACCGCTGGTACGGCGAGATCCTCTTCGTCGAATATCTGCCCGGTCTTCGTGGTGTATTCGACGAATGCGGTGACCTCATCGCGTTGATCGCCGTGTCCGAGAGCACGCAGGAAGCCGGACGCATCGACGACGATCTCAAGACGCGAACGCGGGGTCTCATCAAGGAGATCGACGGGTTTGTCGGGCGGTTCACCGAATTGCAGACGAAGACGGCCGAGGCGGAGGTGGCCCAGGATCCGATCAAGGTGATCTTCGGGCTTGTGCACCCCGGCCGTCGCCGTGGAGGCGTGTTCTCGGAGTTGGTCGATCCCGTGGTGCATCGGGCGGCGCGCCTGGGGTTACCCCTGACCTGCAGCACGGCCGATGAGCAGTTGTCGCAGCTCTACGCCCGCAAGTGGAACGCGATCGTCCGGGCAGAGTTCACTCTGACCGATGGGCCGACGGTGTGGGTGCAGCGCATTGATCCACCGGGATAGACCGACAGCGGGCTGGGTCCGGCAATGGCGACGCGTGGTGAGGCTCAGCGCGAATGGCGTCCCGGTGCGTCCGGACCGTCACCGGGGAACTGCTCGCCTGGGTACTGGTCGCCCGGGTACGGCTGCTCGCCGGGGTACTGGGAGCCGGGGGGCGGGTAGTTGCCGGGCGGCGGATAGTTTCCGGGCGGGGGGTAGTTGCCCGGAGCCGGCTGCGGCGTCGGATACGGCTGGCCTCCCGGGCCCCCGGGATGACCCTGCGGCGAGTCGAACAGCGGCGACGACTGCGGTCCCGACTGCGGTGAACCCTGCTGGGACGGTCCGTGCTGGAACGGCTGACCCGACGACGGGGGAGTCGAAATCCGTTGTGTGGTACCGGCACCGGACGGCGACTCGTACGGCGCGAGGGGGCCCGACTGGGGTGCGTAGGGGTCGCCGGCCGGCGCGGATGGCTCGGCCAGATGCGGCGGTAGGTCGCTCTCCGCCTCGGCCTTGGCTTTCGACGTTCCCTCCGGATCGAGCAGGTCGCGGATCTCGGTGAGCAGAGCCACCTCGGTGACCTCGGACTTCTTGCCGAAGCCGCCCAGTTCCGCGAGCTTGTTGTACGGCAGGATGATGATGAAGTACACCACCGCCGCGATGATCAGGAAGTTGATGACGGCGGTGATCACCCCACCGAGGTCGACAAATGTCGAGGCGTTGTCGGTGATCTGGAAGCCGAGTCCCTGTGCGGCGTCGGAGCCGATCGGGATCGAATTGATGATCGGCTGGACGATGCCGTCGGTGAACGCGGTCACGATGGCGGTGAAGGCCGCACCGATGATGACTGCGGTAGCGAGCTCGACGACGTTGCCCTTGAGTATGAAGTCCTTGAATCCCTTGAGCACGGTGTGCGGCCCCTCCTCGGTTATCCCGCTCTTGTTTCCGGCGATTCGGTGTCGGTCGGTGCAAATCCGACATTCTGCTGTGCGAACTCGTACTACCCTATCCACGATCGTGAACAGCGCGATCCATTTGCCTTGAATCGTCCGGAGTGTCGCGGGTTCAGTGCAGGACGACCGCGAGCGAAGAATCCAGACCCGCGGCGGCGACGCGATGGGCAGCTGCGGCATCCATAGCCAGGAGAACCGGTGCTACCGAGTTCCGGCCGGAGGCGATCCCGCCCGAGGAGGACTGACCGGTGTGCATCGCCACGACGGCGCGTCGTGCGAGGACATCGGCCGAATCGGTCAGGACGTCAACCACATCCCCGGGCCGGAGCAACGAGGTGACCGCCTCGTCGGACAACCGGACCGGTACGAGACGGGCGTCGTCGACCCCGGTCAGCTCGGCCGGCAGACGCGAGGACAACAGCCGGGTGTCGGTGAGTATCTCCCCGGTCCGTACGCGACCGGTGACGGTACGGCCGGTCGCGAGTGCGGCATCGGAGATCGCACCGGCGGGAACCGTGCTCCCCATGACGAGCCGAGGGGTGAGATCACCGGCGTCGACCATCTGGCCGGGTACCAGATCGTGTGCCGCGACGAGCACCTCGAACTCCCCGTCGGCGCGGGCCCCCACCACTGCGACGACGGCGGCCGCGACGATCAGCGCCACCGCGACCAGTCGTCGGACCGCGAGACTGCGCGTCCATCCGGGACGCACTGCGTGAGCGAGCCGGTCGCCCAGGCGTGGGCCGAGCCGCTCGCGCGGCAACGACATCCGAGTCAGTGGCATGGCTGGACGATAGGCGTCGACCGCCCGGGAAACGGTGCCGCGGACTCGTTGTGGACAGTCGTGGAGTCCGGCGTCGCCCTGTGCACAAGCGACCGCCGGGTCGGGCCTCCGCTAGGGTGACGTCGGAAACAAACCATGGTGTGCCGGGAAGTCTGGTCGGCCGTCGCCCGGTGAAGGGTGGCGTGAAGAGGGCACGTGTACGTGTGCCCCGCGGACAGAGGAGTTCCATGACACGCGACCGGCTGCGGCAGTGGGCCGCTCTCGACACCACCAGCGGCGTGCTGTTGCTCATCACGGCGGCCATCGCAGTCGTATGGGCCAATTCGCCGTGGCGGGAGAGCTACACGTCGCTGCTGCACACCGAGATCGGTCCCGAAGCCCTGCATCTGCATCTCTCGCTGGCGCACTGGGCGTCCGACGGACTGCTGGCGATCTTCTTCTTCGTGGTCGGTGTGGAGCTCAAACACGAGTTCGTCGCCGGCAGCCTCCGCGACCTGAAGCTCGCCGGGGTGCCGATCGCGGCCGCCGTGGGCGGCATGGTCACGCCCGCGCTCTGTTACGTGGTCGTCGTCGCGGCGGGGGACCCCGAGGGACTTCGGGGATGGGCCATCCCGACGGCCACCGACATCGCCTTCGCGCTCGCCGTCCTCGCGATCTTCGGTCGCGGCCTCCCACTGCCGTTGCGGACGTTCCTGCTCACGTTGGCCGTCGTCGACGACCTGCTCGGCATCGTCGTGATCGCGACCTTCTACACCGACGAGATCGACTTCGTCATGCTCGGCGGCGCGATCGCGGTGGTCGCGGTGTTCGCCGTGCTGGTGCGTCGGTCGTGGCAACTCTGGCCGCTCCTGATCCCGGTCGGCCTCGTCGCCTGGGGCCTCATGCACGCGTCCGGCGTGCACGCCACCGTCGCGGGTGTGCTGCTCGGCTTCGCCGTGCCCGCGGTCGCCATCCGCGGCGAGAAGATCCCCCGCACCGAACGGCTCGACGAGGCGGTCCGTCCCTACTCCGCGGCGATCGCGCTCCCGGTCTTCGCCTTCGCCGCCGCCGGCGTGACGGTGATCGGCGGTGAGGGCTCGATCGTGCAGCCCGTGTCGATCGGCATCGTGCTCGGACTCGTGGCCGGTAAACTCGTCGGCGTCCTCGGATCGACGTGGCTGATGACGAGGTTCACGCCGCTACGGCTGCCCGACGCCATCGGAATCCGGGACCTGCTGCCGATCGGCATGCTCACCGGCGTCGGCTTCACCGTGGCGCTCCTCATCGCCGAACTCAGCTTCGAGGGCGGTTCCGACGACCACGCCGCGGCCGCCAAGGCGGCCATCCTGGCCGGCTCGCTCATCTCCGCGGTGCTCGCCGCGGTCCTGTTGCGCTGGGATGCCCGCCAGGCGCGCGACGCCGACATGAACCGCGACAACATCCCCGACGTCAACCGCGATGTGATCGGCGGATAGGCGTCGGGAGGGGTCGCCGGGCGGGCTGGGTGGACCCGCGTTAGCACTCGGAATGTGGGAGTGCCAAAATCGGTTACACTTGTCAGCGTTTACTGACTTTCGGAGGTTCAGGTGCCCACCTACTCGTATGCCTGCACGGAGTGCGACAACAAGTTCGACATCGTCCAGTCGTTCTCCGACGATTCGTTGACCGAATGCCCGCAGTGCACAGGTCGCCTGCGCAAGCTGTTCAACTCGGTCGGCATCGTGTTCAAGGGGAGTGGCTTCTACCGCACCGACTCGCGGTCGGGTTCGTCCTCCTCGGACGCCACGTCGTCCTCGTCGTCGGACAGTTCGACGTCGAGCAGTTCCACGTCCGGCAGTTCCTCGACCTCGTCGGATTCGTCGAGCTCGAGCAGCGCCACCAAGAGCGACAGCAAGGCCGCCACGCCCGCCTGACACGCGGCACGCACAACTTCAGACCAGAGCCTGGGCAGGACTCACCCGTCACGCGACGGACGCACCGCCCGGGTTCTGTCGTCTCAGCCGAGTTCCTGGAACCCGCCGCCGGGGGTCAGCGCCCAGCCCACGGCCACATCGTGATCGCCGGCCGGCAGGGAGTCGACGAACTCCTCGTCGTAGACCACCGCGACGAGTTCTGCGGACAGCCCCACGAGCGTGCGGTCGTAGTACCCGGCACCACGGCCGAGGCGGACGCCGGTCTTGTCGACGGACAGGGCGGGGATCAGGATCACCGACGCCGCGCGGATCGCGGCGACACCGAGGCGGTCGGTGGTGGGTTCGAGCAGGCCCCATCTCCCCGGCGACAACGATCCCGGACCGGTGTATCGCGCCCAGTCGAGCGGTGCGGGTTCGCCGGCGGGAACCACCGGGAGCAGCACCGTGACGCCGCGATCGAGCAGTGCGTCGAGCATCGCCGTCGATCCCGGCTCGTCGCCGACCGGCACATACGCGGCCACCGTGACGTCGTACTCGAGCCGGAACGGGCAGGTGTGTATCCACTCGGCGAGGTCTGCCGCAGCCCGCTCGCGCGCGGCCTTCGGTATGGCCGACCGGCGTTTCGCGGCTTCCTCGCGCCGTTGGTCCTTCAGGGTTCGCACGACGCGTCCGTCCTTCATCCCGTGGTGGCTCGCCGACGACCGAACTGTATCCGACCACGGTCTCGATCCGGGTGAGGTCCGGGTCACTGCCGTCCGTCCGGCCGGCCGGGGACACCTGTCCTAGGGTGGATTCATGACTGCGTCCAAAGAAGGCTTCAGTGAGTACGAGGCGGTACCCAACACTCCGCCGATCCCGCGTACCGCGGTGGTCCCGGCTGCCGGGCTGGGGACGCGGTTCCTCCCCGCCACCAAGACGGTGCCCAAGGAGTTGCTGCCGGTGGTCGACACCCCGGGCATCGAGCTGGTCGCCGAGGAGGCCAAGTCCGCCGGCGCCGAACGGCTCCTGATCATCACCTCCCCGGGCAAGGACGGGGTGGTCGCCCACTTCGTCAAGGACCTCGTGCTGGAGAGCACCCTCGCCAAGCGCGGCAAGGAGGCCATGCTCGCCAAGGTCCGCAAGGCCCCGAACCTCCTCGAGGTCGCCTCGGTGATCCAGGAGAAGCCTCTGGGTCTCGGTCATGCGGTCGGTTGCGTCGAGAACCTCCTCGACGACGACGAGGACGCCATCGCGGTCCTGTTGCCGGACGACCTCGTCCTGCCCGGTGGAGTGCTGGAGGTCATGGCACGTACCCGTCAGCGCCGGGGCGGTTCGGTACTGTGCGCGATCGAGGTTCCCGAGGACCGCATCAGCGCATACGGCGTCTTCGACGTCGAGCCGCTGCCGGATGCGAACAATCCCAATGTGATGAAGCTCAAGGGCATGGTCGAGAAGCCCGAGCCGCAGGACGCACCGTCGAACCTCGCGGCCGCTGGACGCTACATCCTCGACCGCAAGATCTTCGACGCGCTGCGCCGGATCAAGCCGGGTGCCGGTGGTGAACTCCAGCTCACCGACGCGATCGCGCTGCTCATCGAAGAGGGCGAACCGGTGCACGTCGTCGTGCACCGCGGCACCCGCCACGACCTGGGCAACCCGGGTGGCTACCTCAAGGCCGCGGTCGACTTCGCGCTCGACCGTGACGATTACGGGCCTGATCTGCGTGAGTGGCTGGAGAAGCGGCTGGCCGAGAGCTGATCGCCGGCGGCCTCCGCGCGCCTCGACCGTTCCGGCGCGCACGCCCGATAACGTTTCCCTGTGTTGTATCGAGCAGTGCGGGAAGAGCGGTGAGATGCGGTCCGTCGAAGATCATCTGACGCTCGTGACCGCCGCCGCGGTGGCGCCGCGGCCGGTGCGCGTCGCGATCTCCGAGGCGCAGGGTCTGATGTGCGCGGAGGAAGTGGTCACCGAGCATCCCATGCCGGGTTTCGACCAGGCCGCCATCGACGGTTACGCGGTGCGTGCCGTCGATGTGGCGCTCGCCGGTGTCGTCGCGCCGGAGGATCTCGAGGATTTCGATGCGAACGGCGCCGAACTCGTCGACCTCGAGGCAGGCGAACCGATGATCGTCTCGCTGCCCGTGGTCGGAGAGGTGGGTCCGGGGTCGCGGACCCCCACTCGGCTGCAGCCGCGACAGGCCGTCCGGGTCGAGACCGGTGCGCCGATGCCGACTCTCGCGGACGCGGTAGTGCCGCTGCGCTGGACCGACGGCGGCGACCAGAAGGTGAAGATCGGGCACGGCGTCGAGAGCGGCAACTATGTCCGACGGGTCGGGGACGACGTCCAGCCCGGTGACGTCGCGGTCCGTGCCGGCGCGATCATCGGTCCCGCCCAGGTGGGTCTGCTGGCTGCGGTGGGGCAGGCGCGCGTGATGGTCCACCCGCGCCCGCGGCTGTCGGTGATCTCGGTCGGCAGTGAGCTCGTCGACATCGATCGCACTCCCGGGCCAGGGCAGATCTACGACGTCAACAGCTATGCGCTCGCCGCGGCGGCGCGCGACGCCGGCGCCGACGTCAACCGGGTCGGCATCGCCGAGCGCGACGCCTCCCGCATGCGAGAGGTGGTCGAGGCGCAGCTCATCCGCTCCGAGATCGTGGTGATCTGCGGCGCGGTCGGCGGTAGCGCGTCGAAGGCCATCGCCGACGCCCTCGCCGATCTCGGTGAGCTCGAGATCGTCCGGGTGGCCATGCATCCGGGATCGGTGCAGGGCTTCGGCCGGCTCGGTCGCGACGAGGTGCCGACCTTCCTGCTGCCGGCGAACCCGGTGAGCGCGCTGGTGACCTTCGAGGTGATGGTGCGGCCGCTGATCCGTATCGCGCTGGGCAAGCGGCAGCCGATGCGCCGGGTCATCAAGGCCCGCACCATCGGGCCGATCGCGTCGGTGCGCGGCCGCAAAGGGTACCTCCGCGGACAGCTCATGCGGGACGAGCGGACCGGGGACTACCTGGTTCAGGTGCTCGGCGCGTCGCCGACCGGCTCGTCGCATCTGCTGGCCGAACTCGCCGAGGCGAACTGCCTCATCATGGTCGACCCCGACGTCGAAGAGATGAGCACCGGCGACGAGGTCGAGGTCGCCTTCCTCGCCCAGCGCGGCTGACCGCGGAGCGCGACTCTCCGCGAGACGCAGGTCTCATGCGGGGGGATCCTGTGATTGCGCCTAAACTGTCATCTCGTGTTCAGGTGGTTGAGTGGCGGTGAGGGGAGTCCGGGCTGGCCGGCGTCCCTGGGACCGCTGCGCACCAGGGGTGGAACGGTCACGCTGCGCCCGGTGAAGATGCGGGACGGCAAGACCTGGAGCGAACTGCGCATCCGTAATCAGAATTCGTTGTTGCCCTGGGAGCCGACCGGCGTCGGGAGCTGGGCCGACCGGCATCAGCCCGGTTCGTGGCCGCCGTTGTTCGCGGTGCTGAAATCCGAGGCCAAGCGCGGCACGATCCTGCCGTTCGTGATCGAACTCGACGGCCAATACGTGGGGCAGCTGACCGTCGGCAACATTCAGCGCGGAGCCGTGCGCAGCGCGTGGATCGGCTACTGGGTCGACGACACGCACTCCGGGAAGGGCATCGCGACGGCAGCTGTCGCTCTGGGCGTGGATCACTGCTTCGGTCCGGTCGGCCTGCACCGGCTCGACGCGACCGTGCAGCCGGCCAACGACGCCTCGCAGAAGGTGTTGAAGAACATCGGTTTTCGGCAGGAGGGCCTGCTGGTCCGGTACATGGACGTCAACAAGCGCTGGCGCGACCACATGTTGTTCGCGTTGACGGCCGAGGAGGTCGTCGGCTCCGCGGCCGAGGCGCTGGTCCGTTCGGGCCGGGCGTCCTTCCAGTAGAAAGGCACGCGTCGTGAGCGAGCTGGAAATCGTGGTTCGCGGCAACGCACGCGGCCGCTACGCCCCAGAACGTGGCGTCATCGACATCGCCGTCCATCTCGAAGGCCCGGTGAAGTCTGCGGTGTACGAGTCTGCGGTGACGCTGCATTCCAGGATCACCGACGCCCTCGGCGAACTCGAAGCGGCCGGCGCGGTCAACCGGTGGACCGCCGAATCGGTACGGGTGTACTCGTACCGGCCCTACACCAACGAGGGCGAGTCACGGGAACCGATGTACAACACCCGTATTCGCCTCGATGCCGAGTTCGGCGACTTCGAGAAGCTGTCGGAGTTCATCGACACCTGGTCGAGCGAGGAGGGGGTGACGATCGACGGCGTCCGTTGGGACGTGCACGAGGCCAGCCGTCGCGCACACGAACGTGAACTGCGCCGGGAGGCGGTCGAGGACGCAATTGCCAAGGCGCAGGCCTACTCCGACGCCGTGGGCCGCGGACCGGTGACACCGACACTCCTGTCCGACCCCGACATGGTCGACCACGTCCCGTCGCCGCGTGCGCGATTGATGGGTGCTGCCGTCGCGGGTTCGGCGCCGAGTCTGGAACTGCGCGCCGACGACATCGAGATCGACGTCGCGGTCGACGCGCGGTTCCGCGCTGAGTGACTGAGAGTGGCGTGTGAATCCGCGTCGACATGACCGCGCTACGGCGCGTCGGCGTGGAACTGGGACTTTCGGGCCCTAGATTGTGGAGTGGCCTCGTGTGACCAGAGTGAATGAAGGGAGAGTCGCATGCCCAACTCCGTACTGTGGGTTTGTCTCGTCGCGGTCTGGCTCTTCGTGCTGGTCCCCATGGTGATCAAGGGTCGTCCCCAGATCCTCAAGTCCACTGAGGCCGCGAAGAAGACGCGACTGCTCCACCGTGGTGGAGCGCGAGCGACGGCACCGTCGACCGCGCGACGCCGCTCGTCGGCTCGCCATCCGCACGACCCGTCCTGGAAGTCGACGCGTAAGACGGCCGCGGCCGCCACCGCCGTCGTCGACGAGACCGAGGACGACACCCAGACCGACGATGCCGACGACACGACGAAGGTCCAGAGCGTCGGGGACGTCGAGGTCGAGAAGCCGACGGTCGAGGCCTCCGATGACGCCGACGACGATCTGACCGCCGACGCCCACGCCGACGCCGCCGACGACGCCCACGCCGACGCCGCCGACGACGCCCACGCCGACGCCGCCGACGACGTCGAGGCCGACGACACAGACGACGAAGCCGAGTACGAGGATTCCGAAGAGGCCGAGTACGAGGACGATTCAGAGGCCGCCGAGTACGAGGACGCGACCGACGATCTCGACGAGGACGAATACGACGACTACGCCCGTGCGTCCCGGCACACCGAGGACGAGCCGGAAACGGTCGTCGACGAGCTGGAGGACGAGCGTCCGGCTGCGCACACCGCACAGTCCGGGCGGGGTCGCCGCAGCGTCTACTCCTCGGAGAAGGAACGCGAGCTGAAGTATCGCGAGCGTCAGCGGGTCACTCTCGGCCTGTTCGCGCTGCTGATCCTGGCAGTGGTGTCCGGGTTCCTCATCGGGACGACTGGTTGGGTCGCCACCGGTGTGATCGGGCTGATGCTGGTCGGCTACCTCGCATACCTGCGTCGGGCCGTGAAGGTGGAGCAGCAGATCCGGGCCCAGCGGCTTGCCCGTGCCAAGCGTGCGCAGCGCGCTGAGGAGGAGCGTCGTCGACGCGCCGCCGCGGTGCCCGAGTTCGCCGCCGCACCGCCGCCCCCGCGCCTGCGACGTCCCGGTGGCGCAGTGGTTCTCGAGATCGACGACGAGGACCCCGTCTTCGATCACCTGCCCCCGTTCCAGCGTCGCCGCATGGACCGCGAGGACGTGGAGTACCGCCGGGTCGGCTGACCTTTCAGCTGCCTTTGGTCAGCGACGCCCTGCCGTGCGACTCCAGCCAGGCCTGGCCGCGTCTGGCGGCCGTCGAGAGGGCGAATCGCTCACCGACATAGGTCGCCGGTGCGCCGATCACCGGGATGTACCCGAGCATCCGGAACAGCACCATCGGCTGGGGACGCTTCTCGAACTCGTCATCGACCGCTCGGAGCAGCTTCGCGGCGTCCCAGATACCGCGGAACAGCGACTTCTTGCGCTCGTCCGGGTCGGTGGGTAGTGCGGCACCGGATTCCGCGTCGACGTCAGGCGTGGAGATGTCCCGTCCGCACAGCACCGACGCCAGGAGCGCGACCTGGCGACCGCGCTCGGTGACCCCGTACTCGCGGGCGATCGCGACGAGCACCATCGCCTGGTTGGCGAACCCCAGATAAGGCGTGACCGGCAGGCGCTTCGCCCAGACGCCGAAGACACCGGGGAAGGCGACCGCACCGGTGTTCAGCGTGCCGATGCGGGTCACCCACCAGCTCGCGCGCTTGTGCATCGGCCGTTCGCCCCAGCCCTTGGTGCCGGGCCAGTCGGCGACGTCGAGGAGCTTCGCCGCGGCGTGCCGGGCCTGCTGGAGGCGGGAATCCGGGTGGTCGTCGTCGTGGAAGGTGTGTTCCTTGAGGTCGAGCGGGTCCCGTTCGGCGAGCACGTCGAGGACCGGGTTGATCACCCCCACGACATTGTTGAGAACACCGGCCAACTGCTGATCAGACATCTGAGACACCGACCCAGCCTAGCCATGGGTCCAGGCGTTTGGGATCCCGCGCGGTGGGGCTGCTAAAGTGGCTCCCGGCTGGTCGCAATGCGACCCTCCGGGGCTATGGCGCAGTTGGTAGCGCGACTCGTTCGCATCGAGTAGGTCAGGGGTTCGATTCCCCTTAGCTCCACAGAGTCCGAGGGCTCCGGCGCACGCCGGGGCCCTCGCTGTCGTTTGGGAGCCGACGTTTGGGCGCCGTCGATCGGATGTCCGCGCCGGTCGACGGCTCGGAGCACGGCCGGGGTAATGTCGAAGACATCCAGATCGAACATCCGACAGGCCGCTGTCGGCGTCTCCGGTGTCAGACAGACCGTTTTCCGTCTGGTGAGCATGTCAGGTGGCAAATGTGAGTCCCGTCTCGCGTGGTTTCATCGTCCCGGCCGTGGGGGCCCGTCGATGAGCGCCCCGCCGCTTCTGGGTCCGCCTCGAGTGCGGTTCGGCGTCGATCCGTCAGTGGCGATCGGCGGCGCCTGGTACCCGTACACGGTCCAGCTCGCCGACGAGTTGCCCGGCGTCCTCGCCGCCGCGCGACCACAGATCGGCGAGGTGACCGGCATCGACGTCAACTGGCAGAGTTTCCGCCGATACCCCGGCCTGGATTCGCCCGACTCGCCCGCGACGCCGCCGTTGATGACTCTGACCGCGAAGGGGATCGAGGTGACCCTGCTGGTCATCCCCCCGCGAACCGTGTCGTCCCTGGCAGCGATCCTGCTGCGTCAGGCGAGCAACACCGTGTCCCCGGACAGTCAGCTGCATTCGCTGGAATACCGTCGTGCGGAGCGGATTCTGGAGCTCGCTCGCCGGTCGCTGTCCACGTCCTGATCCCTGAGGTTCGAACTCGGGCACATCCGAGCGACCTATCGTCGTCGTTCATCGCGTGGAGGGCGCTTTCCGGTCTCCGCCACCCGGGACGCAGCGGTCCGTCGTGGCGGGGATGCTGCGGTTTCGGCCGCCTTCCGAGCCCGGGTCGCTGTAGGTTTCCGCCTATGACCGCCGCGATGCTCACCTTCGCCGGGACGCTGCTGGTCGCGATGATCGGAGCGGTCATCGCGCGACTCGACGCCAACGACCGGCACCAGAAGCTGTCCCAGAAGGTCGACATCCTGGCCAAGCTGTCGCCCGAGACGCCGGTACACACGCGGATGAGCGGAATCGTCCTCGCCGCCATCGACGATCTCGCCGAGCACGAGCATCGGCGTCGCAGTGCGGTCTTTCAGCGTCGGACGCTCACGATGGCGTTCCTCGCCTGGCTCGTCGTGGTCGGATTCCGAATCGCGGCCGAGCAATTCGACCTCGGCCACTACGAGAGCGTCATGCACTACGTCGCGGTGACACTATTGGTGACCGGCTTCGTTCTCGTCCTCGCGTCGGCCGTCGCGACCGTGCGCGACTTCCGCCATCGCGACGAGGAAAACACCGTGTGACCTCATCTGGACGCGTGATGCCTCGGCGACCGTGACCGGAGATGCGCGTCAGCCGGTGACGCGCGCGGCGTTTCCGGCGTCGACCGGGATCACGGCACCGCTGATGTGAGCGTTGTCCGGCTCGGTCAGGAACAGCACGACCCGGGTGATCTCCGCGGCCTCCAGCCAGGGGACCGGTTGTGCATGGAGAGATTCGAAGACGGGCGCGACGTCGTCGATCGTGGGGGATTGCAGGTCCGGGCGCATCATCGAGTACAGCGCCTCGTTGTGGATCATCGGCGTCGAGATGTTCCCGGGCGCAATGGCGTTGACGGTGATGCCGTGACCGGCGAGGTCGAGGGCCGCGCTCTTGGTGAAACCGATGACACCCCATTTGGATGCCGCATACCCCGCCATGTTGGTGTTACCGGCCCGGCCGAGCATCGACGAGATGGTGACGATCCGTCCGTAGTCGCGTTCGATCATCCCGCCCGCCACCGCGCCGACCGTGTTGAAGACACCGGTCAGATTGGAGGAGATGACCTCCGCCCACTGGCCGGAGCTCATCGACTGCACAGGTGCCGCGACCGACACGCCCGCGTTGGCGACCGCGATGTCGATGCGGCCGCACTCCGAATGCGCCTGTGCGACCAGCGCATCCATCGCGGCGCGGTCGGCGGTGTCGGCCCGGACGGAGATGCATCTGCGGCCGGTGGCGGCGACCAGACGCGCGGTCTCGGCCAGATCGGGCTCGGTGGCCAGCGGATAACCGACCGCGGGGCTGTCCTCGCAGCGGTCGCAGAGGACGACGTCGGCCCCGCGTTCGGCGAAGGCGACCGCGTGGCTGCGGCCCTGGCCGCGGGCCGCGCCGGTGATCAGTGCTACCTGGCCGTCGTATGTGCTCGTCATGTCTGCGTGATCCTCATCTGGTCCTAGGCGCATGACCGCATGGCTTCCCGTAGACCTCTCATCGTGCCACGGTGTGGACGTCCTCACCCGACCAATGGGCGCGGGGGCGGTCTTCGAGATCGGCGCGTTCGGGCCGGTCGGTTCCTGTTGACGGGGAGTCCGGCAACCGGTCTGGGTAAACGCCCACCCAGGTCCGCAGGTCTTTGTTAGTTTCTCAGCGATGAGGTCCTCGAAGCTGCTGTTGGGGCTGGTCGTGGCGGCGCTGGCCGGGGTGTTGGTCGCACCGCCACGCCCGCGCGGGCAGACACATTGCCGGTCACCTACAACTTCCTCTCCGGAATCCCCGGTGAACTCACCGACCCGGGTGGTTCGCTGCCCGGCGCGAACGACTGGAACTGCAAGCCGTCGACGCGTCACCCCCACCCGGTCATCCTCGTACACGGGACGGGCGGATCGCAGCAGACCAACTGGGGAACCTACGTCCCGCTGCTGAAGAACGAGGGATACTGCGTCTTCACGCCCACCTACGGCGCGCTCAAGGGCGCCCCGTGGCCGATCAGTGCGATCGGCGGGATGGGCCTGATGTCGGAGAGTGCACGCGAACTGGGCGGCTTCGTCACCAAGGTGCGTCGCGCCACCGGCGCGTCGAAGGTCGACATCGTCGGACATTCCCAGGGGACCGTGGTGCCGGCGTACTACGCCAAGTATCTCGGTGGCCAACACAACATCGACAAGTACGTCTCGCTGGCACCCGTGTGGCGGGGGACGACCGTCGCCGGCGCCGATGCCATCGGCCCGTTCGTACGCGGTCTCGGTGTCCGGCCCGAGCAGGTTCCCCTGTGCCAGGCGTGTTTCGACCTCGACCCCGGTGCCGCGTTCCTGCGTAGGGTCGCCGAGGGTGGCTACTACCTGCCGGGCATCGAGTACACCAACATCGCCACGCGCCACGATGAACTGGTGGTGCCGTACTGGTACGGACTTCCGCCAGGTGGATCGAATGTCCGCAACATCGTTGTGCAGGAGGGATGTTCGGTCGACTACACCGAGCATGCGGGTATGGCGGGGTCGCGGCGAACGGCGTACTTCGTGCTGAACGCGCTCGATCCCGAGCACCCTCGACGCGTGCCGTGCGAGCGGGTCGCACCGTTCACGGGTAGCCCGTTCTGACCGTCGTGCACGAACCCTTCCGTCCCGGCGTTCGGCGTCTACCGCGGGTGTCCGCCGTGCTCGTGATCGCGCTTGCCGCAGTGCTGTTGCTGCCCGTCGGTGTCTCCTCGCCGGCGCGAGCCGCGGTTCCGCCGCTCGGTCCGGACTTCGATTTCGGCGTCGCCCAATCCGGCTTCCAGTCCGAGGGATACAACCGGGACTCGAACTGGCTGCGGTACGGCAAGCAGGGCAAGGTCGAGGATCCGGTCGGCAACGCCGTCGACTTCTACCATCGTCACGCCGAGGACATCGACCGGGCCGCGTCGCTCGGTGTCGGGATCTACCGCACGTCGGTCGAGTGGTCGCGGGTGGAACCGACACGCGGACACGATGATCCGGCGGGCTGGGCGTTCTACGACAGGGTGATCCGCAAAGTCGTCGACGCCGGCATGCGACCGATGATCACGCTCAACCACTGGGTACATCCTGGCTGGGCGGTGGATCTCGGCGGGTGGAATCTCGCCCCGGAATGGCCGACGACATGGTGGCGTTCGCCTCCCGGGTCGTCGACCGGTATGCCTGGGCCGACCCGCTGTGGATCACGTTCAACGAACCGACCGAGTACGTTCGGCGCGAACTCCAGTACGGCGGGGTCTCGCCACAGAACCTGGGCCGGATGGTCGACGGGATCGTCGCGGCGCATCGGGCCGTCTACCGGCACATCCATCGGGTCCAGCCGGGCGCGGAGGTGTCGTCGAACTTCGCCTACTATCCGATCGCCGGACTCCAGCCGTGGCTGGAATCGATTTTCCCGCAACGGATGCGCGACACCCTGGACTTCGTCGGCGTCGACCACTACTACTCGTTCTCGGTTACCGATGCGTCGGTGGCCTACGGTGCACTCGGCGAGTTCTGGAAGAGCTCACAGGCGCCCGAGAGCATCTATTACGTGCTCCGCCACGTGGCGGGGCAGTTCCCGGGCAAGCCGATCCGGGTGATCGAGAACGGGCTGGCCACCGATCCGGCCGGCCGACGCCCCGACGGTTATCGGCGTTCGGACCACCTTCGTGACACGGTGTACTGGCTGCAGCGGGCCAAGCAGGACGGCATCCCCGTGAAGTCCTACAACTACTGGAGTCTCACCGACAACTACGAGTGGGGCGATTTCGACTCGCGCTTCGGTCTGTTCACCGTCGACGTCCGGCGAGACCCGTCGCTGACACGGCGTCCCACCGACGGCGTCGCCGCTTACCGGGAGATCACGCGGGCCGGGGGAGTGCCTGCCGATTACCGGCCGACGCGGATGCCGGTGCCGTGCTCACTGGTCGACGTTCCGGACAGCTGCGCCGACCCGGCTGTCGTCCGCTGAGTAGTGTTCCGCGGAACACTCGGGTCTCGGTGACCTGCGGGTTGTCGGTGGGCGGGGCTAGGTTGTTCGTATATCTGTTCGAACAGCGGGGGGTTGGGGTGTCTGTTTCGGTGTTGCGTGGTGAGGGTGTGGCGTCGATGTTCGATGGTGCGGATCCGTCGTCGTTGGCTGATGAGGTGCTGGAGGCACGGGTGATCGGGTACGCGGCGCAGATCACCGCGTTGACGGCCCAGTTCTTTGCGCATGTGGCGGTGTTGGAGGAACGGCGGTCGTGGTCGGGGCCGGGGATTTCATCGTTGGCGCAGTGGTTGTCGTGGAAAGCGGGGATCACTCAGCGCACGGCGCATGAGCAGGTGCGGGTGGCGCGGGCGTTGCGGGGGTTGCCGGTGATCCGTGCGGCGTTCGCGCAGGGGCGGCTGTCGTATTCGAAGGTGCGGGCGTTGACGCGGGTGGCGACTGACGTGCGGGAGCAGGAGTTGGTGAATTTGGCGTTGTCGTGCACGGCGTCGCAGGTGGAGCGGGCGGTGCGGGCGATGCGTCAGATCGATGCGGCGAACGGGACGGATGAGCCGGTGGCGCCGCGGGAGTCGGCGGGGCGGTGGAAGTGGAATGCCGATGGGACGTTGTCGGTGTCGTTGCGGTTCACGCCGCTGGACGGTGCGCGGTTTCTGGCGGGGGCGGTGCGGGCGGAGTATGAACGCACCCGCACGGTGAGCGACGACGATCTGCCGGTGCCGGCGGGTGTTCCGCGGAACGCTGCGGGTGCGCTCGAGACGGTGTCGGGTGAGCCCGATTCGGAGGTTCGGCCGGCGAATCGGCGGGATTTGTGGCGGCATGTGCCGTCGAATGTGGCGCCGGCGGTGGTGGCGATGGCGGACATGGTGCATGAGGGGATCGCGATGCCCGATCTTGCGCCGGGGGCGGAGATCCTGATCCATGCCGGCGACGGTGTGGAGAGTGCGCATCTCGATGATGGTCCGGCGTTGTCGGCGGCGGAGGTGGGGGAGGCGTCGTGTGGTGCGGCGAGGCGTGAGGTGTTGTCTGCGAGGGTGTCTGGTCGTCCGGGGAGGTTGGCGTTGTTGGGGTTGGGTCGAAAGAAGCGGGCGCCGAACAAGGCGCTGGTGAAGGCGCTGTTTGTGCGGGATCGGTGTTGTCAGATGCCGGGGTGTGAGCGGACGCGGCATTTGCATGCTCATCATGTGGTGTTGTGGTCGGCGGGTGGGGCGACGGATCCGGATAATCTTATTTTGTTGTGTGGGTCGTGTCATCGGGCGTTGCATCGGGGTGAGTTTGGTATCGCTGCGCATGGCGGGCAACGGTTTTCGTTTCACTGGCCGGACGGGGCACCGATCGATGTGGCTCCGTCGATGCGGGCACCGGGACAGTGGAGGCCCAATGCTGATGTCGCCTCGGATGCGACGGTGCCGGTCGGTGGCGGGAGGCTCGAGCTCGGGTATGCGACCGAGGTGATCTACGCGGTGTGGGAATGGAAGGAGCGCAACGCAGCCGCTGTCGCCGCCTGACCGCTCAGCGCGGCCGCCGACCCACCTCCCTCAATCTCGCTGCCGGTCGAATGCCATCACGGCTCGGACGTGTTCCGAAAGCGCCGCGTCGTCGAACTGAGGCAGCTGCATGAACCAGCGGTAGAAGATCGGGGCGAGAAGCATTTCGGTGACCCGGACAGGGTCTCGCGCGCCCTCGCCACGGACGAGTTCCCGCATCTGGGCAAGCTGAGGCGCAAGGAGCCGCTCCTGAAATTCTTGCGCCACCGCATCGTCGGTCTGGATCGAGGCGGCCAGCGACCGGAGTAGAGAACGCCGCGGTTCGGTCGAGATCTCCTCGACGGCCGCGCTGAGTGCAGCCGTGACCGACGTATCTGCGGGTCTCTCCGGGGGAGGGGTGCTGTCGTGGGCGAGCGCGTCGAACACGATCGCCGTGACCGAGGGCCAGTTGCGGTACAGGGTCTGCTTGCCCACGCCGGCTTCGGCCGCGATCCCCTCCATGGTCAGCGCCGTCGGTCCGGCGCGCAGCGCAAGCCGCAACACTGCGGCATGGACTTTCTTCACGGTTCGTAGATGCGGCACTGGTCCACTATAAAACGAGACGCAGCGTCTCGTTTGTGTTTGAATGGGCGCATGACCAGAACACAGACGTGGATGATCACCGGAGCCGGACAGGGCCTTGGGTTGGCACTTGTGCGTCGAGCACTCGAGGCAGGACACAACGTCGTCGCCACCACGCGACGGGTCGAATTTCCCATCACTGACCCTCGACTGACTGTTCTCCGGGTCGACGTAACCGACAGGCAGGCCTGCCATGTCGCCGTGGAACGGGCTGTCGCCGAATGCGGCCGGCTGGATGTCCTGGTCAACAACGCGGGCTACGGGTTGGTCGGGGCCATCGAGGAGGTCGATGAAGGCGAGGCGCGAGCCATCATCGACACAGACCTACTCGGTCCGTTGTGGATGAGTCAGGCAGCGTTGCCCGTCATGCGAGAGCAGCGTTCTGGGCACATCGTTCAGATCTCCTCGGTGGGAGGTGTGGGCGCGATGCCGTTCTTCGGGCTGTACAACGCCGCCAAGTGGGGACTCGAAGGCTTCAGTGAAGCCCTTGCCGACGAGGTGGCAGCGTTCGGGGTACGAGTCACCATCGCCGAGATCGGGTCCATGGATACGGAATGGGCCACGGGCAGTATGCGATTCAGTCAGCCGAAGAACGTGTACGACGCCATCCGCGCCGAGCGCCTCGGCACCGCCGCTGTGCCCTGGCCCCATGATCCAGGGGCTACCGGCGGAGGCACCTCGCCCGCCGCGGTCGCCGAGCGTCTCGTCGCGCATATCGCCGACCCGGAACCAGGCCGTCTGAGACTCCTGATCGGCGAGGACGCGCCGTCCCAGGTCGCCGTGGTTCTCGATCGGCGCGCACGCGAGTACGCGGCCCAGGCGCATGCCTGACGAGGTCGGCTCAGGGGAGGCCGAGCGCGCGGAGGCCAGCGGCGGTCGCGGCGGCGAGGATGACCACGACCGCGATCGGCGCGCGCAGGACGGCCGTGAGGACGCCGATTCCGATGCCGAGGGAGAATTCGGAGATCATCGGGGTGCCTCACTGTGGTTTCGACACGGCTCGAGCGGCGGGGGCCGCAGCCGCCGGGCTGCTTCGACGGCGGCGAATCCGGCCAGTGCGCACAGGATCGGCAAACCGGCGGGCAGGAACGGCGTCGAGGCCACCGCGACGGCACCGCCGACGGCGACCGCTGCCCAGGTGGCGCGCGTCCGCAAGGCCGGAATGGCAAGCGCGGCAAGCAGAGCGGGGAATGCGGCGTCGAGTCCCAGCGCTTCAGGACTCGCGACGCTGCTCCCGAGGAGGGCACCCAGCCCGGCTCCGACCGGCCAGCAGATGAGTATTCCCAAGCCGCACAGCAGGAATGCCGCACGGGCGCGCCGCGGCTCGGATTCCGCGGTGGTCATCGCGGCCGTCTCGTCGTTGATCAGATGCGCGCCGAGAAGTATCTCCGGGAGCCCGCGCAGGTGTTTGCCCACCGCGAGCCCGTATCCGAAGTTCCGCGTGTTGATCAGGAGTCCGGCGAGGGCGGCGACAACAGGGACGCCCCCGGCGGCCAGGACGCCGACGAAGACGAACTCTGACGACCCGGCGAGCACGACGGTTGCGATGAGCACGATCTGCCAGAGGGCGAGGCCGGCGCTGTGGGCCGCGACCCCGTACGACGCGCCGATCACGAGTACCGACAGGCACATCACGACGACGGCGCGCAGGGTCGCCGAATCGAGTGTTCTCCATGCCGAACGCATGACTATCATAGTGAACACACAACAGGTGTTCGTTAAGATGGACGATCGGACGGTTTGATGAACGAATCTCGGCAGGTGAACCCGAAAGCGCTGGTCGCCGCGTCGCTGAAGCGCGAACGTGCACGTGCCGGACTGTCGCTCACCGAGCTGGCGCGTCGTGCGGGTATCGGGAAGTCGACCCTGTCCCAGCTCGAATCGGGCGAGGGGAACCCCAGCGTCGAGACGCTGTGGTCGCTGTCCACGGCACTCGGCGTGCAGTTCTCGGCGCTGCTGGACTCACCCGCGCCGACCGTCGAGGTGATCCGGTTCGGGGAGGGGCCCCTCATCCCCGCCGCAGACGCCGATTACTCGGCCACCCTGCTGTCGACCGCCGCGCCCGGCTCCCGACGCGACATGTATGTCATCCGGGCAGAACCCGGCAAGCCGCGGGTTTCCGCGCCGCATGCGCGCGGCGTCGTTGAACACGTGGTCATCAGCGCCGGGCGTGCACGGCTGGGGCCGAGTGACGCCGCCGAAGAACTCGGCCCCGGGGATTACATCTCCTATCCCGGTGACGTCGAGCATGTCTTCGACGCGCTGGAACCCGGCACCGTCGCCGTCATGCTGAGCGAGACGTTCTGAGCCGCGACCTCGGTCACAACGATTCGCTTCTTTCGTTACCGGCGCGTAGTGTCGATCGCAGTGTTGCACCCATGACGGGTTGCATCAACGCGTCGTAGAACGCTTCTCTCGCAGGTCGGGGCCCACTCAGGTGGTCGCCGGGTCGGACTTCAGATGTCCACCGCCTGCCATTGACTTCATACGGCGAACGAGCCCGCGTACCCGCGTGTTCGCCATCGGCACCGACCATCGGCAGTGAACTGTCGTCCTGCTCGCGTGCCACGCACAGGAAGAGCTCTGCTCACATAATGACTGCTGTCCTCGAGACCCCCTCGGCACCTGCAAACCAGGTCGCCGACACCACTCCCGCCGACACCACCGCTCCCCAGGTTTCCTTCGAATCCCTCGGCGTACCAACCAAACTGGTCCAGGTCCTGGCATCGCAGGGCAAGGCCGACGCCTTCCCGATCCAGGCCGACACCCTGCCCGACACCCTCGACGGCAAGGACGTCCTCGGCCGCGGCAAGACCGGCTCGGGCAAGACCCTCGCCTTCTCCATCCCGCTGGTCGCCGGACTCGCCGAGATGCAGGTCAAGCGCTACGTCGGTGCCCCCACCGGCCTCATTCTGGCGCCGACCCGTGAACTGGCCACCCAGATCGCGGCTGTCGTCGAGCCGCTCGCGGCCGCCGTCGGCCTCACCGTCACCACCGTCTTCGGCGGCGTCAAGCAGACCCGCCAGGAACAGGCCTTCCGCCGCGGCGTCGACATCGTCGTCGCTTGCCCGGGACGCCTCGAAGATCTCATGCGCCAGGGCATCGTGAAGCTGGACGAGGTGGAGATCACCGTCATCGACGAGGCCGATCACATGGCCGACCTGGGCTTCCTCCCGGTCGTCACCAAGCTCCTCGCCGCCACCCCGGCGGAGGGTCAGCGGATGCTGTTCTCGGCAACCCTCGACAACGGCGTCGACAAGCTGGCCAAGCGCTTCCTCGACAACCCGGTCCTGCATTCGGTCGACTCCGCCGAGTCGCCGGTCGCCGCCATGACCCATCACGTGTTCGAGGTGTCGTCGGCGGGCAAGGCCGACCTCGTCGCCGAACTCGCTTCCGGCGCCGGTCGCCGAATCCTGTTCATGCGCACCAAGCATCAGGCCAAGAAGCTCGCCAAGAAGCTGAGCGAACAGGGCATCCCGGCCGTCGACCTGCACGGCAACCTCAGCCAGGCCCAGCGCGACCGCAACCTCGCCGCCTTCGGTGAGGGAGACGTGCGCGTCCTCGTGGCCACCGACGTCGCCGCCCGCGGTGTGCACGTCGACGGCATCGAGCTGGTCGTCCACGTCGATCCGCCCGCCGAGCACAAGGCCTACCTGCACCGTTCGGGCCGCACCGCGCGCGCCGGCAGCTCCGGTGACGTCGTCACCGTGTGCCTGCCCGAGCAGCGTCGTGAGGTCTCGCAGCTGCTCCGCAAGGCCAAGATCAAGGTCACCCCGAAGCAGGTCGACGCCAAGGCCGGCGCCGTCGACGAGCTCGTCGGCGAGCGGGCCCCTCGCGTGTCGGCTGCCGAGCGCGCGGCCGCCGAGGCGGCCCGTGGTGGCCAGGGTGGTCGTTCGCAGGGTGGTCGTTCTCAAGGCGGTCGTTCGCAGGGTGGTCGTTCGCAGGGTGGTCGCCGTGGCGGACACCCGGGGCGTTCGCGCGGCGAGGGTCGCGGCAATGGCGCCGCCCGCGGTGAGAGCCGTGGCGGGGTACGCGGTCAGGGCGGCGAGAGCCGCGGGGGCGAGCGCCGGTCGGGTGGACAGCGTGCCACCGACGGCCGCTCCGCCGGTCAGTCCCGTTCGGCGGGACAGGGTCGCTCGGCGGCTCAGCCCCGTTCCGGCGACCAGCATCGTGCGGGTGGACGTTCGCAGGGCGGACGTCGCGCCAGCCGTCCGGCCGGTTCGCCGACCAACCGCTGAACCGAACCAACCGCTGAATCAGGCGGGTAAGAACTTCTGAGCAAGCCGTGGCGCAAGCCACGGCTTGCTTCCCCATGCGAATGCCCGGCCGGTCAGCGCCGCCCACGTGGGTGAGAGCCGGCCGTAACCGATCAGCAGCGCCGCGGCGGGGTCGACGCTGACGTGGACTTCGGCGCGTCGGGGATCGTCGGGGTTGATGATCAGCTCGCCGTCGGTGAACTCGTAGAGGTAGCGCTCCGAACACCCGCGCAATCGGATGTCATAGGTGCCGTCGTGTCCCGCCGCTGCCGTCGGGTCCACCCAGCTCGGCAGCACCTGTTGTCGGCCTCGGATGATCATCAGCACCACGTCGGGCTCGACCCACCACCGCGCGCCCACCGCACGCGCGATGTCGTGCCCGTGCACCACGAACTCGCCGATGAGGATGCCCAGCGCGGCGTCGGCCCGGATGAGCCGGTCGCCGTCGAACCGCATCTTCGGTACCTGGGCATTGAAATGCGAGACGGTGTCGACCAGGATGTCGAGGCCCTCTCTCAGCTGGCGCGCCAGCACCGAGACGTCACGGGTCGGCAGGTTCGCGATCTGTTTCGCGTTGAAATCCGGGACGTCGATCGCCTGTCGGCACCATTCGCCCTCGCCGCGCGCGAGCGCGAGAAACCGGGCCGGCGCCAGGGCGACGTGCCCCAGGCAGTCGACCAGCGTCCAGCCCGGCATATCCGGCAGACGCGTCTCCGGCTCGTCGACCCCCTCGACGAGTTTCAGAAAACGTTCCCCGGTGGTCAGCGCGGCGTCGGTGTAATCAAACCTCGAGAACATCCCCGTCACGCGTGGTTCCTCCCCCCACATGAGGCGCAAGAGTACTCGTGCGCACTGCGACGTGCGAGACCTCGTTCGGAATCGTGTGCAGTTACAGTGCCTATCTGGCACGCGCACAATGTCATACGGGATTCTCTCGCCGTGATCTCAGGTCTGGAGTCCAGCTTCAGGGTGACTCACCAATCGGACGAAACCGACACGGGCGGGCCCCGGTTTATGGGTTCTTCGCGGCCACGATCGCCGCACGCACCGCTTCGAGGCACTCCGCGCCGTGTGGCTCGCCGACGCCGAGGTGATAGCTGCCCGGGCGACCGTCCTGACCGGCGAAACCGGTCACCGCGAACCCGTCCGCCGACTCCGGTGTCTCGACCGACGCGACGGCGAGCGGCACCGACAGCGCCGAGATCCCGCGGTTCGCCCCGGAGACGACGACCAGCAGGTGCGTCGGGTGCAGTGCGACGAGCGTCTGGTGCTCGGAGTCGGGATCGGCCGGGTTGGCGCGCCGCCCGAAGAGCTTGCCGGTCAGCGACGAGGACGGCGGATTGATGCTCCGGGTGATCCACGCGGGCAGGTCATCGGTGATGGTCAGCTGCCGCGACTCGGCGTGGTCACGCAGCGCCGCCGCGAGGTCAGCCGGAAGAGCGGACAGATCGGCGCGCACGGTGGTGCGCTGGTACGCGGGCCCCATGGTCGATCAATCTATCCGAGAGCGCGCCCTCTTCGAGATCTGCGAGCAGCGAGGACACGGTCTCCGCCGAGTCGGTCTTGTTGGTGCCGATGAAGCCCGACGGTCCACGCTTGATCCAGCCGGTCACGTACGTGCCCGGTACCTGTTCGTCGCCGTCGAAGACCCGCCCGGCGCGATGCGGGATGACGCCCTTTGCTTCGTCGAAGGGCAGGCCCGGTACGGGGACGCCGCGGTAACCGACCGAGGTCAGCACGAGTCCGGCCTCGAGGGTGGCGCTTTCACCGGTGGGTTCGATCACGGTCGCGCCCGCGTCGTCGACGATCACCCGGTTGCGGCCGACGACGACACCGTTCGCGCGTCCGTCCTGCCCGCGCACCTCGAGCGGAGAACCGAAGAACGCCAGCCTGATCCGACGCCCCTCTGGTTCACCGGCAGCGGCGCATTCGGCCAGGATGTCGAGTTTGGCGCGGATGGTCGCGTCGAGTTCGCCGTCCACCGGAGGCGACTCGAGATCGGCGGGATCGACCGTCACCGCGACACCGGAATCCACCAACCCGATCAGCTCGGGCAGCGTGAATGCGGCGTGGACGGGTCCGCGCCGTCCCAGAACGACGACCTCGCGCACCGACGACCGCTGCAGGGCGGTCAGTGCGGCCGGCGAGATGGGCGTGTCGGCGAGTGCGGCAGGGTCGGCGACGAGGATGCGTGCCACGTCGAGTGCGACGTTGCCGTTGCCGATGACCACCACCCGGTCGGTGGACAGGTCGACGTCGAGGTCGGTGAAGTCCGGATGGCCGTTGTACCAGCCGACGAACGACGTGGCGCTGGTGACGCCGGCCTGCTCGATCCCCGGCAGGTCCAGCGTCTTGTCGGTGGGGGCGCCGACGGCCCAGATGACGCCCGAATGACGTGCCCGGAGGTCGTCGAGCGTGATGTCGCGTCCCACCTCGGTGTCGAGCAGGATCTCCAGATTCGGGTTGCGCGCGATGTCGTCGAACAGGCGCATCACCTTGCGGGTGTGCAGGTGGTCCGGGGCGACACCGAAGCGGGCGAGACCGAACGGCCGGTCGAGGCGTTCGTACATCGTCACCGAGACCTGGGGATGGCGCAGCAGCTCGTCGGCGGCGTACATCGCCGACGGTCCGGAGCCGACGATGCCGACCGACACCCGGCGCTCGACCGCGAGTTGCCGCGGACGGTCGATCGGGGCGAGAGGGAGTCGTCGTGCGGGGTCCACGGGGAAACGCGCCGCACCGTCGACGGTGTCGCGGTATTGCAGAGCGTTGACCTCGGCGAACCGTTCCTGGCCGTCGGGCAGGCGATGGCCGGGCACGATTGCGCCGACTGGGCAGGCGCTGACGCATGCCCCGCAGTCGACGCAGATCGCCGGGTCGATGTAGAGCATCTCGGCGATGCCGAAGTCGGGTTCTTCCGGGGTGGGGTGGATGCAGTTGACGGGGCATGCGTAGACGCACGACGCGTCGCCGCAGCACGCCTGGGTGACGACGTGAGGCATGAGGGTCGGTTCGCTACCTGTGTGGAGGAGGGCGGATCAGGCCGGTGGGGGGTCAGGCTGCCGTGTAGGTCGGTTCGCTGCGGAAACGCGAAGGGCGACCGCTGATTCCGAGTGCACGCCAGAGCAGGCGCGACACCGGGTTCATCAGTCCGCTCTGGTCGGCGAGCATCCGGACGTCTCCGAAAACGTTGCGCAGGAAGCGCTTCGACTCCTCGGACCGCCAGAAGATGTCTTTCATGACCTCACGGGGGACGTCGAATTCCCGGGCGAAGGAACGTGGCGGCACCACGATTGCACCGCACAGGATGCGCATCGTCAGCGGCAGCATGAGTGACAGCAGGAAACGCTGGAAGCGGTTGCGCTGCGGGACCTGCTCGCGGATGAAGTGATGCGCGAACGAGATGTGACGCGCCTCTTCGGCGACGTGCAGCTGCATCACCGCGGCCATCGTCGGGTGCAGGCGGGCGCGGGTCCGCAGGAAGTCCTTCTGGATGTGGTCGATCGGTTCCTCACCGCCGAGTACGCCGAAGAAGAACACGATCGGGAAGACCGTCGACACGAGCGGGACGAGCGGCGAGATCAGCCGGTACCCGATCTTCGCGCCGGGAACGTCCATGCCCACGCGGTTCACGAACTCCTGGAACATCAGGGTGTGATTGCACTCCTCCTTGGATTCGTGCGTGGTGTACCGGAACTCGCGTGCGCCATTGGGGAGGGAGAAGCTGTACTGCATCAGGCCACGGATGAGCACCGACTCGAACTGCAGGCCGACCTTGGCGACGTTGGCCTGACGCCACATGCCGATCTCGATCTGCTTGCTCTCCGGCAGCTGCTGGTACCAGGGGTGACGACCGATCGGGTCGACCTCGTAGGAGAGGATCCAGCGCGGGTCGTCCGCGGTGATCGCCATGTGCGGCGCATCCCAGTCGATGTCGACGTAGGGGTCGAAGTTGCGGTGCACCGAGGCCGCGGACAGGTCGTCGAGCACCTGGCCGTAGTCGTGTTCGGAGCCCGTTTTATCGGGTTCGGGAACGTAGCGCGAGGGTGCGTCGCCGGTGGTGTTCGGATTCGTCAATGCTTTGGTCATCGTCGCGTCCTTCGAGGTGGGCCGGGCCATGTGCGGGTGGCCACAGCAGATGAGTCGAACGTATTTCGACGCTCCGCTATTTGTCAACACTCGATGTCACGTTCCGTGGTCCGACCAGGTCCGGTTCGCCCGCTGACCAGCCGAGACGGACGTAATTCGTTCGGCTGGTTTCACACGGTTGCGGACCGCTTCGCGCGTTAGAGTTACCGCACAATCCGTGCCACCCGACCTCATCGGAGGAAAGCGATGTCCCGTCGTGTCCCGTACGCGCCCGGTCCGCCGCCGCGCGCTCCACGGCCGGGACCCGGCGGCCTCGGGGACCTGACACCCGAACTCGTCGAGACCGACGTGTGGACCGACGCCATGGTGCAGGCGGCGGGCATCCCGGTCGTCGACGTCCCGTTCGTCACCGTGGGTTCGGGGATCGGTTCCTTCGTGACCGTCGACTATCTGCGGATCTGTGGCGTTCCGCTCGACCAGATCGCGGTCCTCGGTCCGCAGGACGTGCCGTGGCGCAGCTACGAGTACCTCACCCGGGTGTCACAGATCCCGCGGGGCGAACGGCTGCGGTCGGATTCGGCGTCGACACCCGACAACATCTGGGGATTCCCGTCGTATGCGGTCCGCGAGGCGTGGGCCGACAAGCAGATCAAGCCGCTGTGGAATGTGCTGGTGGAGCCCGTCTTCGCGAACTTCTACACCCCGAGAGCGGGGCAGGCGTTCGAGTCGATGGAGAAGGAGTGCCGGCGCATCGGCTATCTGAAGTCGCTGCACCGCGGGCAGGTTCGCATGATCCGACGCCGCGCGGGCGGCGGCTACTTCACGATCCTCACACCGCCGCAGGGGAGTTCGCCGACCAAGCGGGTCGCCTTCCGCAGCCGCTGGGTGCATGTGGCGATCGGCTATCCGGGAATCAAGCTGCTGCCGGACCTGCAGGCGTTCCGCGAGACCTATCGCGACGCCAGCAAGGTCGTCAACGCCTACGAATCGCACGAACACGTCTACCAGTCGCTGCAGCGCAAACCGGGCACCGTCGTCATCCGCGGCGCCGGGATCGTCGCATCCCGTGTGCTGCAACGCCTGATCGACGACCGTGATGCGCTCGGCCTCCAGACGCAGATCGTGCATCTGTTCCGCACCTACTACGACAAACCCCACGGACCGCACATCTTCATGCGGCGCAAGGGCAAAGACGGGTGGGCCTACCAGGGCTTCAACTATCCGAAGTCGGTGTGGGGTGGGCAGCTCAAGGCGCGCATGCGCAAACTCGAGGGACACGAACGCGCCGAGGCCTACAAACAGATGGGTGGCACCAACACCCCGGTCCGCGACGACTGGCAGGAACAGCTCGCGCGCGGACGCCGGGAAGGGTGGTACCGGGTGGCGGTCGGCAGGGCCGAGAGCCTGGTGCCGGGTCCGGGCGGCCAGGGCGTGGTGACGACCGTGCGCGTCGACCCGCACGCCCCGATCCGACAGGAACACCGGCCGGACGGCACCTTCGAGCTGTACGCCGACTACGTCATCGACTGCACCGGGCTCGAGGCCGACGTGCGCGAACACCGGTTGCTGCGAGACCTTCTCGACCACACGGGCGCGGGGATCAACCCGGTCGGCCGGATGGACGTCGAACGCGACTTCGAGCTGAAGGGCACCCGCAACGGCGACGGGAAGCTGTACGCATCGGGCAGCGCCACACTCGGCGGGTACTTCCCGGGTGTCGACACGTTCCTCGGTCTGCAGATCGCCGCGCTCGAGATCGTCGACGATCTCGCCCGGCAGGGATTCTGCAAGCGCCTCACCCCGTGGCGGTCGACCGCCCAGTGGTGGCGGTGGATGAACAACAAGGGAGTCGACTGATGCTGCCCACCCTGTGGGGACGGATCCAGACCCGCGTGCTGGTGCTCGGCATCCTCGGCGGGTTGTGGACCATCGTCCTGGTGCCGTTCCTGTGGCTGATCTCCTCGGGTGATCCCACGATCTTCGACGTCTACCGCGTCGCTTTCACGGTGTTGTTCACGGTCATCGTGCTCGGTGTCGCCTGGGAGTTCGTCTACCACTTCCTGCAGCAATTCCGCTGGGAGAAGGACTGGCCCACCCTGTTCGGGCTGCTCACCGCGATCAACGAGGGCATCGTGGTGTGGCTGGTCATCGACGTGACCGGGCTGCTGCCCGAGGAGCTCCGGCCGTCGCCGTTCGTGTTCGCGGTCCAGTTCGTCACCACCTGGATGCTGGTGTGGGTGGCGGTCAACGGTCCGCTGCGAGTGATCTTCCCGCACTGGCGATTCCAAGGAGGACGGTTCCTGTGACCAGTCCGGGCGACATCCCGAGCGTGACACCCACGGTGACGCTGATCCCCGGTACCGGGATCGTGATCCGCAAACCCGCATTCCTCTGCCTGATCGCGGACACGGTGCCGGCCGCGTTCATCACCGACCTCCTCGACATCGAATCAGCGGTTTCGGTACCGGATTCCGCGCCCCGGCGCGGCCGTCATCTCGTCCGCGCGCTCGCGCAACTCGTGCTGACCGCCGACGAGCAGATCGACATCGCCTTCGCCGCACCCGACACCGTCGGGATCGCGATCTTCCTGTCGGGCAGGGTCTACGGGGAGACCGACGGCAAACGGATCGAGCCGCCTCCCGGCGAGACCTACGACAAGGCCGTCCCGTGGCCCTTCGAGGGGCTCGGCCTGTACCTCGAGGGGACCGTCCCGGCCGAGGTCGGAGAGGAACGATTCGACCTCGTCGACGGTGTCGTCCCCGCCTCCGGGGCTCTGCTGCACACGCCACTGGGTTTGCGCGGCACCGAATTCCATCCGCTTCCCGCCTCGTCGCGGATCCCGGCGCCCGAGCCGGAACCGCAACCCGAGGCGGAACCGCGGCCCGAGGCGTCCGCGCCGCAGCCCGAACCGGAACCGCAGCCCGAACCGGAACCGGACCAGATGGGGACGACCGAGCGGATGCGACCGGACGTCGACGAACTGTCGACGCCGGCGCATGCCGCGCCGGTGGCGGAGCCCCTGCCGTTCACCTCGACCCCGCTGGGCGGGACCCCGGTCGGGCAGCCGGGGGCCGGTGATCCACTCCCCACGGAGCCGATGCCGGCCGCGCCCGCGGTCCAGCAGTCGCCGTTCGCCCAACCCGACCCGTTCGCCGAACATGTCGAACCGCGGGCCCCGTTGCCGAAGGAAGAGCATCAGCGGCCCGCGACCGAGGTCGTGAAGATCGAGGCCTCACGGGCCAAGGTGCACGGAATCCGATGCTCCCGAGGTCATCTCAACCACCCGCAGTCGTGGCTGTGCGGGGTCTGCGGCATCCGGATGGATCAGCTGACGACCTTCCTCGTGGAAGGTGAGCGCCCGCCGCTCGGCTGGCTCCTACTCGACAACGGCTTCACCTTCCTGCTCGACGAGGACCTGGTCATCGGCCGCGAACCCGGATCATCCGGCGGTGGACGGGCCGGGAGCCCGAAACCGATTCGCGTCCAGGACGAGACCGGACAGCTGTCGCGCCGCCACGTCGAGATCCGGCTGGTCGAGTGGACCGTCCAGCTCGTCGACCTCGGTTCGGCGAACGGCACGTTCGTCGCCGACCCGAGCAGCGGGAACCGGGAGGTGCGCCTGCTCCCGCATCGTCCCCATGTACTGGTTCCGGGGTCGCATGTGCGTATCGGAGGACGCCACTTCATCTTCGAGTCGCACCATGCCCGAATCTGAGACGGCCAGGACCTGACATGGACAAGCACACGGTTGCGTTCCTTCTCCTGGATGTCGCGGTCATCATCGCGGTCGCCCGCGTCGGTGGGATGATCGCCCGTGCGGTGCGTCAGCCGGCCGTCGTCGGTGAGATCGCGGCCGGAATCGCGTTGGGGCCGAGTCTGTTGGGTCTCCTGCCGGGAAACTCCGACGAGTGGTTGTTCCCCGAAGAGGTGCGGCCGCTCCTGGGTGGGCTCGCGCAGATCGGTCTCGTGCTGTTCATGTTCATCGTCGGTCTCGAACTCGACATGCGACTGACGCGAGGTCGTGAGCGTGCGGCGGCGAGCATCTCGGCGTGCTCGATCGTGCTGCCGTTCGGACTCGGTGCGGCACTGGGGCTTCTGCTGTACCCGTCGCACGACACCGTCGGCGGAGTCGAGATCGAACGGCTCGGGATGGTCCTGTTCATGGGCGTCGCGATGTCGATCACCGCCTTCCCGGTGCTCGCCCGCATCCTCGCCGACCGCGGGATGATGCGGACCGTCCCCGGTGTCTTCAGTCTGGCCGCGGCCGCGGTCGACGACATCCTCGCGTGGACCCTGCTCGCGTTCATCATCGCGATCATCGAGGGCGGTGATCCGCTGGAGGTGGCCAAGATCGTCGGGATGACCCTGGTGTACGCGGCGGTCATGTTCGGCATCGTGCGCCCACTGCTGGTCAAGCTGGTCGAGTGGCGGGACTCGGCGGGACGTCTCAGCCCGGACATCCTGGCGGTCATCCTCATCGGCGTGTTCCTGTCCTCGGCGGTCACCGACGTCATCGGCATCCACCAGATCTTCGGTGCGTTCATGTTCGGCGCGGTGATGCCGAAAGTCGGTGCCGAGCAGTTGCACCGGGAGATCCTGGAACGGCTCGAACAGGTCAGCGTGCTGCTGTTGCTGCCGATGTTCTTCGTTGTCACCGGCCTGAGCGTGGACCTCGCGGGCATCGGGCTGTCGGGGCTCTGGCAGTTGGGTCTCGTGCTGGTCGTCGCGATCGCCGGCAAGTTCCTCGGCGCCTACGCGGGTGCGCGGGCCAGCGCGATACCCACGCGGCAGAGCGCGGCGATCGCCGTACTCATGAACACCCGGGGTCTCACCGAACTCGTGATCCTCTCGGCGGGACGCGACCTCGGCGTCCTCAGCGACGACCTCTTCGCGATGCTCGTGGTGATGGCGCTGGTGACCACGGTGCTGACCGAGCCGCTGCTCCGCCTGGTGTATCCGGACGTGGTGGTGGCGAACGACATCGCCGCGGCCGAGCGTCGAGCGCTGGCCGCCGCGACCGCACCGCGGGTGCTGGTGGTCCTGCGCGATCCCGGCGGCACGGTCGACGACCTGCGTGCACGGCACCGCCGGTTGCTCGATTGCACAACGGGTTACGACGTCGTGCTGGCGGGTCTGCTCACCGCGACGGACAGCCCGGCGAAGCGCCTCGAGGTCGGGGTGCCGGTGGTGCCCGACTTCGCGGCCATGGCGTCGGCCGTCGAGAAGCTGAACCTGCTCGGTGCCTCGCTGACCGGGGCCGGGTCGGTGTCGGTTCTGTGCCGGTTCAGCGCCGACCCGGCCACGGACCTCGACGCGATGACCCGAAACGCCAACGCCGACGTGATCGTCATCGACGCCGCCGATCGCGAGCTCGGTGAGATGCTGCGGGCGGCGCCGGTGGCGATCGTCGACGAGAACGTGTCGGCGGGTGTGGGACCCGGCCGCAGCGTCATCACCTGCGTGGTCGCCGACAACCGCAGCGGCCGCACTGCCGCCGTGGTGGGGGCGGGTCTGGCATTGTTCGGGTCGCGATCTCTCACGATCGTCTCCGCGGGCTCCCGTCGCCGGTGGCTCGCCGACCTGAGACCCGTTGTCGACCGCGGGGTCCGGGTCTCCCTCGTCGAACCGAAGCGTCACCGCGGTGAGGACGGCGCCTTCACGGTCGCCGCCGCCGACGACGCCACCCGCGGGCGTGGCTCGGACACTCCGGTGATCGTCGTCGACAACACCGAGACCAGCGAAGAAGCCCTGGGGGACCGGATGGCCACGCTGTACGCCGAGTCTCCGGCATCCGCCGACACCGCCGCGAACGCCACCGACACCACGCAGACCACCGACGCCGGATCTGCCGCGAAAGAGAGGCACTGACATGGCCACTGTCGAGATCCCGCAGCAGCTCGCGGATTTCACCGTGCTCCAGAAGCTGGGAGTCGGCGGCAACGGAACGTTCTATCTCGCCGTACCCCCCGCACGGCTGGGCCTGTCGACCGATCGCGTGGTGGTCAAGGTCTTCAGCGGCGTGTGCAGCGACGACGCCTACCGCCGAGGCGTGCGCGAACTACGTGCGTTCGCCGCGGTCGCCTCGCCCTACCTGGCCGGTCTGTACGACGCAGTTCTCCAGGGCCAGTTCATGTATGCGATGGAATACTTCCCGCTGGGATCACTCGGCACACCCGCGCGCCCCCTGAGCCGGGACGAGCGGCTCGCCGCGGTTGCCGACGCGGCGCGAGGCGTCGACGCCCTGCACGAAGCCGGCATCGCCCACGCGAACATCACGCCGTCGAGCATCATGGTGACCGAAACCGGCGGGAAGATATCCGATCTCGGGCTCGCCCGGGTTCTCGCGGCGGACGAACCGATCACGAGCTTCGCTCAGCCGGGTGCGGTGCAGTACATGGACCCGGCGCTCCTGGCGGGCGATGTGCCGTCCCGCGCGACGGACATCTGGTCACTCGGCGCCTGTCTGCATCGCGCGCTCACCGACGAGGGGGTGTACGGCCAGGTGCCCGACACCCAGCCGTTGCTGGCGATCCGAGCCGCCCTGTCGACGCCACCCGCACTGTCGGAGAACCTGAATCGGGACGAGCGCACGCTGATCGCCAATTGTCTTGCCCTGGCCGGAAGCCGGCCGTCGACCGCGCTGCAGGTCGCCGAGCGGGTCGACGCGCTACGGGGTCGGTGAGGCGGACCGTCGCTCAGCCGAGTGGTGCGGTGCGCCACCAGGCGTCGAGGATCTGACGACCCGAATGACCGGGCCACGTGGTGATCACCGTGTACGGCTCACGCGCCGGCGCGACGAAATTGGTGACGACCCAGCCGTCGGCGAGACTGTCCCGGCTCGACGACGCGGGACCGTCCCGCCACTGGATCTCGTCACCCGGATACCCCTCGAGCGCTGCGGTGACGGTGTCCCGTGCGATGGGTGTGGCCGTGTGCCAGACGACGTAGGTCACCTGCTCGGCGTCGGAGCACGTGATGGCGTCGAGGCCGTCGCGGAACACGGCCTCGCAGGCCGCATCCCGCCAGCCCTGCTGGTCGGGAGAATCGGGCAGCAGTCGCGGAAAGGCGTCGGCGATCGGCGCGACCGCCGGCGGCCACGGTGGTGGCGCGTTGCGGGCGCCGAGGACGATCACCGTGCCCACGCAGATCGCGACCACCACGAGCGCCACCACCAGTGGCGTGAGTGTCGGGCGTCGCGGTGGCGTGTCGGGTCTGTTCTGACGTGTCGGATGGTGGCCGGCGACGAGTTCGGTCGGCCGATCGGGATTCCACGCCGGCTGGAAGGCCCGCGGCGGTGAGCTGATCACCTCGGTCGGTGGCTCCCCGTCCGTGTGAGTCAGGTGGAGGGCGAGGTCGGCGGCCCGGACGAACTCCGCGCAGGTCCGATAGCGGTGATCGGGCTGCGGATCGAGAGCGCGGGCGAGCGCCGAGTGGAAAGCGGGGGATACCGCTCCCGTAATACGGTGTCTGGCAACCGAAGTGGTGCCGCTGAGCAGCTCGACGAGAATTCGGCCGACTGCGGCGACATCGGTTTCCGGGTGCGGGGTGTCCTCATCGTGGGCGGGTGGCGTCAGGCCGAAACCGCGCAGGGTGACGGCACCGGGGCCGGCGATGTCGGAGGCGGTGATCTCCGACGAAGCCGAATCCGGGCGGGCCGAGATCAGGATGTCGGCGGTCGTGAGGCCGCCGTGGACCAGCCCGCGGCGATGTGCGGCGTCGAGGGCGTCTCCGACGGCACCGATGATGCGCACCGCCAGGTCGATGTCGATGCCGTCGGGATGGCGTCGGATCAGTTCGGCGGCGTCGGTGGCGGGTATCGGCGCCGTGGCGACCCACACCCGGCCGTCGGTCAGTCCGTGGCCGGCGATTCGGGCGATCGCGGGATGTCTGGCGCCGGAAGCCAATTCATTGGAACGTGCGAACCAGTCACGAAAACGTGGATCTGCCGAACGCGCCGGGTCGACCACGGTGAGGACTACGGGTTCGGGTCCGGGTGGGCCGGAGGAAGGGGGACCCGACTGCACCGGGACCGCGCGACAGGTCGTGCTCACCGCGGATTCGTGGAGCACCCGTTCGATGCGGTGACCGGCGACCACCGAGCCGGGAACAACCGAGCCTCGCGCGGGCGAATCGCCGTGACTGGCATCGAAGGACACGCTTGGCTCCCGGTGGTCTGAGAGCTCGAATTGTACCGGCCGGGGCCGGCGCTATTCGGTGTTCGACTCGAACAGCACGGGTGCCGAATTGAACAGCATCACGATGAAGAACACCAGCAGGAACCAGGACCCGCCCTGCCACAGTTGCCATCGGCCACCGGCTTTCCAGACCCGGTACGTCCGCACCAGCATGGCGATCGCACCGATCAGGACCACGACCGGCGCGACGACGAAGAGTGCGTTCTGGAGAGACTGCGACGAGGCGTGTGCGACGATGAGGAGACCGAGACCGAACGCGACGGTGATGGCGATGTGGATCACGATCGCGCGAAAGTCGTTGTTGCCGTTCTTCGGTGTCGGGGAGTTCGGCGTCGGGGAGGTCATGATGACTCCCACGCTACACGCCGCTCGATACCCGGTGAGAAGGACTTAGTGCTCATTGCTGCCCGCGGTCCGCGGGAGCAGGATGAAGTGAGGACCGGCCCCCGGCCGGAGTTTGACGACCGGCCCCGGCCGGGGTCGTGACCAGAGGAGATGAGCGAGGGACATGAACGCGATACTCGTCGGTGTGGACGGTTCCGAGGCGGCCGAAGGCGCGGTGCGGTGGGCGGCGAAGGCCGCGGCGGCGGAGCGGCTCGATCTCAAGATCGTCGGTGCCTATGACGCGAGCACCAGCGACTACGCTCCCGGACTGATCATTCCGCAGGACGTCATCGACGCCATCCGTCAAGACGCGTCGGACGCAGTGCATGCCGCCGCCGCCGTCGCCAAAGAGGTTGCGCCGAACGTCAGCGTCGCGACCTCGATCGTCGACGGTGACGCTGCCCGCGTGCTGCTCGAGTTGGGCAAGGACGCTGCGATGATCGTGGTCGGCACGCGCCGGCTCGGCAGCGTGAAGGGACTGTTCCTCGGTTCGGTGAGCATCAGCGTCGCGGCCCACGCCCACGGCCGGGTGGCCATCGTCGCCGCCGGGGGATCGGACACCGGGCCGGTCGTGGTCGGTGTGGACGGATCGCCGATCAGCGATGTCGCGGTCGCCGAGGCGTTCCGGCAGGCGTCGCTGCGCAACGCGCCGCTGGTGGCCGTCCACACCTGGACGCCGCTGGACGCCGACGCCCTGCACGGCTACGGGATCGGGCCCGAGGAGGTCCAGCGGATGACCCAGGACGCGGTCGAGGTGCTCGCGGAGCGACTGGCCGGATACGCCCAGGACTACCCGGACGTCCGCGTGGAGCGGCACGTGCTGCCGGAGGAGCCGGCGAAGGCGCTGCTGGACGCGGCCGGTACCGACGCCCAGCTCATCGTCGTCGGCAGCCGGGGACGCGGCGGATTCCGCGGACTGATGCTCGGCTCGACCAGCCAGAAGGTGATGCACCAGGCCGAGTGCCCCGTGCTGGTGGTGCGCGGCTGACCAGGTGAGCTGCCTACTATCGACCCATGACGCTGAAGAGACTCGAGCTCTCGGTCGGGGAGCTCGCGCAGCGCGCGGGTATCGCGCCGTCGGCGGTCCGGTTCTATGAGGAACAGGGACTGATCTTCAGCCGGCGGACGGCCGGCAATCAGCGGCGCTACCACCGGGCGATGCTGCGGCGGGTGGCGTTCATCCGTGCCTCACAGGTCGCCGGCATCCCGTTGTCGGTGATCGGGGAGGTGCTCGCCGAACTCGGTGACCACGAGTCCCCGTCGAAGTCGATGTGGGAGGCGGCGTCGAAACGCTGGATGGACGACATCAACCATCGCATCTCCCTGCTGGAGAACATGCGCGACATGATCGGCTCCTGCGTCGGGTGCGGATGCTTGTCACTCGGGGAATGTCACCTGCTCAACCCGGGAGACGAACTGAACAAACTCGGTCCGGGACCGCGTCGTCTCATGACCGAGTGAACGGGAGTCGAGAAACCGTCGGCGGTAGGGTTGCGGCATGGCTCGACCGTCGCGCGTGGCGCTTGCTCTGGGAAGTGGCGGCGCTCGCGGATACGCGCACATCGGGGTGATCGCCGAACTCGAGGCACGTGGCTTCGAGATCGTCACGGTCGCCGGATCGTCCATGGGCGCGCTGGTCGGGGGCCTGTACTGTGCGGGCAAACTCGACGACTACGTCGACTGGATCTCGGGACTGTCGCAGCTCGACGTGGTACGGCTGCTCGACGTCTCACTCACCAAACCCGGCGTCATCGGAGCCGAACGCATTCTCACCCGTGTGCGGGAGATCCTCGGCGACACCGTGATCGAGGATCTGCCGATCCCGTTCACCGCCATCGCGACCGACCTGTTCGCGGGTCGCGCCGTGTGGTTCCAGCGCGGCAATCTCGCCGACGCCCTGCGTGCATCGATCGCGATCCCCGGCGTGATCAGCCCGCATGAGCACAAGGGACGGCTCCTCGCCGACGGCGGCATCCTCGACCCGGTGCCCGTCGCACCGACCTCGGGCGTCCCCAGCGATGTGACGATCGGCGTGATCATCGGCTCCGACGGCGGGCCCGAGACGGGTGCCAGCCGGCAGTCCAAGACGAAAGGCCTGCTCCGACGCAACGTCGCGCCGATCCTCGACAACGAGTTCGTGCGCTCGGTCCGTGACCGCTTCGGTTCGGAGGCCGGTGACGTGGCGGGGACCGAGGGGGCCGACGAGATCGCCCCCGCTGCCACCTCCGACGAGGAGGGAGCTGTCGTGGTCGACACCGGCGCACTGTCACCGGACGCCGCCGGCGAGCCCGGCCGGATGGGTCGCGTCGAGGTGCTCAGCCGGTCGCTCGACATCATGCAGGAGGCGTTGACCCGCTATCAGGTGGCCGGTTATCCGCCCGACGTCCTGATCCGGGTGCCCCGTCGTGCGGTGCGGACCCTGGACTTCCACAAGGCCGCCGAGATGATCGACATCGGCCGTGAACTCACCGCCAAGGCCCTCGACGACCTGCCCGAGATGCCATGAGGCAGATCCCTCGCGGCATCTGGGTGCTGCTGTCGGCCAACGTCGTCATCGCACTCGGCTACGGGTTCATCGCGCCCGCCCTCCCGAGTTTCGCTCGCGCCTTCAACGTCTCGTTCACCGCGGCCACCGCGGTGGTCTCGGCCTTCGCCGTCATGCGGCTGCTGTTCGCGCCGACGGGCGGACGACTCGTGTCGGTGTTCGGCGAACGGCGAATCTATCTGACCGGACTCCTCATCGTCGCCGCGAGCACGCTGGCTTGTGCCTTCGCGCAGACGTATTGGCAGTTGCTGGTGTTCCGCGGCCTGGGCGGCATCGGATCGACGATGTTCAGCATCTCCGCGATGGCCCTGCTGATCCGGATGGCGCCCAGCGACATTCGCGGGCGGGTGTCGGGCTTCTTCTCCGCGGGTTTCCTGATCGGCAGCATCACCGGACCGCTGATCGGCGCGGCCCTGGTGGGTTTCGGCCTGCGCGTGCCGTTCGTCGTGTACGCGGTCGCGCTTCTGGTCGCGTCCGCGGTCGTGGCCACCCAGCTGCGCGAGGTGATCGCCCCCGACCAGGCCGAGGGGCCGACGGCCGGACTCATCGGCTTCCGGACGGCCTTGCGCGACAGTGCCTACCGGGCCATCCTCGCGTCGAACTTCACGCAGGGCTGGGCGTCGATGGGTGTGCGGGTCGCGGTGGTTCCGTTGTTCATCACCGAGGGACTCGGTGCAGGCGCCGGTATGGCCGGGATCGTGCTGGCGATCTATGCCGCGGGCAACGTGCTCGCGATCCTCATCGCCGGTCGCCTGTCCGATCGGTTCGGCCGTCGGCCGATCATGCTGCCGGGTCTGACGATCACCGTCGTCGCCACCATCGCACTGGGATTCTCGCCCAACGTCCCCGTCGCGCTCGCACTGTCGGTGCTCGCCGGTGTCGGTTCCGGTCTGTTCGCGCCGACTCATCAGGCGGCCCTCGCCGACGTCCTCGGCAATCGTCAGCAGGGCGGATCGGCGCTCGCGGCGTACGGGATGTCCTCGGACCTCGGTGCGGTGACCGGGCCGGTCATCGTCGGATTCGTGGCCGATCGGGTCGGCTTCGGTCCCGCGTTCGTGCTGACCGGTGTGGTCGCGGCGATCGCCCTGGTCGCGTGGCTGTTCGCCCGGGAGACCGCGCCTGCGGTCGTCGGTCAGGGTCCGGCGTTACGGTTGAGCGATGACGCGTGAGGGGCAGCAGGACACCGCGGGCGAGTGGGATTACGCTCTGGGGGCGAACTCGGAGGTCGGCACCCTGCGCGCGGTGATGCTGCACCGCCCTGGTGACGAACTGCGGCGCCTCACCCCGCGCAACAGCGATCAACTCCTGTTCGACGGCCTGCCCTGGGTCGACCGTGCGCAGGAGGAACACGACGCCTTCGCCGAGGTGCTGCGCGATCGCGGTGTCGACGTCTACCTGCTCGGCGACCTGCTGACCGAGACGATCGCACACAGCGGGGCCGCCCGCATCCAGGGGATCGCGGCCGCGGTCAGTGCGCGACGTCTGGGATCTCATCTCGCCGAGGATCTCGCGAGGCACCTGCGGGGACTCGCGCCCGCGGAACTGGCCGACGTCCTGATGGCCGGTATGACGTTCGACGAACTGCCGATCACGCCGTCGGCGGAGCGGTCGTCGCTGGTCCGCCGGATGCATCACGGCCCCGAGTTCGCCATCGAGCCGCTGCCGAACCTGCTGTTCACCCGCGACAGTTCGTTCTGGATCGGGTCGCGCTTCGCGATCACCTCTCTCGCGCTGCCCGCGCGAGCGCGAGAGACGTCTCTGACCGATCTGATCTACGCCCATCACCCCCGTTTCACCGGTGCCCGACGCGCCTACGAGTCGCAGGTCGCGCCGGTCGAGGGCGGCGACGTATTGCTCCTCGCGCCGGGTGTCGTCGCCGTCGGGGTCGGCGAGCGCACCACGCCGGCCGGGGCGGAAGCGCTGGCGCGCAGCCTCTTCGACGACCATCTCGCCCACACCGTGCTCGCCGTGCCCATCGAGCAGGCGCGGGCGTTCATGCATCTCGACACCGTCTGCACCATGGTCGACACCGATGCGGTGGTGATGTACCCCAACATCCGCGACCACATGTCGGCGTTCACCCTGTCCCACGACGCGGCCACCGACGCCGTTCACGTGACGGGGGAACGGCCTTTCGTCGAGGCGGCGGCCGAGGCCATGGGGATCGGCAAACTCCGCGTCATCGACACCGGTCTCGACCCGGTGACCGCCGAGCGCGAGCAGTGGGATGACGGCAACAACACGCTCGCGTTGTCCCCGGGAGTCGTCGTGTCCTACAACCGGAACGTGGAAACCAATCGCCGCCTGCGTGATTCGGGGATCGAGGTGATCGAGATCGAAGGCCGCGAACTCGGCTCGGGTCGCGGTGGGCCCCGGTGCATGTCGTGCCCGCTGGCGCGTGATCTGTTGTGAGGGGACGACAATGACCACATCGCTGCTGGCCCATCTGACCGTCGACCCGGCATCGGACCGGCCACCGTTCGAGCAGGTGCGGCTGCGTATCGTCGAGCTGATCGCCGACGGCACGCTGCTCACCGGTGAACGCCTGCCGACCGTCCGGGCCCTCGCCGCGCACCTGGACCTCGCCCCCAACACCGTGGCCAAGACGTATCGCGAACTCGAGGCGGCCGGCGTGATCGAGACGCGCGGACGCTCGGGTTCCTTCGTCAAGGCGGGGCGCCACGACGCGCAGGACGCCGGTTTCGCGGCCGCGTCGACGTACGTCGGGACCGCCCGTGAGCTGGGACTCGACGACGACACGATCGTCTCGATGGTCCAGCGGGCGTTGCGCGCGACTTGAACAGACGCGCCGACGTTGCTTTGGTGGGGTAATGACAAGTGAACAGACAGCGACGACTCGTCGCGCGCGAGATGGCCAGCGCCGGCGTGATCGGGGGAGTCGGCCCGGGAGCCCACGGATCGATCCGGTGGTCTTCTCGATCACGGCTGCACTCGTCATCGCGTTCGTCGTGTGGGGCATCGGGGACAAGGACAGCCTCAACTCGACCACCGGTGAGATCCTGAGCTGGATCACCACCAACCTCGGCTGGCTGTTCATCCTCTCCGCAACCGGATTCGTGATCTTCGCGGTGTATCTGGCGGTTTCCAAGTACGGACGAATCCCGTTGGGGCTCACCGGGGAGAAACCTCAGTTCCGTACCATCAGCTGGATCGCGATGATGTTCAGCGCCGGAATGGGAATCGGCCTGATGTTCTTCGGTGCCTATGAACCGCTGTACCACTTCGCAAGTCCGCCACCGGAGATCGATGCCGGCGATGTCCGGACGGCAATGGCGACCACCATGTTCCACTGGGGTTTCCATCCGTGGGCGATGTACGCCGTCGTCGGACTCGCCCTCGCCTACAGCACCTTCCGGCTCGGCCGGACGCAGCTGATGAGCGCGGTGTTCACGCGTCTCCTCGGCCCACGCGTCTCGCACGGTCCCGCGGGCAAGCTCATCGACATCCTGGCCATCTTCGCGACCCTGTTCGGCACCGTCGCCTCATTGGGCTTGGGCGCCTTGCAGATCGGTTCCGGTCTGGACAAGGTCGGCTGGGTCAACGAACCGACCAAGCTCCTGCTGGTCGCGGTCATCGCGATCCTCACCGCAGCGTTCGTGGCCTCCGCGGTGTCGGGTATCGCGCGCGGCATCCAGTGGCTGTCGAACATCAACATGGTGCTCGCCGTGGTGCTCGCGGCCTTCGTGTTCGTCGTCGGACCCACGATCTTCATCCTCAATCTGCTGCCGACGACCCTGGGCGCCTACGCCACCGACCTCACCACCTTCGCGGGCCGTTCGGACGCCACGGTGACCTCCGACGCGGGCCGGCAGTGGCTGGCCGACTGGACCATCTTCTACTGGGCATGGTGGGTGTCGTGGACGCCGTTCGTCGGCATGTTCCTGGCCAAGATCAGCCGGGGCCGGACGATCCGTGAGTTCGTGATCGGCGTCATGGTGGTGCCCACGACCGTGTCGCTGGTCTGGTTCTGCGTGTTCGGCGGCACCGCGATCCGGCAGCAGACCGACGGCGTCCTCGACTTCGACCCGGCCACGGCGGCGAGCGAGGACACCCTCTTCGACGTACTGGCTCACCTGCCGTGGACCGGTGTCGCCTCGGCACTGGTGATGGTGCTCGTCGGGATCTTCTTCGTCTCCGGAGCCGACTCGGCCTCGCTCGTGATGGGCACCCTGTCCCAGCGTGGCGTCGAACATCCCTCGCGCGCGCTGACGGTGTTCTGGGGCGTGCTCACCGGTGTCGTGGCGGCGTTGCTCCTCGCGATCAGCGGTGACGACGCACTCGACGGCATCAAGACGATGGCCATCATCGCCGCCTTGCCGTTCGTCGTGGTGATGATCGGCATGTGCCTGTCGCTCTACCTCGACCTCCGGCGCGACCCGCTGATCGTGTCTCGTCACGTCTTGTCGGCTCAGGTCGATCAGCACGTCCGCGAACAGGCCGTGGCGATCGCCACCGGTGAACTCGAGTCGATCGACGCCGACGCCGTCAAGCACCTGGAGAAGATCGATCCGGGCTACGTCGAGCAGGTCGGTACGGGTGTCGCCCACCCGCTGGGCGAGGCGCACCACGCCGACACCGAGGCGGGCGTCGAGCCCCAGAAGTAGTCGCGCTCAGCCCCAGCTCGGCAGCCAGATCTGCTGCCGCCAGAGTCCCGGCGAGATCGGGGAGGCGGTGAGGATCGGCCACAGCCACACGAAGTTGGTGACCACGAGTGCCACGTAGACGGCGACCACGATGATCGACAGCACCCGGCGCTCGGGTCGGGCGCGGGCCGTGGTCGCCGTCGAGCGCAACAGATCGCCGCAACACAAGGCGAGGCCCATGACGAGGAACGGGGCCAGGGCGGTCGCGTAGAAGAAGTACATCTGGCGGTCGAGGGACAGGAACCACGGCAGGATGCCCGCACCGTAGCCGACGAGCACCGCCGCGTAGCGCCAGTCGCGGCGGACGACCCACGACCACAGACCCCACAGCAACATGGGCAGTGCGAGCCACCACAGGGCGGGCGGTCCGATCAGCATCTGGGCGCGGACGCACTCGCCCCCGCCGCACTGATCGGGGCCGTTCTCGAGTGCGTAGAGCATGGGGCGCAGGCTCATCGGCCAGGTCCACGGCTTTGATTCCCATGGATGGTGATTGCCCGCGGAGTTGGTCAGTCCCGCATGGAACTGGAGAATCCCGGCCTCGTAGTACCAGAGCGACCGCCACGCTCCCGGCACCCAGGCGAAGGTGCCGCCGGTGCCGATCGCATTGCCCTCGGAATAGCGGTAGACCGCGGTCTCGCTGTTGAACCACGGGATGTAGGTCAGGAAGTAGATGACGACCGGCATCACCGCGAGGCTCGCGCCGGCGGGCACGACGTCACGGACGATCGTGCCGATCCCCGGTCGCCGCACGTGGTACGCGCGCCGCGCCGCGACGTCGAAGCCGATCGCGAGGACGGTGAAGAAGATGACGTAGTAGACGCCCGACCACTTGGTTCCGCAGCTGAGTCCGAGCATCACCCCGGCGGTGAAGCGGTACCAGCGGAATCCGAGCCGTGGACCGAACCGGCTGTCGTCCATCCGGCCCTCGAGGTAGACGCGGTACATCCGCTCGCGGACCTGGTCGCGGTCGGCGAGGAGCGCGGCGAAGGCGGCGACGATGAACAGGGTCTGGAAGATGTCGAGCATCCCCATCCGGGACTGCACGAACAGCACCCCGTCACAGATCGCGAACACGCCGGCGACGGCACCGACCAGAGTCGACCGCGTGAGCCGGCGCACCGCGCAGTAGACGAGGACGACGATGAGGACACCGGAGATCGCCGGCGCGACCCGCCAGCCGAGCGGACCGTACCCGAAGGCGGCCTCGGAGGCGGCGAGCATCCACTTGCCGACCGGAGGATGCACCACGAGCCCGTATGCCGGATTGTCCTCGATCGAGTTGCCGCCGGTGAGGACCTGCCATCCCTGCGGCACGTAGTGCTTCTCGTCGAAGACCGGCGTGCCCTTGTCGGTGGGGTGACTCAGGTTCCAGAAGCGGGTGAGGGCGGCGATGAGAGCGGTGACGACACCCACCACCAGGCCGCGACCACGGTCCGGGGCACCGAACAGCGCCGCCGGGACCTCCGGTCCCAGACGACGAGGCGGGACCGCCGCGGGGACCGGGACACCGACGGGCACGGCGGTGTCACGCGCGGCGGTCATGGTCACCCGCTCGATCCTAGTGGGCCCTCGTAAGCTGGCTGACGATGAATGCCGCCCAGCCCGACACACAGTCCACCGACCACCTCCGGTCTGCCGTGCCCGGGACGAGCGGACGGCTGGTGCTGGCCGCCACCCCGATGGGACAGGTGGACGATGCGTCGCCCCGGCTGAGGGCGGCGCTGCAGACGGCCGACATCGTCGCCGCCGAGGACACCCGCCGCACCCGGTCGCTCGCCGCCGCGCTCGGCGTCGAGATCGGCGGACGCGTCGTCAGCTACTACGACCAGGTGGAGGCCGCCCGGACACCGGGCCTCGTCGAGGCGATCGCCGGCGGTGAGACGGTCCTGCTGGTCACCGATGCCGGGATGCCCTCGGTCAGCGACCCCGGCTACCGGATCGTGGTGGCCTGCGCCGAGGCGGGTCTGCCCGTGACGGCATTGCCGGGACCCTCGGCGGTGACGACGGCACTCGCGGTGTCGGCGCTGCCGTCGGAGCGGTTCTGTTTCGAGGGCTTCGCGCCACGCAAGCCGGGTGCCCGTGCGGAATGGCTGCGCGAGCTGATCGCCCAGCCGCGCACCGCCGTCTTCTTCGAGTCGCCGCACCGGCTGGCGGACACGCTCGCCGCGGCGGCCGAGATCCTCGGACCCGATCGGCGCGGCGCGGTGTGCCGGGAGATGACGAAGACCTACGAGGAGGTCCGCCGCGGTGGTCTGGCCGAACTGGCCGAGTGGGCGGCCGGCGGCGTCAAGGGCGAGATCACGGTCGTCATCGCCGGCGCGGTGGCCGCCGAATCCGACATCGACGAACTGGCCGACCGCGCCGAGAAACTGGTGGCGGGCGGGATGCGGCTCAAGGATGCCTGCGCGGAGGTCACGCAGGGTTCGAGTGCCTCGCGACGCGACGTCTACCAGTCGGTTCTCGATAGGCGTCGAGCTGATCCGAGCTGACCCGCAGCTCGACGCGCGGCGCCAGCCGGTAGGGCCGGCTCGAGACGAGCGCGCCGACCACCCGGCGCAGGCGCGACAACTCGGCACGCACGCTCACGGTGTGGTTCTGGTCGCCGAACAGCAACTGGCTCAACTGCTGTGAGGTGAGTCCATGGTCGCCCGCGTCGGCCAGCAGCAACAGGATCTGCGCGTGGCGCCGGGTGAGCACCGTACGCCACGGGTCGTCGTCACCGGTGACCGTGATCGTCGGCTCGCCGTCGAGGTCGAGTTCGGCGATGACCGGACCCGAGGGGCCTGCCGGACGCACGAGCCAGCCCATCCCGAGTCGTTCGACGACGCACATCCCGAGTCCGGGCACGAACTGACGCATGTCCACCGTCGGCGCGGCGACCCGGACCGGCGGCGTGCACCCGCGGCCCTCGGCCACCCAGCCGTCGTCGTCGATGAGTAGACCGGGCCCGTGCAGGCCGGCGAGCTGGGCACGGCCGTAGTAACGGAGGTCGGCGAGGGTGCGCTGATGGGCGAGAGTCACCTCGTGCTCGCTCAGTGCCGCCAGGGCGTTCGTGAACGCCGAAGCCGCGGGCTGCATCTGCATCGCCGGTCCGGCCAGCCCGGCGACCGCGACCATCTCACCCGTGCGCGGATCGTGGACCGGCGTCGCGGTGCAGTACAGCCCGTGCAGGGATCGGCTGTAGTGCTCCGCGCCGAAGACGCGGCTGGGTCGCCGGTGGCGGATCGCCAGGCCCACCGCCGTCGTCGCCGCGGAATCCTCATCCCACCGGCTTCCCTCGACGAGGCCGAGCCGGTTCGCCTCGGGCAGCACCGCGCGCGAGCCGCCACGCCACAGCATCACCCCGTCGGTGTCGAAGATGCCCAGTGCCATCAGCGGGTCGTCGGCCGACTGGGCGAACACCCGCTTGAGAGAGTCCACCGAGTGGCGGAGCGGATGCGCGGACCGGCGGGCTTCGAGCTCGTCGCGGTCGATCCGTCCGCGGTGGTGGTCGTCGAGCGTGGAGGGATTGTCCGCGGCCTTCACCCGGGTCCAGGACTCGGCCACTTCATCCGCGAATCGGGGAGGCGGCGTCGCACCCGACATGATCGCCTCGCGGTCGCGATTGATCTCCCGGGCCAGCTCCGTGAGATCGGTGGTCGTCCGGATGGACAAAGTCATGGGAGAAATATTACCCAAATCGCCAATCAAGTCCGGTATTTGCGATCCTGCAACGTCTGCGTCCGGTCGCCGGCAACGATGCTGGCAGCCTTGTCGAGACACTCCTGCCACTCGTCGTCCGGGACGGAATCAATGGTGATTCCGCCACCGACACCGAGTGCGATGCCGCCGTCCGGAGCGATCTCGACCGTGCGGATCGCGACGTTGAGATCGAGGGCGCGGTCGGGTCCGGCGACGCCGATCGCGCCGCAGTAGACGCCCCGGGCGCTGCTCTCCCAGTCGGCGAGCAGCTCCATCGCACGCAGCTTGGGCGTACCGGTGACCGATGCGGGCGGGAAGGTGGCGTCGAGCACCTCGGCGTTGCCGGTGCCGGGCCGCACGATCGCCTCGACACGCGAGACCAGGTGCCAGACGCCGGGCGCGGGCACCACCGACAGCAGTTCGGGCACCCGGACGCTGCCGGTGACGGCGATCCGTCCCAGGTCGTTGCGGACGAGGTCGACGATCATGATGTTCTCCGCGATGTCCTTCGCGGAGGCGGACAGGGCGTCGGGGTCGGCGTGCGCAGGCAGGGTCCCCTTGATCGGCGAGGAACTGATGATGTTCCCGGTGCGCCGCAGGAAGGTCTCCGGTGACAGGCTGGCGACCGTACCCCAATCACCCTGGAGGAAAGCCGCTTTCGCGGGGGTGGTGGCACCGGCGAGGTCGGCGAAGAAGTCCACCGGCCGACCCGACAACGTGCCGGTGAACCGCGTGCACACGCATGCCTGATACACCTCGCCGGCGCGGATCGCGTCGAGACAGCGATCGATCGCGGCCAGATGCGGTTCGCGCGCCGGCGGTGTCCAGTCGGTCGTCGTCGGCTTCCCCTCACCGGGATGCGGGGCGTCGAGTACGGCGTACGCCCAGTCGGGGAGGCCGGTGCCGAGGGTCGACCACACGCCGTTCCGCAGGACGAGGACGCCGTCGGTGAGACCCCCGGCGGTCGACGGCAGCGACGCCTCCTCGGCGCGCACGGGGAATCCGAGGTAGCCGAACCAGAAGCGGTCGGGGTCGTCGGGCGGGGTGCAGCCCGGGACGACCTCGATTGTCGGAGCGATCACCGCGTCGGTGTCCAGCCAGTCGCCGATCAGCGCTGCGGGCGGTGGGAGTCCCCGGGTGCGGGTCTCGGCATGGAGAGCCCGGAGCGCATCGAGCGCGGACGCGGCCATGTGCGGCGAGGGCGGGTCAGTTCTCGTACCGCGGGAACACCGGCGACGGTTTGGGCAGTGCGACGCCCGGTGCCAGCCGGGTGGTGACGACGCTGAACTGGCGGTCGTCGCCGACGGCGAGCAGATCGAGGATCTTGTTCGACGACTCCGGCATCACCGGCTGGCTCAGCACCGCGACGATGCGGACCACCTCGGCGCACACATAGAGCACGGTGCCGGTGCGGTCGAGGTCGGTCTTCGCGAGCTTCCACGGTTCCTGCGACGAGATGTACCGATTGGTCTCGGCCAGCGTCGACCACAGCGCCTCGAGTCCGAGGTGGATGGCCTGGTTGTCGAAGTGCTCGCGGACGGTCTCGAGCAGCGAGTCGGCCCGGTCGAGCAGCGCGCGGTCGGTGTCGGTGAGTTCACCGGTCGCCGGCACCACACCGTCGAAGTACTTGCCGATCATCGACAGGGTGCGCTGGGCGAGGTTGCCGAACTCGTTGGAGAGGTCGGCGTTGATGCGCGACACGATCGCCTCGGCGGAGTACGACCCGTCCTGGCCGTAGGACACCTCGCGCAGGAAGAAGTAGCGCACCGGGTCGAGACCGAACTCGTCGATCAGGTTCTCCGGGTCGACGACGTTGCCGACCGACTTGGACATCTTCTCGCCCTTGTTGAACAGGAAGCCGTGCGCGAAGACCCGCTTGGGCAGCTCGACGCCCGCGCTCATCAGGAAGGCGGGCCAGTACACGCAGTGGAACCGGATGATGTCCTTGCCGATGATGTGCAGGTCGGCGGGCCAGAACCGCTCGAAGGTCGCCGGATCGTCGGGAAACCCGACTCCGGTCAGGTAGTTGGTCAGCGCGTCGACCCACACGTACATGACGTGTTCGGGGTGGCCGGGGACCTGGACGCCCCAGTCGAAGGTCGTCCGCGACACCGACAGGTCGGTGAGCCCGCCCTTGACGAAGCTGATGACCTCGTTGCGCCGCGCGTCGGGACCGATGAAGTCGGGCTGTGCCTCGTACAGCTCGAGGAGCTTGTCCTGGTAGGCCGACAGCCGGAAGAAGTACGTCTCCTCCTCGGTCCAGGTCACCACGTGACCGGTGTCGGAGGCGACGCGCTCGCCGGCGTCGTTGACCTCGGTGTCGGCCTCGGCGTAGAACGTCTCGTCACGGACGTCGTACCAGCCGGAGTACTTGTCGAGATAGATGTCGCCGCGGTCGCTCATCCGCTTCCACAGCTCTTCCGACGCCCGCTTGTGATCGGCGTCGGAGGTGCGGATGAAACGGTCGAAGCTGGAGCCGAGGCGTTCCTGCAGCGACTGGAACCGGTCGGAGTTCCGGTTGGCGAGTTCGGCGGTGGGGATGCCCTCGGCCAGCGCGGTCTGCTGCATCTTCTGGCCGTGGACGTCGGTGCCGGTGAGGAACCGGACGTCGAAACCGTCGAGGCGCTTGAACCGTGCGAGGGCATCGGCGGAGATGTACTCGTAGGCGTGCCCGATGTGCGGTGCGCCGTTGGGATAAGCGATCGCGGTGGTGAGGTAGTACGGGCGCCCCGCACCGTACGAGGTGCCGTCCTCGGCCGTGCCGGACAGATCAGGGCTGGTCAGATCGGGTGCCATAGTGCTCCACAGAGTACCGACCGGCGGCCGGTGACAGCCAATCGCGGGTCGGCGCCGATCAGGGGGATCGTAACGATCCGATGGCCCGCGCGGTGCGCGCGACCGTCTCGTCGGCGTCGTCCCCCAGGTCGGTCAAGGCCTTCGACGCCGCGTCGCCGGCAATCTCGGCCAACGCCTGGACCAGCCGCAGCCGGACCGACGGGTCCGGGTCGCCGCCGAGACGATCGACGAGCAGGCCGACGATCCGGTCGTCGTCCGCATACGTCGCAAGGGTCTCGGCCGCCTCGACGTCGCGGTCCCCGGCGGCGACGAGTTCGATGAGGACGTCCACCGCGGCGTCGACCCCCCGACGGCCGAGGGCGCGGGCGACCGTGCGCCGGACCTCGGGATCGGGGTCCGTCAGCGCCCCCTCCAGCACGGCGGTCGCCCGGGCGTCCTCGATCGAGGCGAGGGCGGTGATTGCGCGGCGCCGGATCGTCGGATCGTGGTCGGCCACCCGCGCGGCGAGCTGGTCGAGCGCACCCGATGTCTGCGCGAGTGCCCAGCGGAGGGCGCCGGCCGTGTTGGGATCGGATTCGGCCAGCAGCGCGTCCGTCAGGGCCTCGGCGGACAGTCCGGCGTCGCCCGCCCGCAACGCCGCCCGCTGGCGGTGGGCGGCGTACTCGGAATGCACCGCGCGCAGCAGACCGACCACATCGAGTACCGCCGACCAGTCGTCGGCGTCGGCGGCCTCGATCTGCCGCAGCCGATCCAGTAGCCGGGCGTCGGCGGCCATCCGGTCCTCCGTGTCCTGGATCATCCGCTCCAGGAGCGCATCCGGCGCGAAGCCGGGATCGTCGAGTGCACGGCCGACGTCGCGCAACGACAATCCCAGCGACCGGAGACTCTCCACATGGAGGAGGCGTTCGATGTCGGCGTCGGAGTACTCGCGGTAACCACCTGTGGTCCGGCCCGTCGGCCGCACGAGGCCGAGGGTGTCGTAGTGGCGCAGCATCCGGGTGCTCACACCCGAACGCCGCGCCACCTCGCCGATCAGCACGGCGGACCCGAATCATGAACCGGTACACCGGTGTTCGCCAACCGTGTGGCCATTTCGAGCTCATACGCGAAGTCGCTGTCCGGATCGTCGAGGAGCCGCGCGGTGGCGGCGGCATGCGCGCGGACCCGTGGATCCCGATGTCGACGAGCCGAGGCGAGTGCGTCGAGCGATATCTCGCCCAGAGCGGCGAGCGCACGACTCAGGCTGCGCTGCACCTCGATTCCGCGGCGACCGAGTTCACCGGCCAACTCGACCGAGAGTCCCACCTCCTCGTCCGCCGGGACGAGGACCACCGCGGCGCGCCACGCGGCCCGTGCGACGTCGGGATCGGCGTCGTGCAGCAGTTCGACGGTGATGGCCGGCCACGCCGTCCGATCGCCGATCTTCGACAGCGTGTGCAGCGCCTGGGCACGCGCCTGCGGTGACGCCGAGACCAGCTCACCGATCAGGCGCGGTACCGTCAGCGCCGCCGGAAGTCTGGTCAGCGCCCAGGTCAGCATGTCCCGGACGAAGAAATCCGGTTCGGTGCCGCAGCGTGCGACGAGGTCGTCGACGAGGCGCGGGTCGGGTTCGGTACCCGCCGCCATCGCCGCCCGCAGCCGCGTCGAGGCCTCGGGGGAGTGCAGCGCGGTGGACAGGGCGCTACGGGTGGGGTCGCTGAGTGCGTGCTCGGTTGTCATCGTCGGCACCTCCTACCCCCGCATTGCAGTCCTTGACACAGTGTGAAGGTCAAGCGGTGGACGCGCCGGGCCCGATCAGATCTCGCGTCGGTAGGGCTCGCAGCCCGGAGGCGCCTTGGGTGGCTCGCGGTAGTGGAAGTCGGGGATCTTCATGGTCACCGGCGCCGAGGTGAGCGTGAACTTCTCGCCGTGGTGTGCCAGGTCGATCGGCGGACCCGACAGCAACCGGTAGGTGGTGCTCTCCTTGTCCACCGCGACCACGATCTTCGACTCCCGCACGATCATGCGGAACGACAGGTAGGTCAACCGCCTCGGCAGTCGCGGCGCGAAGGTGATCTGCCCGCCGAAGTCGCGCATGCCGCCGAAACCGGCCACGCAGTCCGTCCACGCCCCGGCGAGCGCAGCGATGTGCAGGCCGCTGTTGACGTTGTTGTGCAGGTCGTGCAGATCGGTGAACACCGACTCGGCGAGCAGGTCGTAGGCGAGGTCGAGGTAACCGACCTCGGCGGCGGTGACCGCCTCACAGCATGCCGACAGCGACGAGTCGCGCACGGTGATGGGGTAGTAGTAGTCGAAGTTGCGGAGCTTCTGTTCGGCGGTGAACGAGTCGCCGAACAGGTAGGTCGCGTACACCAGATCGGCCTGCTTCACGACCTGTTTGCGGTAGAGGTCGTAGTACGGATAGTTCAGCAACAGTGGGTAGCGGCCGACCGAGGACTCGAAATCCCACGCGCTGAGAAGCGTGAAGGACTCGCACTGCTGGTGCACCCCCAGCGCCTCGTCGTAGGGGATCGACATGTCGTCCGCGCACGACTCCCAGTGCGCCGCTTCGGCTGTGGTCACCCCGAACTGCTCGGCGAGATCGGGTCGACGGTGCACCGCCGCCACCGCGTCGCGCAGGTTCTGCTGTGCCGCGAGGTTGGTGAAGACGTTGTTGTTGACCACGGCCGTGTACTCGTCGGGCCCGGTCACGCCGTCGATGCGGAACTTCCCGTTGACATCGTGATGGCCGAGGCCGGCGAACAGCCGGGCGGTCTCGACGAGAAGTTCGACGCCACACTCGGTCTCGAACCGTTCGTCGCCGGTCGCGCGCAGGTACCGGGCGGTGGCGTTGGCGATGTCGGCCGACACGTGCACGCCCGCCGTGCCCGCGGGCCAGTAGCCCGAGCACTCGTCGCCGTTGATCGACCGCCACGGGAACATGGCGCCGCGCTGCCCGAGTTCCGCGGCGCGGGCCTTGGCCTTGTCCATGGTGGCATGGCGCCAGCGGAGTTCCTCCCCGGCCGCCGCGGGCACCGTGTAGGTGAGCATCGGGAGGATGAAACTCTCGGTGTCCCAGAAGGTGTGGCCGTCGTATCCGGGACCGGTGAGTCCCTTGGCCGGGATCGCGCGTGACTGTCCGCGGGCGCCGGCCTGCAGGACGTGGAACAGCGCGAACCGGACCGCCTGCTGGAGTTCGGGATCGCCGTCGAGCTCGATGTCCGCGTCGCGCCAGAAGTCCTCGAGGTATCGGACCTGGTCGGCCTTGAGGGAGTCCCAGCCGGTCTCCATCGCCATCGCCAGCGCGGCGTCGACCTGCGCACGCAACGCCGGGACCGAGCGTCGGGCCGACCAGCCGTACCCCATGTACTTGGTGAGGGTCAGGCTCTTGCCCTTCGGCACATTCGCCGCGATGGTCAGGCGGGCGAGGTCGCCGTCGGCGCGGATGAAGGTGTCGGCCTTGTCCGGGAAGTAGATCTCGTGATCCATGCCGGCCGCGATGTGCAGACCCGACTGCCTGGTGTGGTGGACCAGCATGCCCCAGTAGTTGCGGCAGGTCGCGAGATCCGACACCAGCGGGGCGTCGAGCGCGGCCGCGAGACGCGGGTCGTTGCCCGGGGCCGGGACCGGCTCGTTGGCCAGCAGATCGGACTGGAGAACGAGTTTCATGTCCTCGTCAACGGGCTCCACCTCATAGCGGATGGCTGCGATGGTGCGCTTGGTGAACGAGACGAAACGCTCGGACTTGATCCGCACGGTGCGGCCCGTCGGCGACGTCCACAGGGTGTGCCGGCGCAGCGTGCCGGTACGGAAGTCCAGCGTCCGCTCGTGCTCTTCGGTACGCCCGTACCGAAGATCCATCGGCTCGTCCTCGACGAGCAAACGGATGATCTTGCCGTCGGTCACGTTCACGACCGTCTGGCCGGACTCCGGGTAGCCGTAGCCGCTCTCGGCGTAGGGCAGGCCGCGCAACTCGTAGAAGCCGTTGAGGTAGGTGCCCGGGTGATCGACCGGCTCACCTTCCTCGAAGGTTCCGCGTAAGCCGATGTGCCCGTTGGACAACGCGAACAACGTCTCGGTGCGGCCGAGCATGTCGAGATCGACTCCGCCGCTCCACTTCAGCTGCCACGGGTGGATCTCGAACCCGTGTCCTTGATCCGGGTTCATGCGGGCAGCAATTCGTCGAGATCGTTGACGACGATGTCGGCGCCGGCGGCACGCATCGCCTCGGCCTGGACTCCGCCGACGCGGTCGATGCCGACGACGTAGCCGAACTCGCCTGCGCTAGCGGCCTGTACGCCCGAGATGGCGTCCTCGAAAACCGCGGCAGCGGCCGGCTCGACGCCCATCAGCTCGGCTCCCAGGAGATAGGAGTCGGGAGCCGGTTTGCCGTTGAGTCCACGCGCGGCGATCTCGAGACCGTCGACGCGAACCTCGACGAATCCCGACAGGTCGGCTGCATCGAGCACCGGTCCTCCATTCTTCGACGACGTGACGACTGCGATGCGGAGGCCCGCCTCACGTGCCGCGGTGAGGTACCGCACCGAGCCGGGATAGGCATGCCCACCCTCCTCGGCGAGGCTGACCAGGAACATGTCGTTCTTGCGGCTGCCGATCGCGGTCACGGTCGCCGGGTCCACATCGGTGATCCCGCGCGAGGCGAGGAATGCCCGCACGCCGTCCTCACGGGGACGCCCGTCGACATAGTCGAGGTAGTCCTGGTCGGTGAACTCCACGAACCCGGGGGCATCGACGCCGCCGGCGCGTTCGGCGAGGAAGGCGTCAAAGGTTCTCTTCCATGCCTTGCGGTGGAGCTCCGCGGTCTCGGTGAGGACCCCGTCGAGATCGAAGAGCGCGACAGAGATCACTTCTGGCAATCCCAACACGATGCGCAACGCTACCCGTCCGAGTCGGGGAAGGCGCGACGAAGCGCGATAGCGCGCGTCACGCAGAGCTGGCCGTGCGGGCTTCCTCGGTGGGCGACTGCTCGTCGTCCCAGAAACCGATGGATTCCAGCTGGTCGATCAGGCGGTCACGAGCGTCGTCGAACGCCGCGACGATCTCGGACTTGATGCCCACGGTGTCGCCCTTGCGCAACAGCTCGATGAGTCGCCGGTGGCTGGTCGCGGCCTCCCGGCCCCACCCGGGGTCGTTCGAATACAGCTGCAGCGGGTTGTACTTGCTGGCCGAGTACTGGAACCAGGCCAGCTTCTTGCTCTCGGCCATGAGGTGCACCTTGCGGTGGAAGGCGAACTCCGCGGAGAGCACGCGGTCGGCGCGTCCCGACTCGACCGCGGTCTCGAGATCGTCGACGATCGCGCCCAGCTCATCCAGCTGTTCGGCCAGGTCGGGGTTCTCGGCGGCATGACTGGCCAGACGTGCGGAGAGTTCGGCCTGCATCCAGAAGATGTCGACGATGTCACCGCGGGTCAGCGTCTCCACGATGAATCCCCGGTGCAGGGCCTGTTTCACGAGTCCCTCGCCGCGGAGTGTCGCGAGTGCCTCGCGCACAGGCGTCACGCTGCAACCGAGGGCCGACGCCGTCTCGTCGAGCCGGACGAACTCGCCCGGCCGCAGGACACCGGTCATGATGCGCGTGCGCAGGTAGTCGGCCACCTCGACGGCCAGCTGGGTCCTGTGGAGAGGTCCGGGGGTCATCGGTCGTTCCGTCCGTTGGTGTGGGGGTCCGTCACCGCGGTCCGCCTGAGTCGGGTGGCGCGGCGTATGCGCTGTCGTCTGCCGTGTCGGCGTCGGATCGGTCCGGGGCAGAGACCCTGCCGCAGGCGGACCGTGGGCACCGTCCGGCGGAAACGATGCTCGTGGCCGGCGGACCATTCGACTCCGTAGATCGACCTTAACCGTTCACCGGCCATTCCCCACGTCAGCAGGCGGATGCGGGGGAGGTGTCGGACGTACCGCCAGGGCATCGAATAGGTTGCGAACACCTGCGCGGCGACGTCGCCTGCGGTGACGTGTTCCGGATCGTCCGACGTCGACCGCGGCAGGGTCGCCGGGTAGTCCCCTTCGACGAAGTCGAGGTCCTTGTTCACCTCGCGGACGAGATCACGCACGCTGTCCTCGTCGCCGGCGACCGCGGTCCGCAGGTAGTTCACGGTTCCCGACCAGCGGCCCGCGCCGCGGACCCCGTACACGCCGCTCTCGACCTCGGTCGGGGCCACCCCCGCGTGGGCCAGCTGCATCAGCGCCGCGCGGGGCCACATCAGATAGATCACCGGCTCGTCGAGGACCCGCGCGAGGTCCGGACGTGAACGTCGCGAGATCAGATGATCGCCTTGTCGTGTTTCATCCGGCGTCGCAGGTCCCGCATCAGCATGCGACTGCCACCGAACCGGATCGACTTGGGCAGGAACTTGTTGACCACCGAGACGAAGGTGAACAGGTGCTGGAAGCGCCGACGGTCGTCCTCGGTCCATTCCAGGCCGAGCTGGTCGCGGTAGATCGGCGGCAGCGACCCGATGGTGAGAAAGCGCAGGAGACTCACGAACGGCAGTCGGATCAGCGGGTTGATCATCTTGAGGTCGACGAGATCGTTGAGGAAGTCGCAGGTGGTGTCGTCGATGACGATGCGCTGGCACGCGAGGTTCCAGTACCGGTCGAAGTCCTTGCGCGTCGCCGGCCACATGTCATCGGGTACCTGCAGCGTCGTGCCGAGGGTCTTGGACGACTGGTAGAACTCCTCTGCCTCGTCTTCGGTCATCTGGCCGTGGAGCAGTAGGTGCATGTCCTCGATACCCACGAACAGGCATGCGGCCACCCACATCTGGAGTTCCCGGTTGAACGCGTTGTACTTGACCGGGCTGTTCGCGTCGGACTTCACGTGGCGATGAGCCGAGTTGACCGTTTCCCGGAACGCGGCCTTCTCCTCGTCGGTGCCGAGGATCGCGACCGCGAGGTACTGGCCGGTGGTGCGGGCCCGCTTCCACGGATGCTTGGTCAGCGCGCCGGATTCGACCTTGCTCTCCATGACGCCGTAGGCGACCTCGGGCCAGCCCAGTTGCATGACGACGTTCGCGGCACCGCCGGCGAACGACCAGAAGTCGATGGCCTCCTGGATGCGCGCTGGTTTGCGCAGGCTGGTCGCGCGCCGCTTGCGGGTGGTGATGTGGATGCGGGTGCGCCGGGTCGTCAGTTCCGGCTCGGTGTCCTCGATCGACGGTAGGTAGCTCGCGGCCATGGTGGTCACTCCTCGGATCGGTGTGGGTTCACTTCGTCTCGACGTTGTCGACCAGCCAGCGATCGCCGGAACGATCGAGCGTCACCACCATCCGGTACGGCTGGGTCTTGCCGTCCGGGGAGACGACGTTGCGTGCCTTCTGGTCGGCGAACAGGATCACCGTCGCGGAGGAGCCGTCGATCTTCTCGACGGCCGCGTGCGACACCTCGGCGGTGGACTCACCCTTGCCGTCGGTGACGATCTGACTGAGGGCGGTGACCATCTCGCTGTACTTGGCGGCGAAGTCGTCGGTCGACATCGCGGTGATCGCGTCCCGATTCTTGTTCAGATCGCGGTAGTCGAAGCTGGACAGTTTGATCGCGTAGTCCTTGGCGGTGTCGATCGCCTCGGCGCTCGCCTCGGGCGAGGTGGCCGAGGAATCGGTTGTCGCGTACTGGTAACCGAAGAACCCGGCGAGGGCGGTCGCACCCAGCAGCAGCGACGCGAGTACACCGGTGACGATCGTGCCCCGGCCGGCCGGCTTCCGGGTCAGGGGAGCAGTGCGCGCAGCGGATGCGGTTCCGGTCGAGGAGACGTCCGCGGTCCCGTCGGCATCCGCGGCGGCGGTTCCCGCCGCTGCGGTTCGAGTCGTTGTGTCAGTTGCCATTTCGTGCCCTTTCCAGAAGTTCGTGCCACCACTGCAGCAGCTCCACGCCGTTCGGGATGAGTAGTGGATCGGCGACGGCCGGTGGTCCGGAGACACCGCCGGGGGATGTCCAGGTGCTCGTGCCCAGGTCGTTCGGCCGTGGGGCGTTCACCGCGCCGCGTTGTCCGTAGCCGTTGCCCGCCGGGCAGAAGCGCGCGAGATTCGGTGCCGGGGTGTTGAGATCGCCGACCGGGTAGCGGGGCTGGTCGTAGAACATACAGACGGGTCCCTGGGTGCCGATGAGCGCGAAGTCGGCGCGCCCGTTCTTCACGATCGAACGCAGGTCCAGCAGACCCTGGGGGATCGTCTCCAGGCCGACGGCGAGTGACTGGTCGCGGTCGGAGATGATCGGTTCCACCACCGCGAGATTCGCCATCACACCGCCGAAGGTGCCGCGGTACTTGTCGAACAGCGCCTGTGTGCGGGTCAGCGATTCGGGTGACTTGTCGAGCAGGTAGACGAACACCGGCTGGTTGGCGTCGAGCTGGTCGGTGAATGTCGCGGCGCTGCGCATGCCGGCCTCGAAGGCCGTGGTGGTGTCGTTCATCGCGGACAGCACCTGTAGCCATTCGTCGAAGAGTCCCTGCAGGATCGGTGCATTGCGGTTGACCAGCCCGGCGAGCGCGGTTCCGTTCGACACGATCCCGGCCAGGGCCTTCTCGTCGTGGTCGAAGGCCGCGTAGAACTCGTTGCCCAGCGTGGTGAGGTTGCCGCTGCCGATGCTGCGGAGCACCGACGCGGCGTCGCCGATGATGGCGTCCATCTGCTTGGGCTGTTTGTCGGCCGGCGCGGCGATCGTGTCACCGGACTCGAGATACGGGGGATTGTTGTCGGGCGGGATGATGTCGACGCTCTGGATGCCGGCCATCGAGGCCATCGTGACCTGCATGAAAGAGTCGGCGGGGATGCGGGTGTCCCCGCGCACGACCAGTTCGATGTCCGCGGCGCCACCGGCCGGATCGAGTTCGACGGAACGCACGGTGCCGATGTCGACGCCGCGGAGCGTGACGCCCGTGCCCGAGCTGAGCCCGAACGCGTCGTCCATCCTGGCCGTCAGGACGATCTTGTCGCCGAATCCCTCTGGCCCGGCGATGAAGTTGATGCCGTAGGGGATCACGATCGCCGAGAGGGCGAGGAAGATCAGGAACTGCAGCATCCCAGTGCGCGCCTGTGGCATCCGAACGCGGGGCATCCGAAGGCGCCGGGTCTTCGCCTTGGTGGTCATCGCGGGGCTCCTGGGCGTGGGCTGGGTGTCTGAGGGGTCGTCTTGGGTGGGGTCTTCGTCGCCGGCGCCGCCTTCTTCGCGGCCTTCTTCTCCGGCCTCTTGTTCGCGAGACCGCCGGACAGCACGTTGCGGAGGTCGTCCGGTGTCGGGAGGGGCTGACCGGCGAGCAGAACACCGCCGGTGAGGATCTTGTCGATGCCGCCCGGGATGTCGAGCGAACCGTCGAAGACCAGGTAGTCGCCCGGAATCGCGCGGTCGAAGTTCGTCATGAACGCGTTCATGTTGTCCAGGGTCGAGCCGACCTCGGTGTTGAACGCGGACAAGGACTTCACCATCTGTTCGGCGTCGCCGACGAGGTGGTCGAGCGTCTCCTGACGGCCGCGCGTGATCGCCGCGACGTTGGTCGCCAGTCGCGTGGTCTGCGACATCAGCTTCGCGATCTGATCCCGCTGTGCGGCGAGCACGGTCACCGCCTGCGGGACCTGACCGAGGAAGTCGTCGACGGTCTGCTGCTGCGCGACGAGGAGCTCGCTGACATCCGCGGCCGCCGCCATCGCCGCGTTGAAGTCGTCGGTGTACCTCGACGACCGGGCGAGCAGTCGGTTCAGCGTGTCGATCAGGTCGCCGACCTTGTCGGAGCGGTTCTCGAAGGCGGTGTTGAGGCTCGACATCACCGACTGGAGCTGGCTGACGCCACTGCCGCCGAGGATGTTGCCGAGCGCGGCGAGTGTGCTCTCGATCTGCGGTCCGACACCGGTGTCGGACAGGCTGAGATGCGACCCCTCGGTGAGCCGGCCCTGCGGGTCCGCGGGCTCGGACAGGCGGACGAACGGCGTTCCGAGCGCCGACGGCAGTTCGACGTTGAGCGTCGTGTTCGCCGGGAGGTCGGTGCCGTCGGCGATCGTCATGGTGATCTCCGCATGCCGTTCCTCCAGGCGCATGTCGGTGACCCGTCCGACGATCTGCTGGCCGTGCCGGACGTCGGCGCCCGACACCAGGCCGTCGGCGGTGATGAGTTCGGCGGTCACGTCGAAGGAGTTGCGGCCGCCGGCACCGAGCGGCAGGTCCTGCAGTCCGACCGAGCAGCCCGACAGGCCGACGGTCACCGCGATCGCCGCGGTGGTGATCCGGATCTTTCTGGCACGCACAGTCATCAGTTCCCTCCCTTCGGGGGGAGCTTGCCGCCGGTGATCGCCGAGACGATGCCCAGCGGGTCGGACGCGCTGATCGGGAACGAGATCGGGTTGGTGAGTCCGGCGCCGGTGCACAACGGCATCGGGAACTGGTCGCACAGCGGCTTGAGCGTCTTGAACTGGGTCAGCGTGGTCGAGACGTTCAGGCGGATGCGGCCACGACGGTCGGGGCCGATCGTGCTCGACAGGTTCTGCATCATCAGCGGTGCGAGGTCCATGAACTCGGCGAGTCCGGCCTTGTTGTCGACCAGGGTGTCGCCGAGGACCTTCAGGTTCTCCGCGACGACGCCGACGTCGTTGCCGTGGGCGAGGACGAAGTCGTTGATCTGGTCGAAGACGACCTTGAGATCGTTGACGGGCCCGGCGATGTCCTGGTTGGACGACGCCCACTGGCTGCTCAGCAGACCCATCGACTCGATGAGGCCGTCGAGCGAGACCTGCTTGGCGTGGAAGGTCTGCATCAGCGTGTTGAGACTGTCGATGAGATCCTGCAGGTCCTCGGTGCGGGCGCCGAAGATCCCCGACGCCGACGCGAGCCCGGACATCGTCGTCCCGAAACCGGTGCCGCGGCCGTCCCACGACTTGGCGGTGGCGGCCAGGAGCGCACCCATGTCGTTCGGGTCTTTCGGGGCGCCGGGCGCGGCGTCGGCGGGCCCCATGATCTTCGTCAGCACGCTGATGCTGTCGAGGAGCTGGTCGAAGCTGATCGGGGAGTGGGTGCGCTCGAGTGGGATGGTCGCGCCGTCGGGCAGCTGCGGCCCACCGGTGTAGGCCGGTCCGAGTTCGAGGTGACGGTCGCTGATCACCGACGGGTTGAGCACGTAGGCCGAGACGTCGGCCGGGAGATCGACGTCGCCCGGCATGGTCACGGTGACCTTGACGTGGTCCCCGGCGGGCTCGACGTTCTCGATACGTCCGACCGGAACACCCAGGACGGTGACCTTGGACCCCTCGTACAGGCCGTTGACGAACGCGAAATCGGCGTGGACGGTGCGGATCTGCGGATCGCGGCCGAAGACGTACCACGTGCCCACGATGATCGCGACCACGAGGAGCAGCGCGGTGAAGATCTTGCCGCCGTATCGCTTGCGCGGGCGGACCTCACGTACCTGGCGGAAAGTCATCAGCGGCACCCCTGCATCACGCCGAGCACACAGAGCAACGAGTCGGGGATGACCGCGCTCGGCGACACCACGTCGGTCCAGTTGCCGTTGCCGGTCGCATCGGTGATCGTGCGCATGGCCGGCGGCAACTGCGTCAGGATCCGGTCGATCGACGACACGTTGTCCCGCAGTGTCTTGGTCACCGACTCGATGTTGGTGACCAGCTGACCCATCGGGACCTTCGGGAAGGTCGTGGCCATCTGGTCGAGCACGGCGCGGAGGTTGTCGGTCAGACGGGTCAGCAGGACGCGCCGGACGACGAGGGTCTGCACGATCGCCTGCGTGCTGGACATCGCGCTCGAGATCGAATCACTCTGCTGCACGGTCACTTCGGCGACCCGCTTGGAGATGGCGAGCAGCTGGTCGAGCTGCGTGCCCGTTCCCGTGATGGCGGCCATCGCGCCCGTCGCCCCCTTCATCGAGGCGTCCAGGGTCGAGGTGCGGGGCATGATCTCCTTCATGGTCACGAACATCGCGCGCACGGCCTCCTCGTCGATGTCACGCGAGGCGGTGACCGCGGCGCCGGAGATGTCGTTGAGGCTGTAGGGCACCGTGGTGCGGTCGAGCGGGATCGTGTTGTCGGGACCGACCTTTCCCGATCCGCCCGGGACGATCTCGAGGTAACGCTTGCCCAGGACGGTCCGGAGCCGGACCGATGCGCGCGTCTGGTTGCCCAGCGGCTGACCGTCGTCGAGCCGGAAACCGACGCGAACGCGGTCTCCGGCGAGATCGACCGACTCGATCCGGCCGGCCGGGACACCCGCCACCAGCACCGGATCGGCCGTCGTCAGCCCCGACGCGTTGGCGAGTTCTGCGGTGTACGGGCTGGTGCGGGTGAAGTAACTCAGCTGGGGGATGCCGATCGCGATCAGCATCAGCGCGACCAGGGTGATGATGCCCGCCGTGCCGAGGACCGCGGGTGACGCACCCTGTGCGCGCTTGTCGGACTTGAAGACGAACTCCAAGATGCCGACGAAGACGTCGATGAGCCTGACCAGAAACACGGACTTAGGTTCCTACCTTGCTGGGAGCTGACATGGCTTGTCTCACATGCAGACCGGGGAGTGGAGCGGACCGAAGATGTTGGCGTCGAGGCCGACGGCGCCCAAGGTGAAGTTGCAGAGGTAGAGCATCATGAATCCCCCGTATCGTCCGCTCTTGTTGATCTCCTCGGCCATCACCGGAAGCCGGTCCAGGAATCGGGTGAAGGCCGGCGTGTTCGGAACCCAACTGGCCGTGACCTGTTCGAGTCCGACCATCGACTTCCGGAAGTCGTCGCCCGCGACGGTCATCATGTCGGCGAGCGCCGACACGGCGCGGTCCCCGCTGTCGAGGAGTGCGGCGAGTTGGCCGTTGTCGCCGACCACCGCCGAGGTGAGGTCGGACAATCCGCGGAAGAGTTCGTTCAGCTGCGGGTTGTGCCGGTCGACGGTGCCCATCAGCACGTTGAGGTTGCTCACCAGCCGGGCGAAGACCGCGCTGTTCGCCGAGAGGTTGTTGCCCATCGACGCGATCTGGCCGAGCAGAGTCTGCACCGAACCCGAACGCCCCTCGAAGGTGTCGACGAAGCCACGTGCGAGATCGTTGACCTGGTTGGCGTCGAGCGCGGAGAACAGTGGCTCGAAACCGTTCATCAGGGCGGTGAGGTTCACCGGCGGTGACGTCCCCTCGACGGGGATCCTCGTGCCGTCGCGCGCGGTGCCGTCCGCACCGCTGTCGGTCAGCGCGATGTAGCGGGCACCGAGCATGTCCCCGTAGCGGATCGCCGCGTGAACCTGCAGCGGTAGCTGATGGTCGTCGGAGATCGAGACGGCGACGTCGGCCAGGGCCGAACCGTCGTCCTGCGGTGCGAAGGCGACCGACTCGACGCGGCCCACCCGCACACCGGACATGGTCACCGGGTTGCCCTCGACCAGACCCTCGGCGTCGGTGAACTGGATGTGAAAGGTCGTCGTGGACCCGTGCACCGGGACACGCAGCGTGTTGCTGACGAGCACCGCGGCGATGATGCCGATGAGGACGAACGACCCGGCTTTCAGGATCGTCTTCAGCGAGAGAGTGGTCATGACACCTTCACCTCGTGGCCGCGAACCATCGGGCCGAGCATCAGCGTGGTGGCGGGGTTGGGGCCCGTGCTCTTGGGTCCCGTGCCCTTCGCCGGGGTCGCACCGAGTTCGGACTCCAGGCGGCTCAGCGTCGGGGCCTCACGCGTCCCGTCGATGACGGGGGGACCGACGAAACCGGAAGGGGTGTAGGTGGGTTCACGAGGGGAGAGCACCTTCGGGTTGGGCGCGCCCGGTGGTCGGACCGGTCCGGTGCCCATGCCGGTTCCCTTGCCGAAGCACTGCGAGCCGCGAAGCGATCCGTAGGTCGGGCAGTCGGCGGCCGTGTACGGCATCGGCTGCGAGAACGTGGGAACCGCGGTGATGTCGAAACGGCCGCTCGAGAACAGCATCGCGCCGGCGGCACCGAATTTCTTGGCCTCGGCGAGCGTCTTGCTGACACCCGACGGGTTCTCCGCGACGGTCGAGAGGATGGTGCCGGTGGAGTCGAGCACGGTGATGATGTTCTTGCGCTGGGCGGCGAGGAACGGGTCGACCGCGCCGGCGAAACCGGAGGCGGCGGTGAAGAACGACGCGAGATCGTCCTGGTTCTCGAGGATGCCGCGGGAGATGCTGGTCGTGTTGGCGAGCGTCTCGGTGATCGCCGGGGTGGAGCGTTTGAGACTCTCCATCACGGCGCGGAATTTCGGTGTGGCGTCGATGAACTGGTTGACGGTCGTCTCGAGTGTGCGCGACGCCTGCCACCAGTCGTCGATCATGACGCCGAGGTCGCCGCCACGGTCGCCGATCGCGGTGGCCACCGCGGAGAGCGCGATGTTCATCTTCTCGGGCTGGACCTCGGCGAGGACGTCGGCGAGTTTGGTGTAGATGCTGTAGAGGTTCGTGGCCTCGGCCGACGTGTCGATCCGGATCTCGTCACCGTCGGACAGCGGTGCGGCGCCCGCCGCGGGCTCCGGTTCGGTCAGCTGAACGTAGATGTCGCCGAAGAAGGTTCGCGGCAGGACGCGCATGGTGACGGTGGACGGGATCGCGTCGATGGCGGCGCCGTCGATGGAGATCCTCACCTGTGACGAGACGGTGCCCGGGTCGATGCCGCTGATCTCGCCGACCGTGACTCCGTGATAGCGGACCGGCGCGCCGGTGGTGATGAGGCCGGCCTCGACCGGCACCTCGGCGAACACCTCGGGATCGCTGGTGACGGTGCCGGCGCTGCGGGCCACCATCCACACCGCGAAGGCGGTGATGAGGGCGCCCGCGATCAGGGCGCGGAGGATGTAACCGAATCGGGAGACCGGGTTGCCCGGCAACATGGTCGACACGTCAGATCCCCATTCCCGGGATCTCGGGGACCAGGCCCCACAACCCGAAAGTGAAGATCACGTCGAAGATCCCGATGGCCAGGATCGACGTGCGGAGTGCGCGTCCGGCCGCCTGGCCGACGCCTTCGGGTCCGCCGGAGGCGAAGTACCCGTAGGAGCAGTGGACCAGCGCGACGATACCGGCGAAGACGATCGCCTTGATCGCGGAGTAGAGCAGGTCGGTCGGCGTGAGTGCGAGATGGAAGAAGTAGTCGAAGGTGCCCGAGGATTCGCCGTTGAACCAGACCACGACGAGACGCGTCGCGATGTAGCTCGCGAGCAGGCCGATCATGTAGATCGGCAGGATGCACACCATCGCCGCGATCATGCGGGTCGTGGCGAGGAAGGGGATCGACCGGATCGCCATCGAGTCGAGCGCGGCGATCTCGTCGGAGATGCGCATCGCGCCGACCTGGGCGGTGAACCCGGTTCCGACCTTGGCGGCCAACGCGATTCCGACGACGACGGGCGCGAGTTCGCGGGTGTTGGCGATCGCCGAGAGCATGCCCGACAGCGAGGTCATGCCGACCAGCTGCAGCCCGCGGTAGGTCTCGACGCCGAGCATCATCGCCGCCGCCAGTGACATGGCCAGCACGATGCCGAGCGTTCCTCCGCCGGAGAGAAGGGATTTCGACCCGAAGGTCACCTCGGCGATCTGGTTGAGCACGTGCTTGCGGTAGTGCACGAGGGTGAACGGGATCGCGGCGATCGCACGCACGATGAAGGTGACGAACTCACCGGCCCGGACGATGCCGGAGACCGTCTGGTCGATTCGACGCCCGAGCCGGCGTTCGGTACGCACTGTCACGTCTGCGGAGACCACCATCAGTACGCCCCCACGGCCGGCACCATCACGGTGTAGAGCTGGGACAGGATCGTGTTGAAGACGAACACGAGCGCGAACGCGATCACCACCGCCTCGTTCACCGCGTCGGCCACTCCTCGTGGGCCACCGCGTGCGTGTAATCCCTTGAAGCAGGCCACAATCGTGGACAGCAACGCGAACATGGCCGCCTTCACGAGTGCCATCACGAAGTCCGAGAACCGGCCGTACTGGCTGAAGGTCGCCATGAACGCGCCGGCGGGCAGGTGCTGGACGTAGATGTGGTAGAGGTAGCAGGCTCCGACGCCGGTGACCGTGATGAGTGAGCACAGCACCAGCGAGACGATGATCGCGGCGAGGAGCCGCGGTGCGACGAGGCGCTCGATCACGTTGAGCCCCATGACCTCCATGGCGTCGACCTCTTCACGGATCTTGCGCGATCCGAGATCGGTGCAGATGGCCGAGCCGGCGACACCGGCCATCATCAGTGCCGATACGAGGGCAGAGGCCTGGCCGACGATGATGAACGCGACGACCGCGCCCGAGTAGCCGCCGGCGCCGATGCGTCCGGCGAGTTCGCCGACCGAGACGGCGATGAACACGCCCACCGGGATCATCAGCAGGAGTGACGGTCCGGTGCTGACGCGGCCGATGAAGACGGTCTGGTTCAGGGTCTCGGCGATGGACAGGCGTCGGCGGAACGTCGCAACCACCAGTGCTCCGATGGCCTGCAGCGCGAACCCGAGTGTATGACCGGCCTCGTTGGCCAGGTCGCGCAGCGGCCCCCGGGAGGCGGGCAGCTCGAACGCCATTGGTCCCCCTGTCATCGCGGTGACATCCCGACGCTCGATCGCCGACTGTGACCCGCGTCGCATAGGAAGCTATCCGGTTTTATATATGAAATCAAACGAGACGGATTCTTTAATGCGTCTCTCCTGGTCGCGGAGAAGTCGACCCGAGCTGTGGGGGTCGGGTTGCCCGTGACAGAGCGGTGGCCGACGTCCGCGCCCCGATGAGACGATGGCGCGATGACTCGCCGTTTCGCTCAGGTCGATGTGTTCTCGTCCACCGGTACCGAGGGCAACCCCGTGGCGGTCGTCGTCGACGGGGGTGGTCCCGGCGCTCCCATCGCAGAGGATCGGATGGCCGCCTTCGCCCGCTGGACCAACCTGTCGGAGACCACGTTCGTGCTGCCGCCCACCGACCCGGCGGCCGACTACAAGCTGCGGATCTTCACCCCCGACGGGGAGTTGCCGTTCGCCGGCCACCCGACTCTGGGATCGGCGCACGCGTGGCTGACCTCGGGCGGGCGACCGAAGGGGGACGACGTCGTGCAGGAATGCGGCGTCGGGCTGGTCCGGATCCGGCGGTCGGGTCCGCGACTCTCCTTCGCGGCGCCGCCGTTGCGCCGGTCGGGCCCGGTGGACCCCGGCGTCGTCGACGAGGTCATCGCTGCTCTCGGCGTCGCCCGGGATGAGGTTCGCGCCGCGGAGTGGGTCGACAACGGTCCGGAGTGGATGGTGATCCAGGTGGGATCGGGGGAGCGGGTGCTCGATGTCCGTCCCGACATGCCCGCGCTCGGCGACCACAAGGTCGGCTTGCTCGGGCTCTACGGATCGGGAGATGTCTTCGCCGAGGTCCGGGCGTTCGTCCCGGGTATCGGTGTACCCGAGGATCCGGTGACCGGCAGCCTCAACGCGGGGATCGCGACCTGGCTCCGGGCGACCGGACAGGCGCCGGAGCGTTATGTCGCCGCGCAGGGTGCGGCCATCGGACGGGCCGGCCGCGTCCACATCCACGACGACGGTGACGACATCTGGGTGGGTGGCGACACCGCGACCGTGATCGAGGGCACAGTCGCGCTGTAGCCCGGCGCGAGGTGTCGCCGGTCTGTGTCAGGGTGTTTGCCATGAGCGACGCTGCCGGGTCGGAGACCCTCGGGAACGCCGGGTCGGAGACCCTGAGCAACAAGGCGGCCAGGAAGCGTCGTCGGCGCGAGCCGCCGCCCGATCCGGCTCCGCTGCCGGGTCTCGTGGACGCCCACACCCACCTGGCGGCCTGCGGTGGACGGGACGCCGAGTCGGTACACGCCATCCTCGACCGTGCGCAGGCGGTCGGGGTCGATCAGGTGGTGACGGTCGCCGACGACATGGTCGATGCCCGCTGGGCGGTCGCGGCGGCGGAATGGGACGACCGGGTCTACGCGGCTGTCGCGCTGCATCCGATGCATGCGGGTGATCTCGACGACGACACCGCCGCCGAACTCGAGCGGATGATCCGTCATCCGCGGGTCGTTGCGGTGGGTGAGACGGGCCTCGACTACTACTGGCCCGGCAAGTCCGGCGACTGCGCGTCGCCGGCGGTTCAGCACGAGACGTTCCGCTGGCACATCGATCTCGCCAGGCGAGTCGGTAAGCCGCTGATGATCCACAACCGCGAGGCCGACCGGGATCTGCTCGACATCCTGGCCGCCGAGGACGCCCCGGAGACCGTGATCATGCATTGCTTCTCCGGTGACCGGAATGTTGCCCGCGAGTGTGTCGACCGTGGGTACTTCCTCAGTTTTGCCGGAACTGTGAGCTTCGCCAATGCCGAGGAGTTGCGGGTGGCGGCGGAGCTGGTGCCCGACGAACAGATCCTGGTGGAGACCGACGCCCCTTTCCTGACCCCGCATCCGTACCGTGGCCAGCCGAATCAGTCGTACTGCCTGCCGTACACCGCACGGGCGATCGCCGAGGTCAGGGGGGTGTCCGAGGAGCAGATGGCGCGATTGTTAGGCGCCAATGCGCGGCGCGCCTACAACATCTCTTTGCCATAATCTGGCCGGTTCGTTATCGTACTGTGATCCCGCTCGGCCAGAGCGATTACATCCGGCTACCAGCGGTTCACGACGAGGTGCGTATGCATCCCGGAGTGCGGATGGGTCTTCTGGTCGCGGCGGCGCCCTGTTGCCGACCAGATTGTTGTGCCTTGCCTTCTCTACCTCCTTCAGTGTCACCCAAGTCGGTCTTCTCGAAGATCAACGGGTCCGATTCCCTGCGTGCCCGCCTGGCCGTCGGAGCCGTCTGCGCGACCGTCGCCGCCGGTGGTGTCATGGGTGTCGCGATGCACAAGACCGTGACCATCGATGTCGACGGCAAGACCCGTCAGGTGTCCACGATGGCGATGTCCGTGGAGAGCCTGCTCGAATCCGAGGGCCTCGCACCGGCCGGGGGTGACAAGGTGAGCCCGTCGCTCGACTCCGGTTTCGGCGAGGGGCAGACCATCACGGTGAACCGTCTGAAGAAGCTGACCCTCGACGTCGAGGGCAAGCGCGAGACGGTCATCACCAACGCCTCGACCGTGGACCAGCTCCTCTCCGAACGCGGACTGACGCATGCCGCCGAGCAGGCGGACTTCGCCACCGACAAGCTGCCGGTCGACGGCGGCGAGATCGATGTCGCGCTCCCCAAGCCGGTGAACCTCGTCGACGGCCCGGCCAAGAAGCGGCCGACGGTCGCGGCCCACACCGTCGGCGAACTGCTCGAGGCCCTCGGAACGCCCCTCGGGCCCGAGGACAAGGTCGTCCCCGCCGCCGACACCGAGGTCACCCCCGACCTGAAGGTCATCGTCACGCGCATCAAGACCGAGGACGTCACCGTCAACGAGCCGGTCGCCCCGCCGGAGATCAAGAAGGAAGACCCGACACTCGTCCGTGACCGCAAGGTCGTCGAGAAGAAGGGCACTCCCGGTGAGGCGCGCGTGACGTATAAGGTCACCACCGTGAACGGCAAGGTGGTCAAGCGCGACAAGCTGACGAGTGACGTGCTCACCGAGCCCGTCGCCGCCACCGTCCGCATCGGCACCAAGCCGGGCGCGCCGTTCGTGCCGCCGGGCTCGGTGTGGGACGCCCTGGCCCAGTGTGAGGCCACCGGCAACTGGGCCATCAACACCGGCAACGGTTTCTACGGCGGTGTCCAGTTCGACCAGAACACGTGGGAACGATGGGGCGGACTCGAGTTCGCGCCGCGCGCGGACCTCGCCACCCGCGAAGAGCAGATCGCGGTCGCCTCGAAGACCCAGGCCGTCCAGGGTTGGGGCGCATGGCCGTCGTGCTCGTCCAAGTTGGGCCTGCGCTGATCGACGACCCGCCAGGCGACGCACCGCGGCTCCTCGGACCCGCGCAGATCCGCGAACTCGCCGCCGAAGTCGGTGTCCGGCCGACCAAGACTCTCGGGCAGAACTTCGTCCACGACGCCAACACCGTCCGACGCATCGTCGCGGCTTCCGGGGTCGGCGCCGACGATGTGGTCCTGGAGGTCGGCCCCGGCCTGGGGTCGCTGACCCTCGCGCTGCTCGGGACCGCCGGCCGGGTCGTCGCAGTCGAGATCGATCCGGTTCTTGCGCAACGGATTCCGCAGACAGTCGCCGAGTACGCGCCGGCGCGGAGCGGCGACTTCGACGTCGTGCTCGCCGACGCGCTGCAGATCACCCGTGACGACCTGCCCGTCGTGCCGACCGCGCTCGTCGCCAATCTCCCGTACAACGTGTCGGTTCCGGTACTGCTGCATCTGCTCGGGCTGTTCCCCGAGATCACGACCGCCTTGGTGATGGTCCAGGCAGAGGTGGCCGACCGGCTCGCCGCCCCGCCCGGTAGCCGCACCTACGGTGTGCCGAGTGTGAAGGCCCGGTACCACGGCCGAGTGAGTCGAGCAGGTGCGGTGGGGCGCAACGTGTTCTGGCCCGAACCCAAGGTCGAGTCCGGTCTCGTGCGCATCGAGCGCACCGACGACCACCCCACCGACCCGGAGTTCCGGCAGGCGGTGTTCGCCGCGATCGACGCAGCATTCGCCCAGCGCCGCAAGACGATGCGGTCGGCACTGGCCGGCTGGGCGGGCTCCCCGGCGGAGGCCGAACGACGCTTGCGCGCTGCCGGCATCGACCCGGGTATCCGTGGCGAGAAACTCGACGTCGACGACTTCGTGCGGCTGGCCCGCACCGTCTGACGCATCGCTCCGATCCGGAAGAGCGAGACGCACCCCTCCGCCTCTGCCGCCTGAGGTGCGAGGAGCGCAAGCGACGGGACGGCCTCTGCCGCCTGAGGTGCGAGGAGCGCAAGCGACGGGACCGCCTCTGCCGCCTGAGGTGCGAGGAGCGCAAGCGACGGGACTGCCTCTGCCGCCTGAGGTGCGAGGAGCGCAAGCGACGAGCCTCGAAGGCCTGGTGAGTTGACCTAGCCGAGCCGAGAAGTACGTGGCCTCAGCCTGTCTGGCGGCGTCGACCGGATTCCGTTACACGAATGAGCAGTTCTCAGCTCGACGCCGCGCGCAGCTTATCCAGGAGCTCCGGTGCGGCGTCGCGCAGGAACTCGTCCTGCGTCTCACCGCCGATCTGCACGAGCGCGATGTCGGTGAATCCGGCTTCCCAGAACGGTTTCACGGCCTCGACGATCTGGTCGAGGTCGGGTCCGCACGGGATGTTGCCCGCGACATCGTCCGGGGTGACGTACTGGGTCGCGGCGGCGAAGCCCGCGGTGGTCCGGAGATCGGCGTTGACATCCCAGCCGCCGGCGAACCAGCGGAACTGGTCGTGGGCACGTTCGACGGCGGCATCGCGGTCGGGGCCCCAGCTGATCGGGATCTGACCGATGGCGCGGGTGCCCTTGCCGTCGATCGTCGAGGTGGCGGCCTGGGCGTTCCACGCCGAGATCAGGTCCGGGTCGGGTTCCACGGCGATCAGATGATCGGCCAGCGGGCCGAACGTGTCGATACCGGATTCGCCGGCCACGGCGACGCCGATCGGCACCGGCTGGTCGGGGAGGTCCCAGACGCGCGCGGCGTCGACCTGGAAGAACTCGCCACGGAAGTCGACGAGTTCGCCGGTGTGCAATGTGCGGATGATCTCGATGGCCTCGGCGAGCATGTCCTGGCGATCGGCGACCGCAGGCCAGCCCATGCCGACGACGTGCTCGTTGAGGTTCTCGCCCGAACCCAGTCCGAGTGTGAAGCGACCGTCGGCGAGGATCTGCAGGGTCGCGGCCTTCTGCGCGATGACGGCCGGGTGATAGCGGATCGTCGGGCAGGTCACGTAGGTCATCAGCTCGACGCGCTCGGTCGCGTGTGCCACCGCACCCAGGACCGACCACGCGTAGGGGGCGTGGCCCTGGGCGGACAGCCACGGGAAGTAGTGGTCGCTGCACACCTCGAAGTCGAAGCCGGCCCCCTCGGCGCCGATGGCGTAGCGGACCAGATCCTTGGGGCCGGCCTGCTCGGTCATCAAGGTGTACCCGAATCGGGGTGTCATCAGAACTCCTCTGCACGTCTTTCGTGGGCCGGGATCGGTCGCTTCGGTGTAGCCAGCGAGCCGTTCGGGTAAACGGACCGCCTCACCACGCGTCAACCGACCAGGAAAGAAGGTGCAGATGCCCGACGCAGACGCCGGAGCTTCAGTCGACACCGTTTTGCTCGACGTCGACGGGACCCTGATCGACTCGACCTATCTCCACGCACTCGCCTGGATGCGGGCCTTCACCGCGCACGACCTCACCCCGCAGTGGTGGAAGGTCCACCGTGCCATCGGAATGGGCGGCGACCGGCTCGTCGGCGAGATCTGCGGCGACGAGGTCGAGGCGTCGCTGGGCGATACCCTCCGCGACGACTGGGAGGGTCACTACCGCGAACTGGTGCCCGACCTGCGGCCGTTGCCCGGGGCCGTCGACTTCGTCCGAGGTCTGCTCGATGGGGGATACCGGGTGGCGCTCGCATCGTCGGGCAAGGCCGAATTCACCGACGCCGCACTGAAAGTGCTGGGTTTCGGTCACGACGACCTGGCCGCGGTCACCTCGTCGGACGACGCGGACGATTCGAAGCCGGCACCCGACATCCTGGAGGTCGCCCTGACGCAGGCGGGGGGTGGCCGGGCGGTCGTCGTCGGAGACACGGTGTGGGACGTCGCGTCCGCGCATCGGCTTCCCGCCGAGTGCGTCGCGGTCCGGTCCGGTGGTTTCGCCGAAGCCGAGTTACGCGACGCGGGGGCGGTACTCGTCGTCGACCACGTGGGCGAACTGTCGCGCCGCGGGTGGCGGCCCTGAGCGCATATGCGAAGCGGCCGACTAGTCTGAATCACTGTGTCGCGAACGTCGCTGTCGGTGGTAACCGATTCCGTCACCGCGCGTGCCCCGTCGAAGGTGAACCTCCACCTGGGTGTGGGCCCGCGCCGGGCTGACGGGTACCACGATCTGGTCACCGTCTTCCAGGCGCTCTCGCTGCACGATGACGTCCGGGTCGCGCGCGCCCACGAGCTGACCGTCGCCGTCCGAGGTGAGGGTGCCGGTTCGGTGCCCGCCGATGCCTCCAATCTCGCGGCCCGCGCGGCGCAATCGCTGGCCGAGTGGGCGGACCGTTCGGCACACGTCGCCATCGAGATCGAGAAGACGATCCCGGTCGCCGGCGGCATGGCCGGCGGCAGCGCCGACGCCGCCGGAGCGCTCGTGGCGCTCGCGCATCTGTGGAAGCTCGACATCTCGCGTGACGAACTCGCCGAGATCGCCGCCGACCTCGGGAGCGACGTCCCGTTCGCGCTCCACGGCAACACCGCGCTGGGCACCGGACGCGGTGAGCAGCTGATGCAGGTGCTCTCCCGAGGCGAGTTCCACTGGGTGCTCGCCCTTGCGCGAGAAGGCCTGTCGACGCCGGCGGTGTACCGGGAACTGGACCGGCTGCGGGAGAGTCGTTCCGACGAGACCGATGACGACAGCGACTTCCTGCGTCGCCCCGACGATCTCATGCAGGCGCTCGCGTCGGGCAGCCCCCGCGCGGTGGCGCCGTTGCTGCACAACGACCTCCAGCCCGCCGCCCTCAGCCTGCAGCCGACGCTGCGCCGCACCCTCCGGGCCGGGGTGGATGCGGGAGCCCTCAAGGGGATCGTGTCGGGGTCGGGTCCGACGTGTGCGTTCCTGTGCGCGGACGAGCAGTCCGCCGTGAACGTGGCCGCCGAACTGTCGGGAGCCGGTGTCGCCCGTGCGGTCCGCACCGCGAGCGGCCCCGCACCGGGAACCCGCATCCAGGGCACCGACTGAAACCATCGCGTTGCGCTGACCTGGTCTTTCTCGGAGGTCATTACAGTTGTGCGGGTGCTCCGCAGACCACTGACCGCCGTGCTGACATCCGCCGTCGCCGTGCTCGTCGGCATCGGGTCGCTCACGTCGACGCCGCCGTCGACGGCCGCGGCCCCCGCCAACGGATTCGTGTTCACCACCCGCGACGTTCCCGACGACCAGCTACCGTCGGCCGCGGCCGCCGGTACCCGGCTTACCTATGCCACGCGGGACCAGCGTGGACGCCCGGCGATGGCGAGCGGCGTCTACTGGGTCCCGCGCGGCACACCGCCGCCGGGCGGATGGCCGGTGGTGTCCTGGGCGCATGGGACCGTCGGTATCGCCGACGAGTGCGCACCCACGAAGCACCGGTTGGGTGACGGGGTCGAAGCACCCGTGCGGGCCGCGCTGGAAGCCGGCTACGCGGTGACGGCCACCGACTACGCCGGACTCGGATCCGCCGGGGAGACCGACTATCTCGGCGGCGCGGCCGCGGCGTACTCGGTCATCGACATGATCCGCGCGGCCCGGTCGGTCGACGCCGCCCTCGGTGGCTCCTGGGTGTCGGTCGGGCATTCCCAGGGCGGACACGCGGCACTGCATGCGGCGCACCGCGCACCGTCGTACGCTCCGGAATTGCCGGTCAAGGGGGCGGTCGCGATCGCTCCGGTGTCGTCGTTGGAGAACCTGTTCGGTCTCTTCGGACCGCGCGTACCCGGACTCGGCACCCTCAACGTTCTGAGCGCCCCGTTTCTCTACACCCTGGCAGGTCTGGACCATTCGCAGCCCGAACTCGGGGTCGGGGACTTCCTCACCGACAGCGGCAAGCGGTTCCTGGACCGGTCGCGCGCCCGCTGCAACGGTGATGTCGTCGACGCGCTGCGGTCGGTGTCGCCGGGATCGCTTGTCGCATCGTCGTTCACGAAGGACCAGAAGTTCCGCGACGCCCTGCGGGCCTACGCCGAGGTTCCGACCGCCGGCTACCCGGCGAAGGTGACCATCGCGCACGGACTCCTCGACCCGGTGCTGCCGTATCCACTGAGCCGTTCACTGCGGTCGGCGATGAGCCGCGACGGCACCGACGTCGACCTGAAGACCTACGCGCGCGCCGACCACAGCAGCGTCGTCGACGGCTCGCTACCCGACGTCATGACCGCCATCCGGGAGGCGTTCGCGCGGTAGGTCACTCGATGGCCTCGCCGAGCTCCATCCAGCGCTCCTCGAGTTCGGCGAGTTCGGACTCCATCTCCCGGATGCGTTCGGTCTCGGCGGACAGGCCCTGGTAGTCGGCCTGGTCGTGGTCGGCGAGGGCGGTGCGTGCCTCGTCGATCTTGCTGTGCAGCTTGTCGATCCGGCGTTCCAGCGACGCCAGCTCCTTGTTCGCGGCCCGCAGTTCGGCCCCGCTGAGCGCGGAGGTGGGCGCGGAGGTGGGCGCGGAGTGCGCCGATGCAGACGACTCGCCGGAGTTCGACGCCGTGGCGGAAGCCGATGCCTTCTGCTGTGCCGCACGGAGTTTCAGGAACTCGTCGACGCCACCGGGTAGATGGCGCAATTTGCCGTTCATCACGGCGAACTGCTGGTCGGTGACGCGCTCGAGGAAGTACCGGTCGTGTGAGACGACGATGAGGGTGCCGGGCCAGGAGTCCAGAAGATCCTCGAGGGCGGCGAGCATGTCGGTGTCGAGGTCGTTGGTCGGCTCGTCGAGGATGAGCACGTTGGGGGCGTCGAGCAGGATGAGCAGCAGCTGCAGACGACGCTTCTGACCACCGGACAGGTCGCGCACCGGGGTGGAGAGCTGGGCGCTGTCGAAACCGAGACGCTCGAGCAGCTGCGACGGGGAGAGTTCCTGCGCCTTCGATCCCGAACCGAATGTGTAGGTGGTCTGCAGCTGTGAGATGACCACGCGCACCGGGTCGTCGAGGTAGCGGTTCAGGTCGTCGAGCCGCTGGGTGAGGGTGGCGACCTTGACGGTCTTGCCGCGCTTGACCCTTCCCCCGGTCGCCGCGACCGTCCCGGCGATGAGCCCGAGCAGGGTCGATTTGCCCGCACCGTTGACGCCGAGGATGCCGGTGCGTTCGCCCGGCGCCAGTCGCCATTCGACGCCGTCGAGGACGTTCCGGTCGCCGTAGGAGACCGACACGTCGAGCAGGTCGACGACGTCCTTGCCGAGGCGCGCGGTGGCCAGCGACTTCAGGGCGACGGTGTCGCGGACCGGCGGGACGTCGGCGATGAGGGCGTTGGCCGCGTCGATGCGGAACTTCGGCTTGGAGGTGCGGGCGGGCGCACCGCGGCGCAGCCAGGCGAGTTCCTTGCGGGCCAGGTTCTGACGGCGCGCTTCGATCGCCGCGGCCTGCCGGTCACGCTCGACGCGCTGCAGGATGTAGGCGGCGTACCCGCCCTCGAACGGTTCGACGATCCGGTCGTGGACCTCCCAGGTCATGGTGCAGACCTCGTCGAGGAACCAGCGGTCGTGGGTGACGACCAGCAGCCCGCCGGCATTGGCGGGCCAGCGGCGCTTGAGGTGATCGGCGAGCCAGGTGATGGCCTCGACGTCGAGGTGGTTGGTCGGCTCGTCGAGCGCGAGGACGTCGTACTCGCCGGCCAGGAGCCGGGCCAGCGACACCCGGCGGCGCTGACCGCCGGACAGCGAACCCGTGGTGGCCGTCCACTCGACGTCGCCGAGCAGTCCGCCGATGACGTCCCGGACACGCGGGTCGCCGGCCCATTCGTGTTCGGGCCGGTCCCCGACGACGGCATGACCGACGGTTTCGTCGTCGTCGAACCGGTCGACCTGGTCCAGGACCCCCACACGCACTCCGCCACGCACCGTGACGCGTCCGGAATCGGGTTGTTTGCGACCGGCGAGCATCGCGAGCAGGCTCGACTTGCCGTCGCCGTTGCGTCCGACGATGCCGATACGGTCGCCCTCGTTGACGCCGAGGGACACCGAGTCGAAGACCTTGGTCGTCGGGTATTCCAGGCCTAGGGTTTCCGCGCCGAGAAGATGAGCCACGCCGACCAGGTTAGTGACCGGCCCGGCGCGGGTTACCGGCGGATCGCGCCGTTGATCATCATGGCGATCGCGAGCGCCCCCGCCTGGTTGACGTGATAGGGAAGCGCGATCCGATTCGACAACGCGCTCTCGTACCAGGGATTGATCAGATTGCACGGGTCATGACCGAGCGACCCGCGATTGGCGTCGACGAAAGCACCGCCGACCTTGGTCGTCGCGCGCAGGAGAGCGTCGTTGGCGCGGTAGAACACCTGACGCATCCATCGAGCGTCGGGGTCGCTGAGCGGGATCAACGGCCAGCACCCGCTGTTACCGATGAACCCGCCGAGACCGACGACGATGATCTGCGCGCGGGGAGCCTTCTGGCGGATCGCCCGCAGCGCCGGGGTGACACGGTTCTCCATGAGCTGGACGCGCCACCGCACCTCGTTCTCGAGCCGCGGGTTGTGCCGGCAACGTCGATCCGTGAGCGGCTGGCGGATCGCGCACTGCGCGAGGATCGCGGCCCACTGCATGTCGTTGCCGCCGATGCTGACGGTGATGAGTTGGGCGTCGCGGGGGACCAGGTTCAGCTGGACCGCCTTCGCCCCGCGCGAGGTGTGCTGTGCGGCGCGATAGAGGTGCGCCGACTGCGCCCCGGCGCACGACGTGTCGACGAAACGCCGTGGCAGCGTCATCGCCGCCACGTATTTCGGATAGTTGAGCGCCGACCGCTTACAACCGTCGAAGTACTCGGGTGTCGGCGTGAAGAATCCGCCCGAGGCCCGCGAATCACCCATCGCGATGTACGGGCCGCCGGTGTAGCGCACGGGCGCAGCCTGCGCGGGGGATGCCGTCGCGGCCACCAATGCTGTCACGAACGCGGTGATCAAGACCGCTGCCAGGGCGCGCACCCCGCGCCGATACTCCCGCACCAAAGATCCCCGCACTTTCCACGTCCCGACCCCGCTGCTTTGCTCAGCGAATATTAAGGCAAGCAGATCACGCGTGTGCACGGAGTGCGTTTTCGGTGCTGCTTCTCGGCACTGATGTCGCACTCGGCGGGAGCAGCGTTACGGCGGAACCAAGAAGGGAGTCGATGCGTCCAAGAATGCATGGTGATTTCGACCGCGCTCCGCACCCTCGCTCTCTCGCACGACGGCGTGGTCACCATCGATGAGGCGCGCGAGCACGGCCTCAGCAACGGTGCCGTCGGGCGTCGGGTGAAGTCCGGAGAATGGGTGCGCGAGGCGCACGGGATCTATCGTCTGGCCGATCACCCGGTCACCAGCCGTACGCGAACTCGGATCGCGACACAATCGGTGTCTCGCGATGCGGTACTCAGCGGACTTGCAGCAGCGTGGTGGCACGGTGTCGCGACCAAACGGCCCGCCGTTGTCACCGTTACCGGTCCCAAGAGTTGGAAGGGCGCGACGGTGAAAGGCAGAAAAGTCATCCGCCGAACACTCGACTCCGCTGACGTCGTCGACCACAAGGGCTTGCGCGTGACGGCGCTCCCACTGTCGGTCCTCGAAGGCGCCGTCGAGGGGAACATGGATGTCCTCGACCGCGCAGTGCAACGCGAGAAGGTGACCGTCGACGCGCTCGTCGAGACGTTCCAGCGTCGTCGTAAACGCAAGGGCGCCGCCGAGATGGCGAAGATGCTGGTGCTCGTCGGGTCGGGTGCACGGTCTGCCGCGGAGCGGCTGGCGGTCGACGCGTTCGAGCAGCACGGAATCACCGGCTGGATCGCCAACCATCCTGCAGCGGGCTATGTCATAGATTTCGCCTTCACCGAGAAGAAGGTGGCCGTCGAGATCGACGGCATGGCCTATCACCGCGACGCCGAGGTCTTCCGTTCGGACCGGGCACGGCGCAACGCGCTGATCACCGCTGGGTGGACGGTCCTCAACTTCACCTGGGCAGACCTGCTGGAAAGGCCGGGTTACGTTGCAGCGCAGGTCGAGTACACCTTACGCCGAACGCAGAGTGCGGGATGAGTGCCGGAAAACAGCACGCATCCCGCACTCTGCGGAAGCGGGAACCTAGAGCCCCAGATCCTTGGCGATGATCGTCTTCATGACCTCGCTGGTGCCGCCGTAGATGCGCGAGACGCGGGTGTCGGCGTACAGGCGGGCGATCGGGTACTCGAGGACGTAACCGTAACCGCCGTGCAGCTGCAGGCACTTGTCGATGACCTTGCCGGCGGTCTCGGTGGCGAACAGCTTGGCGCGGGCGGCGTCCGGGACGGTCAGCTCGCCCGCGTTGTGCAGCTCGAGAGCGCGGTCGACGATCGCGCGGATCGCCTCGACCTCGGCCGAGCACTCGGCGAGCACGAACTTGGTGTTCTGGAAGGCCGCGACCGGTTTGCCGAAGACGTCGCGTTCCTTCGTGTAGGCGATCGCGTGCTGTACGGCCGCGGCGGCGGTGGCCGACGCCCCGATCGCGATGGTGAGGCGTTCCTGGGCGAGGTTGTGGCTCAGGTACTTGAAGCCCGCGCCCTCGTCGCCGAGGAGGTCCTCGACCGGCACCTTCACCGAGTCGAAGGACAGTTCGGCCGTGTCGGAGGCCTTCAGTCCGATCTTCTCGATCTTGCGGCCGACCGAGAACCCCTCGGACTTGGTGTCGACCACCAGGATCGACAGTCCCGCACGACGATTCTCGGGATCGAAGGGGGTGGTGCGGGCGACGACGAGGATGCGGTCGGCGAGCGCGCCACCGGTGATGAAGGTCTTGGCGCCGTCGAGCACGTAATGCGAGCCGTCCTCGGACAGCTTCGCGGTGGTCGCGATGTTCGCGAGGTCCGAGCCGGTGCCGGGTTCGGTCATCGCGATCGCGAACATGATCTCGCCGGAACAGAATCCGGGGATCCAACGCTCCTTCTGCTCCTGCGTCCCGTACTCCATCAGGTAGGGGAGGATCAGGTTCGAGTGCACCGAGTAGCTGCCGAAGGTGACGCCCGCCGCGGAGGTCTCCTCGGCGATCACCAGGGAGTAGGTGAAGTCGGTGACGCCACCGCCGCCGAACTCCTCGGGGGCCTCGATGCCCAGGACGCCGAGATCGCCGAGCCGGTTGTAGAACTCGCGCGGCGGATGGCCCTGCTTCTCCCAGTCGTGGTAGACGGGTACGACTTCCTTGGCGATGAAGTCCCGGATCGTCTTGCGGAAGGCCTCGTGGTCCTCGGTGAAGATGCGACGCTGCATGGTGATTCCTAAAGTGTTGGGGAAGTGAAGGATTGGTTACTGCTCGCGGTACTCGCGCAGGAGTCCCCTGGAGATGATCTGCTTCTGGATCTCGCTGGTGCCCTCGCCGATGAGCAGGAAGGGCGCATCACGCATCAGGCGTTCGATCTCGAACTCCTTGGAGTAGCCGTAGCCACCGTGGATGCGGAAGGACGCCTGGGTGACCTCGGCGCAGTACTCGCTGCACAGGTATTTGGCCATACCCGCGGCGACGTCGTTGCGTTCCCCGGAGTCCTTCAGCCGGGCGGCGTTGACCATCATCAGGTGCGCGGCCTCGACCTTGGTCGCCATCTCGGCCAGCGAGAAGGCGATAACCTGATGTTCGGCGATGGGCTTGCCGAACGTGGAACGCTGCTGGGCGTACTTGACGCCGAGTTCGAAGGCGCGCTGGGCGATTCCGCACGCACGCGCGGACACGTTGACGCGACCGACCTCGACGCCGTCCATCATGTGCGCGAAGCCCTTGCCCGGCACCCCGCCCAGGATGTCGGTGGCCGGTGCGCGGTAGCCGTCGAAGACGAGCTCGGTGGTGTCGATTCCCTTGTAGCCCATCTTGTCCAGCTTGCGCGGGATGGTCACGCCCGGGACCACCTCACCGAAGCCGGCCGGCTTCTCGACCAGGAAGGTGGTCAGGTTCTTGTGCGGCTTCTCCTCGCCCTCCTCGGTACGGACAAGTGCCGCAACCAGAGTCGACGATCCGCCGTTGGTCAGCCACATCTTCTGTCCGTTGATGACGTAGCTGTCGTCACCGTCGCGCTTGGCGGTCGTCTTGATCGCCGCGACGTCGGAGCCGAGTTCGGGTTCGGACATGGAGAACGCACCCCGGACCTCGCCGGTGGCCATTCGCGGGAGGAACCGCTGCTTCTGCTCGTCGGTGCCGTGCTGACGCAGCATGTAGGCGACGATGAAGTGGGTGTTGATGACGCCCGAGACGCTCATCCAGCCACGTGCCAGCTCCTCGACGCAGAGGGCGTACGTCAGCAGCGATTCACCGAGGCCGCCGTACTCCTCGGGGATCATCAGGCCGAACAGTCCCATCTCGCCCATGCCGTCGACGATGGCCTGCGGGTATTCGTCCGCATGCTCGAGCTCCTGCGCATTGGGGATGATCTGTTTGTCGACGAAGGAGCGCACGTTGGCGACGATCTCCGTCTGGATCTCGGTGAGGCCCAGGGTCTGCGCGAGGCGGGTCATGGTGGTGGGTTCTCTCCCATGAGTAAGCGGTGCAGGTCGCACCGGCTGGCGGATGTGAGACGCAACGTACCCAAGCATGCCGTCCCACGACACTTGGAAGTAGACGCGATGCGCTAAGGGTGCGATAGCGCGAGCCAATGGTCGTCATGGAACAGCCGCGGCGGATTGTTCCGTGCCTAACTCTCGGATAGGGCCAGCCAATGGTGCCTGTTCGCAGCGCTGTGGTCCTCGACACATAGGCAGCTGCAGTCGGACCGTTCGCCGAGCGAACGTTGTGCCTCACATTGACGGCAGTTTCAATCGAACGCAGATGTGATCCGCCCCACTGAATTCCCGGTCCATCTATTCTCAGACCATTCGCCTGAAAGAGGTTCCCCCATGACGGTCACGACCGCCTCCGGATCAGGCTCCGGCAAAGACCCCGCGGCAGCCCCCACCGCGCCCGACACCACCGAATTCGAGGTGACGCCCGGACGTTTCGGCGGCCTCGGCCCGCTCGGCGAATCCCGGCTCACCGCATGGGGTCTCACGTCGCTGCTGGTCAGCCTGTATGTGATCAACTACGCCGACAAGGCCGTACTGGGCATCATCGCCAAGCCGCTGCGCGAAGAACTGGGTCTCAGCGCGTCCCAGATCGGACTCGTCGGAAGCCTGTTCTTCCTCACCTTCACCATCGGCGGCTTCTTCGCCGGCCTGCTCAACCGCTGGATGACGTTGCGCTGGTCGCTGGTCCTCCTCGGCCTGTGCTGGGCGGCGGCGATGTTGCCGATGATCGCGGTGGCCGGTTTCGCGGTCCTGCTCATCAGCCGGCTCCTGCTGGGCCTGTCCGAAGGACCCACGTCGGCGCTGTTGCACACCGCCGCGTACGCATGGCATCCGCCGGCGCGTCGTGCGCTGCCCGGCGCTCTGCTCGCCGGTGCCGCGTCGATCGCCAAGATCGCTATCGCCCCGCTCCTGACGGTCATCACCGTCAGCTTCGGCTGGCGCTGGGCGCTGTTCGCGCTCGCCGCCGCCGGCGCTGTCTGGGCCGTGGTGTGGCTGTCGACCTGGCGCCCGGGCCCCTACATCGCCAGCGGCAAGACCAAGAAGGTCGACGAGACGGCGACGGGCGAGACCTCGCCGGCCGACGCCGAGCCGGCCACCCCGTGGGTGAAGATCTTCCTCGCGCCGACCTTCATCACCGGTGCATTGCTGGTCATGAGCGTCTACGCCCTGGTCTCGGTGGTGCTCACCTGGCTGCCGTCGTACTTCGAGGACGGCCTGGGCTACAGCCAGCTGCAGTCCGGTTCGATGTTCGCCTTCCCGTCGATCGTCGGTCTCGTACTGATGCTGCTCAGCTCGATCACCAGCGACCGGATGATCACCAAGGGTGCGTCGCCGCGGGTGCTCCGCGTCGTCGTCCCGTCGGTGGGCGTCCTGATCTCCGGTGTCCTGCTGTTCCTGCTGCCGTCGATCAGTACCCCGATGGTGTGTGTCCTGATCCTGTCGGTCGGCTATGGCTTCGCCGCCATGGTGTTCCCGCTGCTCAACGCCGCGATCGCAGAGATCTGCCCGCCGCGTCAGACCGCCGGCACCCTCGGTGTCTTCCTGGCGATCATGGCCATCGGCGGCCTCGTCGCGCCGTACGCCACCGGCGTCATCGTCGACGCCGCGGCGACGCCCGCCGAGGGTTACGCCACCGCGTTCCAGGTCCTCGGACTGGTCGCATCGGTCTGCGCCGTGCTGGCGCTGATCTTCGCCAACCCGGCGCGCGACCGCACACGCCTGCGTCCGCATGCGGTGCTCACCGCCTGAGGCGACGCTTCTCTCATAGGCAGCACCTCATCGTCCGTGAGCGGGAATCGACTTGTCCGCCAGACCCCTTCGTGGTCGGCTCGACAGGACGGGTGATTTCCGCTCACGGACGTCCTCGGTTCCACAACTGAAACTCCCTCATCCACTGCCCGACATCTTTAGGAGACCTCATGCGCGATGCAGTGATCGTCGACGCCGTCCGCGCCCCGATCGGACGCCGCCGCGGAGCCCTGTCCGGAATCCATCCGGCCGACCTGTCCGCCCACGTCCTCGAGGCTCTCGTCGAGCGGACCGGCGTCGATCCCGCGATCGTCGACGACGTCGTGTGGGGTTGCGTCAGCCAGTCGTCGGAGCAGGCCGGCAACATCGCCCGCACCGCGATCCTCGCGGCCGGATGGCCGGAGTCCGTACCCGGCACCACGGTCACCCGCGCCTGCGGGTCGAGCCAGCAGGCCGTCAGCATGGCTGCCGCCGCGGTCATCTCGGGCCAGCAGGATGTCGTCATCGCCGGTGGCGTGGAGTCGATGAGCCGGGTCGCGATGGGCAGCTCGGCCCCCAACGGCGAACACCAGCCCGCCACCGTCCTCGACCGCTACGGCATCGACAAGTTCAGCCAGGGTCTCGGCGCGGAGACGATCGCCGCGAAGTGGGGATTCGACCGCACCCGCGTCGACGAATATTCCCTGCGCTCACACGAACTCGCGGCCGCCGCCGTCGACCGCGGTGCGTTCGACGGTCAGCTGGCCCCCATCTCCGGTGTGCTCGAAGGTGACGAGGGAATCCGCCGCGGTGGCACCCTGGAGTCGCTCGGCAAGCTCAAGCCCGCGTTCGCCGAGGACGGCGTCATCCACGCCGGCAACTCCTCGCAGATCTCCGACGGCTCGGGTGCACTCCTGATCATGTCGTCGGAGACGGCGAAATCGCATGGCCTGACCCCGATCGCGCGCATCCACACCGCGGTGGTCGCGGCCGACGACCCGGTCGTCATGCTGACCGGCCCGATCCCGTCGACCGCCAAGGCGCTCAAGCGTTCCGGTCTGTCGATCGACGACATCGGCGCTTTCGAGATCAACGAGGCGTTCGCGCCCGTACCGTTGGCCTGGCAGGCCGAGACCGGCGCCGACATCGAACGGCTCAACCCGCTCGGCGGCGCGATCGCCGTGGGCCACCCGCTCGGCGGCTCGGGCGCGATCCTGATGACCCGCCTCGTGCACCACATGCGCGACAACGGGATCCGCTACGGCCTGCAGTCGATGTGTGAGGCCGGCGGCATGGCCAACACCACCATCCTGGAACTCCTCTGATCCCGCCCCCATCCGACGCCAGACAACACTGAAAGGCACATCAGCACAATGGAACTCAAGGGACTCTCCGTCGCGATCACCGGTGGCGCCTCCGGCCTGGGGCTCGCCACCGCCAAGCGCGTCATCGACGCCGGCGGCCTGGTCACCCTGATCGATCTGCCCACGTCCGACGGACAGGCCGTCGCCGACGGCCTGGGTTCGGCGGCGAACTTCGCCGCCGCCGACATCACCGATGCCGAACAGTTCGCGGCCGCCCTCGATGTCGCCGACGAGCGCGGCGGCCTGCGCGGACTCGTGCACTGCGCCGGCGCGGGCCGGCGCATGCGGATCCTCGACAAGGACGGCAAGGCCGGGTCGGCGGAGGACTTCGAGTTCGTCATCAAGCTGAACCTCGTCGGGTCGTTCCACGCACTGTCGCTGGGTGCCGAGCGCATCGCGCGCCTCGAACCCATCGACGGCGAGCGTGGCGCCATCATCATGACGGCTTCCGTCGCGGCCTTCGAGGGGCAGATCGGCCAGATCAACTACTCGGCCTCCAAGGCGGGCATCGTCGGCATGACCCTCGTGGCCGCACGCGACCTGGCCAGCAAGCTGATCCGCGTCAACACCATCGCGCCCGGCACCATGGACACCCCGCTGCTCGCTCGCCTGCGCGATGACGTGCGGGCCTCGCTCGCGGCCAGCATCCCCAACCCGTCGCGCCTCGGTCGTCCCGAAGAGTTCGGGCAGCTTGCCGCGAACATCCTGGAGAACGCCTACCTCAACGGCGAGACCATCCGCCTCGACGGTGCTATCCGCATGGCACCGCGATGAGCGGCGTGTCGCCGACGACGCTCACCTATCCGGACACGAGCATGGCGGTGCTGCCGGCAAGCATGGCAGCGCTGTACGGCGACCGCGCAGCGGTCGTCGACGGAGACACGACGCTGACCTACGCCGAACTCGACGCGCGTTCGGCGGCGGTGGCGTCGGCCCTTCGGTCGGCGGGCGTCGCCGAACGTGACGTGGTGCTGATCTATCTCACCAACAGCATCGAATTCGTTGTCGCCTACTACGGTTCGCTGCGAGCCGGTGCCACCGTCACGCTCGTCAATCCGTTGCAGCCGGTGCCCGGTCTGCATCGCCAGATCGTCGAAACCGGTGCGGTCGCGGGCTTCACGCAGGCCGAACAATCCGAGCGGCTGCTGTCGGCCGCGGTCGATTCACCACTGACCACCGTGGTGGTCGTCGACGGTGGCGCGGCGGCGGTCGACGGCGTGCGGATCACCTCGCTCGAGGAGTTCACCGCCGGACACAGTGAGGCTCCGGCGGTCACCGTGTCGTCCGACGACGTCGCCCATCTGGCGTTCACCGGTGGGACGACGGGCGTTTCGAAGGGCGTTCGGGTGCTGCACCGCAACGTCCTCGGCAACGTCACGCAGATGATCGGTTGGCGTGCGGGGCACGCGATCGAGGTCGGCGACGACGGTCTGCTGCGGTTGACGCCGCGCGAGGGTTCCGACCGTGGAGTGGTCCCGGGCGATGCCGCGACCGTCGTCGTGTCGCCGCTGTTCCACGCGCACGCGCTGATCAACATGTCGTTCCTGTTGCTCTGTGGCGCAACCCATGTGTTCGCCGGACGGTTCGAACCCGGCCGTATGCTCGCCCTGATCGAGCGGTACCGGGCGTCGTATGTGACCGGCAGCCCGGCGATGTGGCATGCGCTGGCAGTCCACCCCGACGTCGAGTCGCGTGATCTGACGTCGGTGCGGGTGGTCTCGTCGGGCGCTGCTCCGATCGACCTCGTGACGCTCGGAGAACTCGAGAAGGCTTTCCCCGCAGCGGCGATCGTCGAAGGCTACGGACTCACCGAGGCGACCTGCCTGGTGTCCTCGGCACCGCTCACCGCCGAGGGTCAGTACCGGCTCGGCAGCGTCGGACTGCCGACCTTCGACACCGAGGTCGAGATCCGCGCCGCCCACGACCCGGCCGTCGTCCTGCCGGCGGGGGAGAGGGGACAGCTCTGGGTTCGCGGGCCGCAGGTCACCGACGGTTATCTCGGTCATCCCGAACAGACCGCGGAACAGTTCGTCGACGGGTGGCTCGACACCGGCGACATCGCGTACCGCGACGCCGACGGCTACATCTACATCTGCGACCGTGCCAAGGACATGCTGATCTACAAGGGCTACAACGTGTATCCGCGGGAGCTCGAGGAGATCCTGGTGACCCACACCGATGTCGCGGCCGCCGCGGTGGTCGGTCGTGAGGCCGGGCCCGTCGGCCAGGAGCCGGTGGCGTTCCTCGTCGCCAAGGACGGACACGACATCGACGAGGACGCGGTGGCCGCGTTCGTCGCCGAACAGGTGTTGCCCTACAAGAAGATCCGCGACGTCTTCGTCGTCGACGAGCTACCGACCTCGGCGGCCGGCAAGATCCAGAAGGTCGCCCTGCGGGAGCGTCTGACACACGCCTGACCCCTCTTCGGTGGTTGAGCCCCGTCTCCGCCGGTTGAGCCCCGTCTCCGCCGGTTGAGCCCCGTCGAATCCCCATAGCCCGAAACCGCGCTCACCGCGGTTTCGGGCTATGTCGTTCGGGGCTGAGCTACGACGAAAAAGGGCCGTCCCCACCGAAGTTGGGACGGTCCCTTTCTCGTCGTAGCTCAGCGCTGGGCGTTCTTGGCGCCCTGCTTGTAGAGGTTGCGGCCGATGATGAGGCGCTGGATCTCGCTGGTGCCCTCGTACAGTCGGAGCAGACGGACCTCGCGGTAGATGCGTTCCACCGGGACGTCGCGCATGTAGCCGCTGCCACCGTGGATCTGGACGGCGAGGTCGGCGACCTTGCCCACCATCTCGGTGCAGTAGAGCTTCGCAGCCGAGGGCGCGAGACGACGGTCGGTGTTGTCGACCCAGGCGCGGGCGGCGTCGCGGACCAGGGCCCGCCCGGCCATCACGCCCGTCTGCTGATCGGCGAGCATGGCCTGCACCAATTGGAACTCACCGATCGGTTTCCCACCCTGGGTGGACGTGGCCGCCCAGGCGATCGACTCGTCGAGTGCGCGCTGAGCGGTACCGACGGACAGTGCGGCGATGTGCACGCGACCGCGGGCGAGGGACATCATCGCGGCCTTGTAACCGACGTCCTCGCTGCCGCCGACGAGGGCAGAGTTCGGGACGCGGACGCCGTCGAAGTGCACGTCGGCGGTCCAGGCGCCCTCCTGACCCATCTTGCGGTCCTTCGCGCCGACGGTCAGACCGGCGGAGTCGGCCGGGACGAGGAACACCGCGATGCCGGTGCCGTTCTCGTCGGCCGGGCGGGTGCGCGCGAACACCACGAACAGGTCGGCCAGCGGAGCATTGGTGATGAAACGCTTTTCGCCGCTGATGACCCAGTCGTCGCCGTCGCGGACGGCCTTGGTGCGCAGGCCGGCGGGATCCGACCCGGCGCCCGGTTCGGTCAGCGCGAACGACGCGACGACCTCGCCGGAGGCGATCTTCTCCAGCCAGGCAGCCTTCTGCTCGTCGGTGCCGAAGTTCACCAGCACCTGACCGGCGATGCCGTTGTTGGTACCGAACATCGACCGGAGCGCGAGGGAGGTGTAACCGAGTTCCATCGCCAGTTCGACGTCTTGGGTCAGGTCGAGTCCGAGTCCGCCCCACTCCTGGGGGATCGCGTATCCGAAAAGACCCATGTCCTTGGCGGTTTGGCGGATGTCCTCGGGAATCGCGTCGGTGTCCAGGATCTCCTGCTCGCGCGGTACGACGACCTCCCGAACGAACTCTCGGGTCGCCGCCAGGATGTCGGCGAAGTCTTCCGCGCTCACCTGGGAGGTCGCGGTTGCTGGTTGCATCACTCCGGTCATGCTGCCACTCTTGCGCGTCCACGGTGAGGGGTCCAATACGAAAGCGGGATCGCTCCGATAGCCGTTGCGTATGAAACGGAGGCGTTCGACGCCGGAAATGCGGGTTAGATTACTCGCATCACCCGGCGCCTCACGCCGTCGGCGTTTGCACCAGAACCCCATGGGAAGGACCGAAGATGTCATCCACCACCCCCCAGCCGCTGCTCGAAGGGCGCACCGCCGTCGTGACCGGCGGTGCCCAGGGCATCGGCTTCGAGATCGCCCGGTCCTTCGTGGACGCGGGCGCCAAGGTGGTCCTGGGTGACCTCAACCTCGACGCCGCCCAGGCGGCCGCCGACAAGCTCGGTGGTCGCGACGTCGCCCGTGCGGTGAAGTGCAACGTGGTGAACGGCGACGAGGTCGACGCTCTGCTCGCCGAGGCGGTCGACGGCTTCGGTTCGCTCGACGTCCTGGTCAACAACGCCGGCATCACCCGCGACGCAACGATGCGCACCATGACCGAAGAGGACTTCGACCTGGTGATCTCGGTGCACCTCAAGGGCACCTGGAACGGCACCCGCAAGGCAGCCGCGATCATGCGCGAGGCCAAGCGCGGTGCGATCGTGAACATCTCCTCGCTGTCGGGCAAGGTCGGCATGGTCGGCCAGACCAACTACTCCGCCGCCAAGGCCGGCATCGTCGGCATGACGAAGGCCGCCGCCAAGGAGATGGCGCATCACGGCGTGCGGGTCAACGCGATCCAGCCCGGCCTGATCCGCTCGGCGATGACCGAGGCGATGCCGCAGAAGGCCTGGGATCAGAAGATGTCGGAGATCCCCATGCACCGTGCCGGTGAGGTCGGCGAGGTCGCGAGCGTCGCCCTGTTCCTCGCCTCGGACATGTCGTCGTACATGACCGGCACTGTGCTCGAGGTGACCGGCGGCCGCTTCATGTGAGAGCTGTTCTCACCCATACTCTTCCACCCGAGATTCTGCGAAAGGTCAACCATGCGAGACGTCGTCATCTGTGAGCCGGTACGTACCCCGATCGGCCGGTACGGCGGGATGTTCAAGAGCCTCACGGCGGTCGACCTGGGCGTGACCGCGCTCAAGGGTCTGCTGGAGCGCACCGGACTGGACCCGGAGAAGGTCGAGGACGTGATCCTCGGGCACTGCAACGGCAACAGCGAGGCCCCGGCCATCGGCCGCGTCGTCGCCCTCGACGCCGGGCTCCCGATCACGGTTGGCGGCATGCACATCGATCGCCGATGCGGCTCGGGTCTGCAGGCCGTCATCCAGGCCGCCTACCAGGTGTCCTCGGGCGACAACGACCTCGTCGTCGCCGGTGGCACCGAGTCGATGAGCAACGCCTCGTTCTACTCCGTCGACATGCGCTGGGGTGGTGCGCGTACCGGAATCGCCATGCACGACAGCCTCGTCCGCGCTCGCTCGACCGCCGGTGGTAAGCACTACCCGGTCCCCGGCGGGATGATCGAGACCGCCGAGAATCTCCGCAAGGAGTACGAGATCTCGCGCGCCGAGCAAGACGAGCTCGCGGTCGAATCCCACACGCGCGCAGTGCGTGCACAGAAGGACGGTGTGCTGGCCGAGGAGATCATCCCGGTCACCGTCCCGGGCCGTGCCGGCGATCAGATCATCGACACCGACGAGCATCCGCGCCCCGACGTCTCCGTCGAGTCCCTGGCCAAGCTGAAGCCGATCATGGGCAAGTCCGACCCCGAGGCCACTGTGACCGCGGGCAACGCCAGCGGACAGAACGACGCGGCGTCGATGGCGATCGTGACGACCAGCGAGGTCGCCGAGAAGCTCGGCCTGCGTCCGCTCGTCAGGCTCGTCTCATGGGGTCTCGCGGGTGTCCCGCCGCGCACCATGGGCATCGGACCGGTGCCGGCCACCGAGAAGGCACTGGCCAAGGCCGGTCTGACCCTGGCCGACATCGACCTCATCGAACTCAACGAGGCCTTCGCCGCCCAGGCGCTCGCCGTGACCCGTGAATGGGGCTTCGGCCGTTTCGGTTCCGGAGGCGACTTCGACCGCACCAACGTGCACGGTTCGGGCATCTCGCTGGGCCACCCGGTCGGCGCGACCGGTGGCCGCATGCTGGCCTCGCTGGCCCGTGAACTGCAGCGCCGGGAGGGTCGCTATGGTCTCGAGACGATGTGCATCGGCGGCGGTCAGGGACTGGCCGCGATCTTCGAACGGGTTGCCTGAGCGACCTCGATACGCGGCGTCCTCGCTCCGCTCGGTCGACGCTACTCGGCCGGCGGGTGGGGGCGCCGCGCTGCGTTGCGGTTGAGGCCACTCGGCCGGCGGGTGGGGGCGCCGCGCTGTGTTGCGGTTGAGGCTACTCGGCCGGCGGGTGGGGCGATCCCTCAATCCACCTGCGACCGAACGAGTTCGACGAAGGCATGACCCACGGGCGACAGGGACGCGGGGTCGAAGGCGATCGCGAACGGCCGGACGAAGCGCGGTTCGGTCTCACGGATGACGACGCGGTCCGCGGCCGTCTCGGCCATCGAACGTTCCAGCAGGGTGCCGCCGATACCGGCCAGCACCATCGGGAGTCGTTCCTCCCGATGCTCGGAGAGCACGGCGAGTGGTGGCCGGACCCCGCCGACGCGGATGGCCTCCTCGAATTCGTCGGCCACCGAGTGCCCGCGCGGGACGAACACCATCGGCACCGCGGGGAGATTTCCCAATGGGATCGGTCCGTCGGGAACCACGGCGTCCTCGGGATAGACGAGGACGTACTCCTGCTCACCGAGAACGATGACCTCGAGCGCGTCGCCGGCGATGGGCAGGTGGGCGACGGCGAATTCGCAGTGACCGTCCTCGATGGACGACGCCGCCCGCGTTTCATCACGTAATTCGCCGAGCCGCACCGACACTCGCGGATACGCGGCGCGGAAGCGGGCGATGAGGTCGACGACCGGACCGACCGCCGTCGCCGGCGAGGCGAGCAGGTCGAGATGACCGGTGAGTTCATCCTCCTCGGCCGCGAGGAGATCGCCCACGGCGTCGACGTCGCGGATGATCTGGCGCGCCGGACCGACCATCGTGCGGCCGGCCGCCGACAGGACCATGCCACGACCGATGCGGTGGAACAGCTGCACGCCGAGTTCGCGTTCGAGGGCGCGCAATGCCTGCGAGACCGTCGGCTGCGCGACGCCCAGCGCGGTGGCGGCACCGCCGATGCCCTGGTTCTCGACCACGGCGAGGAAGTATTCGACCTGGCGTAATTCCATGGTGGCCTACCAGTCCCGGGTCTCGGTCGGCTCCGGGCTCAGGCCGGAGTGGGCCCGGGCTGCGGAGATGAAGGCGAGGGCCGCCGGCGAGGGGAGTCCCGAGCGCAGGACGAGTCCCCACGGCCGCGTCAGCGGCGGATCGAGCGCGAGTTGCCGGACACCGGCGAGTTGTTTGTCGGCGACGATGCGCGGCACAACCGTTGCGGCTGTGCCGCGTTCCACGAGATTCCAGATCGCCGCCGGCAGTGGACAGTCGACGACCACGTTGCGCGCGGCGTCGTCGATGAGGTCGGCGAACAGGGTCGCGGTGTGCTGGTCGCTGTGGTCGATGACCAGCGGCACCGAGCGGATGGCACTGCGCGACACGGTGTCCGGGAGTCCTGCCGCCAGCGCGTCGGGTGCGGCCACCACCAGTTCCTGCTGCGTCATCGGGATGGCGGAGAACGTCGCATGCTCGGCGGATGAGTCGATGACGCCGATCTCGGCAGCGCCGGATCGCAACGCGGAGAGCACACCCGCCGGACCGTCTGCGGCGAGGACTCGCACCGCGAGACTCGGGAAGCGCTCCCGGAACAGGCGGACGACGTCGACGAGGGGATCGATGCTGAATGCCGCATACGTCACCACGTCGACACGCCCGGCCTGTAGTTCGCGCACCGCGTCGACCTTCTGCTTCGCACGATCGACGTCGGCGAGGATGCGCCTCGCCGCGTCGTCGAGCTTGCGTCCGGCCTCGGTGAGTTCGAGGCGTCGTCCGGTCCGGTCGAACAGGGTCACACCCAGACGCTTCTCGAGCGTCCGGATGGCCTGCGACAACGAGGGCTGCGAGATGTAGAGCGACTGGGCGGCCTTCGTGATCCCACCGTGGTCGACGACTGCGACGAAGTAGGTCACGAGGTGCAGGTCCACCTCAGCCACTCTAGTGATAGGCCTTTACCGCGATCAGCGGCCCTTCCACTGGGGTGCGCGCTTCTCGGCGAACGCCTTGGCACCCTCCTGTGCGTCCTCGGACTTGAAGACCGGGGTGAGGTACTCCCACTGCTGCTTGATCAGGTCGGTGTCGGTGTACTTGATGGCCATCGAGGTGACCTGCTTGGTTGCACGCACCGCGAGCGGACCGTTGGCCGCGATCTTCGCGGCGAGTTCGCGCGCACCGTCGAGGGCCTCGCCGGGCTTGGTGATCTTGTTGACCAGTCCGAACTGGTGGGCGCGCTCGGCGGTGAGCGGGTCACCGGTCAGGGCGAGCTCCATCGCGACCTGGTACGGGAGGATCTTGGGCAGGCGCAGGAGGCCGCCGGCGGCTGCGGCGAGACCGCGCTTGACCTCGGGGATGCCGAACTTGGAGTTCTCGGCGGCGACGACGAGATCGGCGGACAGTGCGAGCTCGCAACCACCGGCGAGGGCCCAGCCCTCGACCGCGGCGATCAGCGGCTTGCTCGGCGGGGCCTCGGTGAGGCCACCGAAACCGCGACCCTTCAACGAGACCTGCTCGCCGCGGGAGAACGCCTTGAGATCCATACCCGCACAGAACGTACCGCCGGCGCCGGTGAGGATGCCGATGGTGAGATCGTCGCGCGACTCGAGTTCGTCGATGGCCGCGGCGATGCCCTCGGACACCTCGAGGTTGACGGCGTTCTTCGCCTCGGGGCGGTTGATCGTGATGACGGCGACGCCGTCGGCGAACTCGGTGAGCACGGCACTCATGGTGACTCTTTCCTGTTGTGGGTGGACGGTGCGTTGAAGAGAAGTTGCGATGTGCGCCTACGGCGTGGGAACGGACGTGCCCGGTGACCTCGGGTGCTCGGACATGGTCGCGGGCGACCAGCGGATCGGATCGACGGCGCGTGGCTCCGATGTTCCCGGATCGTCCCCTGCAGCCGGCGTGGTGCAGGTCAGGATTCCGCGCTCGCGCAACACGAGTAGGTGGGCGTCGGTCTCCCGCAGTGCAAGTCGGCTCAGCGTGAGGGTGAGGTCCTCGAATGGCCGTGACCACGTCACGGCCCGGGTGATCTCCCACGCGGTGCTCTCCGGTCGGGCTGCGACCGCCTCGGCGATCTCGGTCAGTCGCTCCTCGTGGTGGGTGAGCAGCCCGGTCACGCGGTTGCCGAGACCGCGGAAGCGGTACTCGTGCGAGGGCAACGCCTCGTGGTCCCGCATCTTCTCGGTGTTGGCCAGGGAGACGAGATAGTCGGCGAGGGGGTTCAGGGGCTGCATCGGGCTGGTGGAGATGTTCGGGCTGATGCGCGGCAGCAGGTGGTCGCCGGTGAAGATGATGCCCGCGGAGTCGTCGGCGAAGCACAGATGGCCGGCGGTATGGCCGGGTGTCCAGATCGCGCGGATGTCCCATCCCGGTATGTCGAGCGGCGCGTCGCCGGTCAGTTCGCGGTCGACGGTCCGGCCGTCGGGCATGCGGATGAAGTCGACGAGACCCTCGTCGGCGACGTCCGGCGGCGCCCCGATCAGGCGCAGCTCGGCACGCGCCTGAGCGAGTTGCCGTTCGACCTCCTCGGCGCTGTGATGGCGCAGGAAACGCGCATCGTCGCGATGCATCCACAGCTCGACGTCGACCTTTTCGAGAAGCCGCGGAACGAGACCGAAGTGATCGGGATGCAGATGGGTCACGGCGACGGACCGGACGTCGGTGATGTCGCGGCCCGTGGCTCGGACACCGGCGACGAGGGCGTCCCACGACTCGTCCGACGGCCAGCCGGCGTCGATCAGGGCGAGCCCGCCGTCGGGAAGTCCGAGGGCGTAGACGAGCACGTAGCGAAGTGGGTTGGGGCCCATCGGGACCGGGATGGACCACAGGTCGGGCCGGACCTGTTCGACGGGCGGCAGCACCTTGTCGGCCCAGGCCTGTTTCTGGAGCGGGCCGGTCACCTCGATCGTCGTCATCGCTAGACCTCCCAGTCGGCGTGCGTGGAAACCCGGCGGCACCACGGCGCGGATGTGCGGTGGTCCAACAATCATCCGACCATGAGACGACGATCACCCTCAAACTGGGTGCGACTCAGACACCCTGAGGGAGTACCTATCTGTCGAGGTCGCCCGGCACGGGGTGAACAATGTCACTGCTGCGAGGGCCGACTGCGTCGCATGACGCCGCGACGTCGCGAACCAGACGTCCGGCGAGGGCCGGCTGGATGAGCGGGAACAGGTGACTCGCCCCGGGCACCACGGTCAGCGACGCATTCGCCGCGGCGTCGACGAACTTCTTCTCGTGGACTCGGAACTGGTCCTGCGAGCCGTTGATGAAGACGATCGGCCCCGGGTATCGGGCCACCGCGCCGAGCGCGTCGAAGCGCTTCAGCTCGGCGACGACGTCGGCGATCGAGCCCAGGGCCAGTCCGCCGATCTCCATGTCCTCCGACACCTGCCGGCCGGCGACGAGGCGGGTGAGCAGCTGGCTGATGACCGCCGCCTGGCGGGGAAGGAATGCGGTGACGGCTCCGAAGATCTCGAACGGTGCCGCGAAGAGCGGGCCGGGTTGCGCGGTCGCGCACATCGGCACGAGCCCGGCGACACGATCTGCGTGACGGCTCGCCGCCGCCATCGCCACGTATCCGCCCATCGACATACCGGCCACCACCGCCGGCTGCCCGAACCGGTCGACCTCGGCGAGAACAGTGTCGACGGCGCCGGCCATGGTGAACGTCTCGTCCCGGCGGCGGCCATGGCCGGGAAGGTCGGGCGTGGAGACCGGCCGGTCGTCGACGGCGGCCGCGATGCGGTGCAGTGAAGCGCCACTGACCCGCAGACCGTGGACGAGTACGACCGGGGTTCGCCCGGGTACGCCGAGCAGTTGGTCGCAAGCACTGAGAGCGGACATCGCCCGAAGTATGCAGGCTTCCCGGCACCGGCGCGGACCGCGTCACCGAGTGTTCGTCAGCGGTCTGTCCCCCGTCATCCTGGATCCCCGTCATCCTGGATCCCCGTCATGCAGGACCACTGTCGGTGTCGCCCGGCATCGGCACAACCTGTCGGCCGATGCCGATCCGGCCGAGGAAACCGGTGTCGTGCGATACGACGAGGAGGGCGCCGGACCACGTGACGAGCGCGTCGACGAGTTGCGTGACGGTGTCGAGATCGAGATTGTTGGTCGGCTCGTCGAGGATCAGCAGCTTCGGGGTCGGGTCACCGAGCAGCGCGTCGGCGAGAGCGACCCGAAGACGTTCGCCGCCGGAGAGTTCCGCGAGCGCACGGTCGGCTCGCGCTCCGCGGAACAGGAACCGCGCCAGATGAGAACGCACCTCCTGCGTGCTGATGTCCGGGTGATGCGCCGACACCTGACCGGCGATCGTCGCCGCCGGGTCGTCGAAGACGATCTGCTGCGGCACATATGCATACGGGACGACGACGGCCTCGCTGGCGATGAGGTCCGCGATAAACGTCGACTTCCCGGAACCGTTGGACCCCACCAGAGCGATCCGTTCCGGACCGTCGATGCGCAGTCGATCGTCGGTGATGACCTGGGTGCGCGGCGCCAACTCGACCTCCGGCACCACGATCCGCGCGCTGCGGTCCTTCCGGATCTCCTCGCGTGCGCTGTCGAGACGAGAGGCGGCCGATGCCACGTCGTCGCGATGGGCGTTGCGCAGCTTCCCGGCCGAGATCTGGGCCTCGCCACGTCGCTTGTGCGCGATGATCTTCGGCACCCGCTTCTCGCGTTCGGCGGTGGCCGCGGTGCGGGCGCGGCGATCGAGTTTGATCTGGGCGTCGATCAGTTCGCGACGCTGCTTGCGCAGATCGCCCGCCGCGGTCGCGACCGCGGCCTCAGCGGCGTCCTGCTCGGCGTCCACGATCTCGCGGTAGTGCGAGTACGGACCGCCGAACACGCGGACCCGACCCCGGTACAACTCGAGTGTCGCATCGACGCGCTCGAGCAGTTCGAGATCGTGACTCACCACGACCACCGTGCCGGCGAAGGTGTCGATGGCATCGAAAAGCCTTGTTCGCGAGCTGGTGTCGAGGTTGTTCGTCGGTTCGTCGAGGAGCAGTACCGACGGTCGGCGCATGAGCGCGGCGACGATCGACAACAGCGTCGCCTCGCCACCGGACAGGGCGCCGACCCGCCGATCGAGATCGGCGGGCAGACTCATCTGTTCGAGGAGTCCGATCGCCCGTTCGTCGACGTCCCAGTCGTCGCCGACGGCATCGAAGTCGGCGGGGTCGACAGACCCGCCCTCGATGCGGCGGATCGCGTCGCGGATGCCGTCGATACCGAGCGCTGCGGACACGGTCGACCCCGGGTCCGACTGCGGGTCCTGCGGAACGATCCCGACCTCCGGCGCGGGCCCGGTGCCGGCGATGCCGACACTGCCCGACGCCGGGCGCAGACGCTGCGCGATCAAGCCGAGCAACGTCGATTTGCCCGCACCGTTGGCGCCGATCAACGAATACGTCGACGCACCCAGCGTGAGGTTGAGGTGATCGAAGACGACGGTGCCGTCGGGCCAGCTGAACGAGACGTCGGACAACACGATCGACGACCCCGGAGAAGACGGGGATTGCGCAGAAGAGGGCAGGGCAGTGGACACGAGAACTCCTGAAGTGGTTCGGATTCACCGACGGGTGTCGCATCGACATCGCGCGTCGGCGGGGGCCACTTCAGTTCTTCATCGGGTGGGATCACTCCTCGTGTCGCCGGCAACTGCGGAGTTCACCGTAGTAGATGTACTCGGGTCTGCCAACGCGATTTTTCCCGGTCTCATTCCGGTGCGATGAACCCGGACCTCCGGCACCGCTACGGTTGAGGGCATGTCCTTCATTCGCACCTCGGTGTCCAACGGCGTCGGTGAGATCGTCCTCGACCGGCCGAAAGCTCTGAACGCGCTGGACCAGACCATGATCGACGACATGTACGCCACGCTCGGCGAGTGGGGTGACGACGACTCGATCGAGACGGTGCTCGTCACCTCGGCCGGCGACCGCGCGTTCTGCGCGGGCGGTGACATCCGTGCGATACGCGATTATTCGCTCGACGGGGACACCACGGCGATCACGCGTTACTTCATCAGCGAGTACCGCCTCGACCAGATGGTCGCCGACTACCCCAAGCCCTACGTCAGCCTGATCGACGGCGCGGCCATGGGCGGCGGCCTCGGCATCAGCGTCCACGGCGAGATCCGGGTGGTGACCGAGAAGGCGATGATCGCGATGCCCGAGACCGCGATCGGATTCTTCCCCGACATCGGCTCCACCTACTTCCTCCCGCGGCTGCCCGAGGGCGTCGGCATGTGGCTGGGCCTCACCGGGGCCCGTATCCGCGGGATCGACGCGGTGGCCGTCGGCCTGGCAACGCATTTCGTCGCGTCCGCCGATCTGGCCGGAGTCGCCGAATCGATCCGTTCCGGCGATCCCCTTGCCGATGCGCTGGCGTCGTCGGGGACCACCGAGACCAGCGACGTCCCGCTGCGCAAGATCGGGGAGTACTTCGCCGACGACAACGTCAACGCGATCGTCGGCGGCCTGCGCGGTGCGATCGGCGACGACTGGGCCGCGGAGATGATCGGCCTGCTGGAGAAGGCCTCACCCACCAGCCTGTGGGTGACGGCCGCGATGATCAACGCCGGCGCGCAGTCGGGGATCGACGAGTGCTTCGATCGGGAACTGCATGCGGCGCAACAGATCACGGCGACCAACGACTTCCTCGAGGGAGTGCGCGCGGTGCTGGTGGACAAGGACCGCAACCCGTCCTTCGACCCCGCCGCCATCGACGATGTCGACCCGGCGGTGGTCGCGCGGATCGTGGGTGACTCGGTCGGTTGAGCAGGGGGGAGCCTGCGACGAGCCGTATCGGCGCCGGCCCCGACGACTACGGAGTGACCTGGAACCGTCCGGACAGGACGACCGTCGACGGGGTGCCGGCGTCGGGTCTCCGGCTCGTCGACGACTCGTCGGTGTCGTAGGCGACGTCGTCGTCGGGCGCGAACGGATTGGCGTCGACGCGGGAGGCCTCCGGGCACGTGAACGAACCCGCGGCGAGTTTGCCCGACATCCCGCTGATGCTGAGCCGGCACGCCGAGGACTGGTGGTAGACACCGTCGACCGAGACCCCGATCTGGGCATTGATCGGTGTGGTCAGGGGGCCGGCGGTGGGGCGTGGTCCGCCACCGGCGGGCGGGACGGTGCCACCGGTCAATTCGCTGACGGGGAACTCGATCTGGGCGCCGTCGGTCCCGGTTCCCTTGAACACGAACAACAGCGAATCCGGCGGGACATCGGGCCGCGCCGGACCCCACCGCGCGAACTCGTAGCAGGTGGTCGCTTCCTCGGAGGTCTCGCGGTTGCCGGCTGCCGGGAGACCGGCCGTCGTGGCTGCCTGTTCGGTGATCGCGATCCGGATGTCGCCGGAACGGAAGTCGAGGCCGTGGCCGCCGCGGTCGACATTGCCCTGTAGCGGTTTCTCGGCGCATTTCGCGGGATCGATCGGCCGTGCGGTCGGGGTGGGTGCGACGCTCGTCGACGTCGCGGCCGGCGGCTGACCGCCGGCGCAGCCCGAGATCAGGAGCGCCGTCGCGGACACCACGATCAGCGCCCCGACACCACGGGTGCGTACGAGGTGACGCCTCATCGGGTCAATCCGCCGCGGCGACAAGGGGTTGCAGCGTCAGGTCGGGATGTTCCTTCTCGATGTACTGCAGGCGCCACTTGTCGCTGAAGAGCGCCAGGATCGCGCCGTCGGTGCGCGTGAACACCTCGACGCCGCGCTGGCGGTCGAGCTCGGGTGCACTCTCGGCGTCGGTGCGTCGGGCCAGCGTGTACCCGAGCGGCTCGATGATGGTGTCGACGTTGAACTCGGCCTTCATCCGCGCGGTCACGACCTCGAACTGCATGGGGCCCACCGCGGCGAGGACCGGCGACATGTCGCCGCGGGTGTCGTTGCGCAGCACCTGCACGACGCCCTCGCTGTCGAGTTGGTCCATCGCCTTGCGGAACTGCTTGTACTTGTCGGCCGTCGTCGCGCGCAGCGTCGAGAAGTGTTCGGGTGCGAACGAGGGGATCGGCGGGAACTGGACCCTCGGGCCGTCGAAGAGGGTGTCGCCTGGGGCCAGTGCGGTCGCGTTCACCAGTCCGACCACGTCGCCCGGATATGCGGTGTCGACCGTGGAGCGATCCCGGCCGAACACGGCCTGGGCGTACTTGGTGGCGAACGGTTTTCCGGTCTGCGCGTGCGTGACGACCATGCCGCGTTCGAACTCGCCGGACACGATCCGCATGTACGCCAACCGATCTCGGTGGCTCGAGTCCATGCCGGCCTGCACCTTGAAGACGACGGCGCTGAAGGGGTCGGTCACCGGGCGCTCGTTGCCCTCGATGTCGAGGCGACCGGCCGGCGGCGGAGCGAGCTCGACGAGCACCTCGAGCAGTTGCCGCACCCCGAAGTTCAGCATCGCCGAGGCGAAGATCATCGGCGAGGTCTGGCCGGCGAGGAACAGCTCCTGGTCGTGGTCCTGACCCATCTCGGAGAGCAGTTCGCTCTCCTCGACGGCGGCGGTCCATTCGTCGCCTTCGCGCGCCGCCGCGTCGTCGGCGCTCATGATCTCCTCGGGGGCGATCTTCGCCCCGCCGGCCGTGCGCGTGAAGTGCACATACTCGCCGGTGCGACGGTCGAGCAGACCGCGGAAGTCGCCGGCGATGCCGACCGGGAAGAACAGCGGGGTCGGGGTGAGGCCGATGCGCTCGGTGATCTCGTCGATCAGCTCCAGCGGGGTCTGGCCGGGACGGTCCCACTTGTTGATGACGGTGATCACCGGGATACCGCGGTGGCGACACACCTGGAAGAGCTTCAGGGTCTGCGGTTCGAGGCCCTTGGCGGCGTCGATGAGCATCACCGCCGCATCGACCGCCGTCAGCACGCGGTAGGTGTCCTCGGAGAAGTCGGCGTGACCGGGGGTGTCGACCAGGTTGATCACGCTCGGAATGTGCGCGTCGCTGTGCTCGGCGGCATAGTTGAACTGCAGCGCGGTGGAGCTGACCGAGATGCCACGGGCCTTCTCCATCTCCATCCAGTCGGAGACGGTGGACTTGCGTCCCGCCTTGCCGTGGATCGCACCCGCCTCGCTGATCATGCGCGCATGCAAGGCCAACGCCTCGGTCATCGTCGACTTGCCGGCGTCCGGATGGGAGATGATCGCGAAGGTACGTCGACGCTTGACCTCGGTTGCGACGTCAGAACTCACGAGATTCGAGGCTACTCGGCTGGTCGGGGGCCACCAAACTGGCGCCTCCGATGACGATGCGGCAGATGGTGCCGCTATCCGGGACTGGTTGCCGCAATCTCATATGCTGGGAACCCGGCGACGGGTTGGATGCGTCCAAGAGGCGTGCAGACACCATCCCGCCTTCGTCAACATGCGCTCGCTCGGGACGGGGTCGTGACATTCGCCGACGCCGTGGAGTTCGGGCTGACCAAGTCGGGGGTCCATAGGCGAGTCGGGTCCGGTCTGTGGACGCCGCAATCGCGAGGGGTGTACACCCTGGCCGATCATCCGGTGACGCCGCGGACCCGCGCCCGGCTCGCAGTCGCTGCAGTCGGCATCGACGCCGCTCTGTCCGGGCTCGGGGCTGCGTGGTGGCACGGAATCGTCGACGACCCGCCGAAGAAGTTCACGGTGACCGCGCCACGATCCCGGCACGGATCGCCGGTCGACGGGGTGCGGGTGCGGTACCGGCCGCTCGTAGACGCCGAGACGGTCACCCGCGACCATCTACTCGTCACTTCGTTGCCGCTGTCTGTGCTGGAGGCTTCCGTCGAGAGCGACAGCAGTGTCCTCGACGCCGCGCTGTTGCTCCGCCGCGTGTCGATGGAACAGCTGCGGACCGCAGCGGCGCGACGGCGGGGGAAGGCGGACTCTGCCGAGATCGCGCCGTTGATGGCGGGGGTCGAGACAGGAGCCCGGTCCGCGGCCGAACGACTGGCCGTCGATCTTCTCCGCGACGGCGGGGTGGAGGGCTGGGTCTGCAATCACCCGGTCGGCGGCTACTTCGTCGATGTGGCGTTCCCGGACAGGATGCTCGCCGTCGAGATCGACGGCATGGCATTCCATCGCGATGCCGAGACCTTCCAGCGCGACCGGCGTCGTCGCAACGACCTCATCGCGCTGGGCTGGACGGTCCTCAACTACACCTGGGCGGATCTCACGGAACGTCCGGGGTACGTCGTCGAACGCGTACGTCAGGCGCTCGCTGCCTGAGAACAGATGCGGCAGTTGGTTCCGGAATCCGGGACCAACTGCCGCATCTGGAAGAGGGGCGTCCTACTCGAACGGCACCGGCGGAAGCTTGACGACCTGCGAGGCGTACGAGAGTCCGGCACCGTAGCCGAGGAGGAGGGCGGTCTGGCCCGGCTGCGCCTTGCCGGTGGAGAGGAGGTCTTCCATGGCGAGCGGGATCGAGGCGGCGGAGGTGTTGCCGGTGTACTCGATGTCGTTGGCGACGACGGCGTCCTCGCGCAGCTTGAGGTTCTTGGCGAGCAGCTCGTTGATGCGTGCGTTGGCCTGGTGCGGGACGAAGACGTCGAGGTCCTCGGAGCCGATCTTCGCGGCCTCGAGGGCGCGGACGGCGACCTTGCCCATCTCGAAGGCGGCCCAGCGGAACACCGCGGTGCCCTCCATGCGGAGGTAGGGGCGCTGGACGCGGTCACCGTCGAGGAAGGTCACCCAGTCGAAGTCCTGGCGGATGGCGTTGAACTGCGAGCCGTCCGAACCCCAGACGACCGGTCCGAGTTCCTGTTCCTCGGTCGGGCCGACGACCACGGCGCCGGCGCCGTCGCCGAAGATGAAGCAGTTGGTGCGGTCGGTCATGTCCAGGGCGATCGACAGCTGCTCGGCGCCGATGACCAGCACGTTGGTGGCGCTGCCGCCGCGGATCATGTCCGACGCGAGGGCCATGCCGTAGCCGAAGCCGGCACAGCCGACGGTGACGTCGAAGGCGGGGACGCCGTTGCAGCCGAGTTCGGTGGCGACCTTGGTTGCCCCGGCCGGGGTCAGGAGCAGATGCGTGTTGGTGGCGAGGATGACGGCGTCGATGTCGGAGCCGTGCAGGAGGGCGTTCGCGATCGCCTTGCGTCCGGCGTTGACGGACATCTCCATGACGCTCTCGTCGCGGCGGGCGAAGCGGCGGGTCTTGATGCCGGTACGGGTGTAGATCCACTCGTCGGAGGAGTCGATGTGCTCGCAGATCTCGTCGTTGGTGACCACACGCTCGGGGCGATAGGCGCCGATACCGAGCATGCCGATGTTGTTGATCCCTGAGGTGTCCGCGATGACTGCCATGGTCTTCCTTCCGAATATGTGACCCGCCATACGACGGTACTCACCGGGTCACTTACTGGGAAGTACCACCTCCCCTTCGCACATCGTTACCGGCCGATTCCGATCTCCACCGCCGAAGAGGACCGAATGTGTCCTCATTGCGATGAAAACTGAGGCGCAGATCGGTCGATACCTCACGTCAGCGTCGGAAATCGGCCGCTCGATACGACGATCAGCACACGACGAGGTGCGCGTCCGGCACGACAGGCAGCCAAGTGGGAGAAGGAGAGTCCGCATGATTCATGCGCGCGGTTTGGTCCAGGTGTTCCATACCGGGAAAGGAAAGAAGAAGCGCGAGGTACGAGCCGTCGACGGCGTCGACCTCGACGTGGCCGAGGGGGAGGTGGTCGGCTTCCTCGGGCCCAACGGAGCGGGCAAGACGACCACACTGAGGATGCTGACGACACTGCTGCGGCCCACCGCGGGCACCGCGACGGTCAACGGCTACGACGTCGTCGAAGATCCGGTTTCGGTGCGTCGCAGTATCGGGTACGTGTCCCAGGCCGGTGGCACGTTCAGCCAGGCGCAGGCGGGCGACGAGATCGTCGACCACGGGATGCTGTACGGGTTGTCGAGAGCCGAGGCGACCCGGCGAGGCCAGGCGTTGTTCTCGGAACTGCAGCTCGACGGCCTGTGGGAACGGATGCCCAAGAACATGTCCGGGGGGCAGAAGCGGCGCCTCGACATCGTGATGGGCCTCGTCCACGAACCGTCGCTGGTCTTCCTCGATGAGCCGACGACGGGCCTCGACCCGCAGGCCCGGGCCAACCTGTGGGAGCACATCCGCAGGCTGCGCAGCGAGCGCGGCGCGACGGTGTTCCTCACGACGCACTATCTCGACGAGGCGGACGAACTCTCGGACCGGATCCTCATCATCGACAACGGACGGATCGTCGCCGCCGACACCCCCGACAACCTCAAGGCCCAGGTCTCCGGCGATCTGGTGTCGCTCGAGGTCGCCGACGCGGCGGCGGTCACCACGGCCGCAGAGAAACTCGCGTCGGTCACCGGGGGTGACGGCGACGGAAGGATCGAGATGGCCGGCCGCCACGTTCGCGGCCGGGTGCCGCGCGCGGGCCGGGCCGTGCCCGGACTGCTCCGTGACCTCGACGCGTCGGGAATCTCGCTCGATTCCATCGAGGTCATCCGCCCGATCCTCGACGACGTCTTCCTCACCCTCACGGGCAGGTCCCTGCGCGACGCGGAGACCGCCGGCGATCCCGTCGGTGACGTGCCCGGGGTCGACCCCGATGCAGTCTCTCCCGCAACCGTTTCCGACGACGCAACCCGCCGCACCGAGCAGGAGGTCGCCCGATGAACAGTTTCGTCCGTGACAGCACCATCGTGTTCCGGCGTCAGATCCGGATGAACCTGCGTAATCCCGCCTGGTCCTGATCGGTGTCATGCAGCCGATCCTGTATCTGCTGTTGTTCGGGCCGTTGCTCAAACCGCTGGTCGCCCAGTTCCCCGGTGGCGCCGACAATCCGTACACCTTCCGGTGCCGGGTCTGCTCGTGCAGCTGGGACTGTTCGGGGCGCTGTTCGCCGGCTTCAGCCTGATCGGGGAATGGCGCGAGGGGGTCATCGAGGCAGAGCGGGTGACTCCGGCGAGCCGGACCGCACTGCTCACCGGTCGCCTGATGCGCGACATGCTGCAGTTGCTGGTGCAGGCCCTGATCCTGGTCACTCTCGGATTCGCCATGGGCATGCGCGGATCGATGATCGGCGTGATCCTCGGCATCCTCATCACACTGCTCATCGGTGGTGCGTGCGCCGCGGCGTCGAATGCCCTGGCACTGACCACCAAGAGCGAGGACGTGATGGCCCCGCTCATCAACATGGTGATGATGCCGGTGCTGTTGTTGTCGGGAATCCTGCTGCCGATGACGCTCGGACCGGAATGGTTGCAGGGACTGAGCGATTTCATGCCGTTCCGCTGGATCGTCGACGCCGTGCGCGACACGTTCGGCGGCGACCTCGCAAGCGCTCAGGTGGGATGGGGGGTCTTCGCGGCGCTCATCCTGGCGGGCCTCGGAACCTGGTGGGGCACTTCGGTGTTCCGCAAGGAGAACGCGTGACCCTTCGAGACGGCCCTTCGCAGGCTCCGGGCCTCCTCAGGGAGCAGGGGGACTGTCCCTTCGCAGGCTCCGGGCCTCCTCAGGGAGCAGGGGAACACCGTGCACGCCTACCAGGCGTGCACGGTGTTCTGTGCGCTCTCCAGATCCTGGGAGACGAGCAGTTCGACGGCGTCGCATCCGTTGCGGATCATCAGCTCGACCTCGGCCCGGTCCGCGGACGGGAACGGCTTCAGCACGAAGTCGGCGGGGTCCTGCCGGCCGGGTGGACGGCCGATGCCCATGCGTACGCGCAGGTAGTCGCGGGTGCCCATCACCTGGCTGATCGAACGCAGCCCGTTGTGGCCGCCTTCGCCACCGCCGCGTTTGAGACGCACCGCGCCGAAATCGATGTCGAGTTCGTCATGCACGACGATGAGGTCGGCCGGCGTGACCGAATAGAACTTGGCCAGCGGACCGATCTGCCGGCCGGACTCGTTCATGTAGACGCGTGACTTGGCCACGAGAACAGACTGGCCGCCGAGGCGTACCTCGGCGACCTCAGCACCGGACTTCTTGTGAACCTTCCAGCGCTCGCCTGCCGAGTCGACGAGGGCGTCGGCGACCATCGCGCCGACGTTGTGCCTCGTCTTCTCGTACTTGGACCCGGGATTACCGAGTCCGACAATCAATTTCACCACTGGGGCAGTTTCACCACTCGAGTCGAGCAGTCTCGGGGTCGGATTACTCCGACTCCGCGGGAGCCTCGGCAGCAGCCTCTTCCTCGGCACCTTCGGTGGCCTCGGACTCGGTGGCGACGGCCTGGGCCTCGTTCACGGCGACGATCAGGGTCTCCGGATCGGCGGTCAGGGTGACGCCCTCCGGCAGGTCCAGATCGGAGGCGTGGATCGAGGTGCCTGCCTCGGCATCCTCGACGTTGACGACGATCTGCTCGGGGATCGACAGGGCGTCGGCCTCGACCTCGACGACGCTGGCGTCCTGGACGACCAGGGTGCCCGGCGCCGCGTCACCCTCGACGACGATGGCGACCTCGACGGTCACCTTCTCACCGCGGCGAACGATGAGCAGGTCGGCGTGCTCGATGTAGTTGCGGATCGGGTGAACGTCGACCTGCTTGGTGAGCGCGAGCTGGCTGGAGCCCTCGATGTCGAGATCGATGATGGCGTTGAGGCCGTTGTTACGCAGGATCGCGGCGAAGTCGCGGGCCGGGAGGTGCAGGTGCTGCGGGTCGGTGCCGTGGCCGTAGAGCACGGCGGGAACCTTGCCCTCACGACGAGCGCGACGAGCGGCGCCCTTGCCCTTTTCGGTGCGGGTGCTGACGGACAGCTTGGAGGCCTGAGTTGCCATGATGATCTCCTCTGATCAGTGGTTGCGGTCGTTCGTCCGTCGCGACGAGCAACGGGCACGGATTCCGACCGCGGACACCCACCGGGCCGCATGCGGGCACCCGAGGAGACTGCGATGGTCGCGCCGATCACGGTGACTGGATCACCCTCGCCGAGACAACGTCGGTCAGGATAGTCGATGACCTGCCGGGATGTCACATCACGGCGCCTCGGCGGCCGGTGGCAGGGCATACTTGGCTGCCATGACCTCACAAACCCCGATCGAGATCGTGACGGCATTCCTCGACGCGTTCGTCCGTAACGACACCGCAGGTGCGCTGGCGTGCGTCGACGACGACATCGCCTACACCAACGTGTCGCTGCCGACCATCCACGGCAAGCGGAAGGTCGCCGGGGTGCTGGGCGGCGTCGCGAAGAAATCGTGGATCGGCTTCAACTACCGCATGGTCAACGTGAGCTCCGACGATGCGGGTGTCGTGCTCACCGAGCGTGTCGACGAGCTGCGTTTCGGGCGGCTGCATCTGCAGTTCTGGGTGTGCGGCCGCTTCGAGATCCGCGAAGGCCGGATCGCGGTGTGGCGCGACTACTTCGACTACTTCGCCATGACGAAGGGGCTGGTGCGAGGCGTTGCCGCGCTCGCCCTGCCCGCGGTGCAGAAGCCGTTACCCGCGCCGAACCGGGACTACCTGGCCAGCGGGCTGTAGAAGACCAGGCCGTTGCCCTGGTTGTCGTACACCACGGCACGGCGTTCGTGCGCGTCGTCGTAGGGGCCCTTCACGATGGCGCCGCCGCCGGCCTCGATCGCCTTCGCGGCGGCGTCGACGTCGGCGGTCTTGATTCCGACGACGACCTTGCCCGGGATGGGGTGGTCGACGGAGGTGGCGAGGGCGAGCGTGACCGCGCCGGCGTCGAGTGTGGCGAAGTGGGCGCCGTCGCGGAACTTCAGCGACATGCCCAGGGTCTCGGTGTAGAAGGTGATCGACTCGTCCAGGTTCTCGGTGGACAGGATGATCATCTTTGCTTCGTGGTCGCTCACGGCACCTCCAAAGGGAGAGGGATCAACGGTCGACGGCCGGCGTCGTGAGCCACGCTACTCGCGATCGAGGGTGCCTGGAACAGCTGAATCGCGTTCTGGCACAAAGATGTACGAATCGCTGACCAAAGTCCCGATCCGTTCGGGACCGACGCCCCTTCAGAGAATCTCGTCGAGCTTCTCGATCGGCCGGGGGATGCGGGTTCCCTTGTCGGTCACGACGATCGGCCGCTCGACGAGGATGGGGTGTTCGACCATCGCGTCGAGGATCTGATCATCGGTGGCCGACGCGAGGTCGAGCTCTTTGTAGAGAGTCTCGCGTTTGCGTACGGCCTGCGCGGGGGTGACCCCGGCGTCGGCGAACAGCGCTACGAGCTGTTCGCGCGTGTAGGGCTCGTCGAGGTACTTGACGACAGCCGGCTCGATGCCGGCGTCGCGGAGGGCCTGCAGCGCTTTGCGCGAGGTCGAGCACTTCGGGTTGTGATAGATCGTCGCGTCCACGAAATACACCGTACCCAGCCGAAAGCGGCCCGGGCTCCAGAGGGGGAGAACCCGGACCGCTCGCGAACCCGTTCTGCGGGCGTGCTCGCTACTCGGGATCGAGTGCGAAGTCATACTGCACGACGTTCCGTCCGTCCGCATCGGGTTTCGGGTCGAGGAGCAGCTCCGGCTTGGTCGCCGAGGCGACGTCGCTGTCGAGCCAGTCACCACCCGCGAAGTACAGCTGGGTGACGATCGGATGCCGCCCCTTGGCCGACACCCGCAGATGCAGATGAGCCGGACGCCACGGGTGCCATCCGGCGGCCTCGATGAACTTGCCGGTCGGTCCGTCGGTCGGGATCTGATACGGCGCGGGCTGGATCGTGGTGATCTCGTAGCGGCCGTGACCATCCGTCACGACCGTGCCGCGCAGGTTCCAGTCCGGGATATGCGGTGCGAATCCCGAGTAGTAGCCCTCGGCGTCGGCGTGCCAGATCTCGATCGTGGCACCCGCCATCGGATTGCCGTCGAGGTCGGTGACCTGACCGTGCATCACAAGCGGTGTCTCGCGGGCGTCGGTGCTGCGCATCGGGAGGGTGCAACGGGCGGGCAACAGCGGGGAATCGGGGAGGTAGTACGGGCCTTCGATACTTCCCTTGGTGCCCTTGAACTTCCGCGAGTTGACCTCTTCGATGTCGTGTTCGACGAACACGTCGAGCAGAAGCGGCCACTCACCGCCCTCGCCGACGTCGATGAGCCACTGCTTGAGGACCCGGTACTCGTCGTAGGTGATCTCGTATTTGTCGATCAGTGCGCTGAAACCGGCGAAGGCCTCGGATGCGATGGCCGACAGACGTTCCGGTGAGGTGTCGGCGGTGAACCGATGGCCCGCGAAGGCCGCGGTCGCGGCGCTTCCGGAGCCGGCCGCGGTCGGTGATTCGACGGCGGCCGGGTTGTCGACGGCAGTCGGCCGTTCGATGGTGGTCATGATGTCTCCTCGTTTGGATGGGCTGTGCGAGAGGGAGGTTCAGCGGTTGGTGAAGTAGCTGACGTCGTCGTTGCCGATGAGGTCCGGCACGGTCCAGCCGTCGAGGTCGTACTCGGACATGCACTGCTCGGCGAGACCCTTCATCTCCCCGACGGTGCCGCGTGCGTCGGCGAACATGAGGAGTTCGGCCTTGACGCCCTCGTGGTTCCCGGCGTAGTTGCGCTCGTAGAGCTCGTGGCGGCCGCCGAACTCGCTGCCGATCGAATCCCACAGCGCCTTCATGACCTTCACGCGATCGACGGCGAGGATGCCGTCGGAGCCGCGGACGTACTTGTCGAGGTACGGGCGGACGTCGGGGCTCTTGAAGTCCGCCGAGCTCGACGGCAGGTAGATCAGACCGGAGGCGACGTCCTGCTCGATGATCTCCTTCACGCGGGGATAACCCTGCTGGGCGAACATGCGGTAGGTCAGGCCGTACTCGAGCTTCGGGATGACGGTGTCACCGATCCACGGCTCGGGGTTGTTGACCATGGCATCGCTCAACGACCAGAACAGGTTTCGCCATCCGATGACCTCACCGACGCGGGTCTGCACGCCGCGGAACCCGCCGGCGCCGGTGCAGTCGAGGGCCTTGAGGAGCAGGCCGGCGATGAAGTCGAGCTTGACCGCGAGACGGGTGCAACCCTGGAGGGTGAAGCGAGGCAGGAAGCCGGACTGCGGGAAGAAGGCGTTGATCTTGTCGCCGTCGCCGTACATGAAGACGTTCTCCCACGGGACGAGCACCTTGTCGAAGACGAAGATGGTGTCGTTCTCGTCCATGCGGCTCGACAGCGGGTAGTCGAACGGGGTGCCCATGACCGCGGCCTGCTGGGTATAGGAGGAGCGGCAGATCAGCTTCACCCCCGGGGCGTCCATCGGGACGGTGCAGATCAGGGCGAACTGCTTCTTCTTGATCGGCAGACCGTAATGGGAGATGAAGTTGTAGTTGGTGATGGCCGAACCGGTCGCGACGACCTTGGCGCCGGAGACGATGAGGCCGGCGTCGGTCTCCTTCTCCACCTTCATGAACACGTCACCGACCTCGTCCGGCGGGAGCTGGCGGTCGACCGGCGGGTTGATGATGGCGTGGTTCCAGTACAGGACCTTCTCCTGCGACTCCTTGTACCAGCGCTCGGCGTTGGCCTGGAACGGCGCGTACAGCTCGGAGTTGGCGTGCAGGGTGCCGAGGAAGCTGGCCTTGTAGTCGGGGCTGCGGCCCATCCAGCCGTAGGTCATCCGCGCCCAGGTGGCGATGGCGTCGCGGTCGGCGCGCAGGTCGTCGGCCGATTTCGGTGCGCGGAAGAACGGCATGGTCACGCCGCCGTTGCCGGTGTCGGTGGGTGCGGTGACCTTGTCCTTGGTCGCCGGGTCGTGCATGGCGTCGTAGAGGCGCGCGGTCATCCGGATGGGGTTGCGGAAGGCCTCGTGGGTCGTCACGTCCTTCACCCGCTCGCCGTTGAGCCAGATCTCGCGGTCGTCACGCAGTGACTCGATGTACTCGTCGCCGGTCATGGGCCTAGTGGCGAAGTTCTCGGTGCGGTTGGCCTCGGAGTCGGCGGCGACGTTCACCTTCGACCGGTCCACGTTGTTGGTCGTCTCGGTGTCGGGGGCGATGTCGGTTGCGGTCATGATGGTCCTCACTTGTGTTGTGTGACGGTCGATGTCGTTGACAGCCGGGATGGGGTGGGGTCAGGCGGGTGCGCCGACCGGTACGCAGGTCGGGTGGAAGCGGGCGGTCGCGTCGAACCACCGGCTGTGCGGGTCGTCGAGACTACCGCAGTAGGCGGCCGCCCCGGAGGTGTCGCCGAGCTCGTGGAACTTGCTGCGGTAGAAGAGAAGCGGTTCGGCCTCGGTGTCCACGCGGGCGTCGACGATCTCGCCGATGTAGATGATGTGGTCGCCCCCGTCGTAGGACGCCCAGGGCGAGCAGATCAAGGTGGCGGCCGTGTCGGCGAGGGCGGGAACCAGCCACTGGTTGTTCCATTCGGGACCGGGGTCCTGCGGCTTGCCGGCGAAGTGCATGGCGGTGTCGAGCTGATCCGATTTCAGGATGTTCACCGCGAACGGGGCGTCGTCGAGGAAGCCGCACGCCTTGGACTTGCGGGTGAGAGTCACCTGGCACAGGCGGGGTTCGATCGAGATCGGGGTGAACGCGGTGACCGTCGCGCCGTGCGGCGTGCCCTCGTCGTTCGCGCAGGTGATGACGGTGACGCCGGTGGCGAACTGGCCGAAGATGTTGCGCATCGTGCGTTGGTCCATGGGGATCGGCTCCTTCGTGCTCGAACAGTGTCTGGTCTGGCGGTGCGACCCAACGTATGACCGCGATCACATCCCGTCGATCCGCATTGCGAAGGGTCGATCCGATGTGCGCAAGCGTGCGATCTGGATCGCTTCCGATCACCGGAAGTGATGGCAGTCATAGTTACGCTGGACCGTGTGAGGGCAGAGCCGCCCCTTTCGGGGGCACACCGCGCGGGGGTGTCGGCGTCGCAGGAAGCGCCTACGCCGCGTCGCGTCGTGGGTTCGGGTATCGCGGACTGGGACGAGGTCCACGAGGTCGTCGCGGATGCCTATTTCCCTCATGAGTTGCGGCCGCTGTCCCGCGACGACGCCTCCCGCTATCGCCTGGAGTCGACGCCGATCGCTGCGACGGTGCTCGCGCGGATCGGTTTCGGCGCGGATGTGTCGATCGACACCGACCATCCGGGGGCCTGGGCCATCAACATTCCGCTGTCCGGCAGCATCGCGTCGGTCACCGATGGGCGGGAGATCGTCTCCGAACCAGGTCAGGCGACACTGAACCCGCCAGACACCCCGACGGTCATCACCAACTGGAGCAAGAGCTGCGAGATCATCGGCTTCAAGGTCGAGCGCGACTACCTGCAGCGTGAGATCGACCGGATCGCCGGCCGCCCCGGCAGGTCACTGACCCGCCAGCTCGTCTGCGCACCGGCGCCGGCGCGGAATGGCTCGGGCTGCTGAGGTCGGCGCGTCAGCAGGTCGCGCAGTGCGAGGGCATCCTGTTGCGCAACCCGCGGATGGCCGAACAGCTGGGCGGCATGCTCACCACCGCCCTGGTGCTGGCGGCGCTACCCGACACCGACGAACCGATGGCCGGTACCCGTCCTCGTATGGTCAAGCGCGTCATCGACGCCATCCATGCCGACCCGGCCCGGCCCTGGACCGTGGGTGAGCTGGCGGAGATCGGGACCGTCAGCGCCCGGCGCCTGCAGCAGAGCTTCCGCGAATGCGTCGGGATGAGTCCCATGGAGTACGTGCTCGACGTCCGGCTCGAGTGCATCCACAACGACCTGATGACCTACGGCGGAACCTCGACCGTCACCGACATCGCGACACGTTGGGGCGTCATGCACACCGGCCGGTTCGCCGCCGCCTACCGGCGTAAGTACGGGGTCTCGCCGTCGGAGACCCGGCGGAGGTCGTAGGCCCTTCGAGGCTCGCTGCGCTCGCACCTCAGGGAGCGGGAGGGCGTGCTGCGCTCGCACCTCAGGGAGCGGGAGGGCGTGCTGCGCGCGCACCTCAGGGAGCTGTAAACACCGCGCCCGGATGTTCGTGAGAACATCCGGGCGCGGCGGTGAGAGGGACTGAAAGACTAGGCGATGCCGTCGAAGAGGCTTGTGACCGAACCGTTTTCGAAGACCTCACGAATCGTCTGTGCGAGCAGCGGGGCGATCGACAGGACGGTGAGGTTCTCGAAGCGCTTGTCGTCCGGGATGGGCAGCGTGTCGGTCGCGATGACCTCCTTGGCGCCGCATCCGGCGAGGCGCTCGGCAGCGGGATCGGAGAAGACGCCGTGGGTGGTGGCGATGATGACGTCGCCTGCACCGGCGTCCTTGAGGACGCGGACCGCCCCGGCGATGGTGCCGCCGGTGTCGATCATGTCGTCGATCAGGACGCAGGTGCGTCCCTCGACCTCACCGACCACGCGGTTGGACTTGACCTGGTTGGGGACCAGCGGGTCGCGGGTCTTGTGGATGAAAGCCAGGGGAGCGCCGTTGAGGGCGTCGGCCCACTTCTCGGCGACGCGCACACGACCGGAGTCCGGCGACACGACGGTGATGTTGTCGGTCCCGTAGTTGTCGCAGACGTAGCCGGCGAGCTGGCCGAGGGCGTGCATGTGGTCGACCGGGCCGTCGAAGAATCCCTGGATCTGGTCGGTGTGCAGGTCGACGGTGATGATGCGGTCGGCACCCGCGGTCTTGAGCAGGTCGGCGATCAGGCGGGCCGAGATGGGCTCGCGTCCGCGGTGCTTCTTGTCCTGGCGGGCGTAGGGGTAGAACGGCAGGATCACGCTGATGCGCTTGGCCGAACCGCGCTTGAGCGCGTCGATCATGATCAGCGCTTCCATGACCCACTGGTTCAGGGGGTAGGGGCAGCTCTGCAACACGAAGGCGTCCGAGCCGCGCACGGACTCCTCGAAACGGACGAACAGCTCGCCGTTGGCGAAGTCGCGTGCAGTCTGTGGGGTCACCTTGATGCCCAGTTCGGTGGCGACTGCTTCAGCCAGTTCGGGATGGGCACGACCAGAGAACAGCATCAGGTTCTTCTGGTTGTCGGTGGTCCAGGTCATGAAAACTCTTCTGTCCGTTTCGATGTCGATCTTCTGGGCTGCCTGCCGCGAACGGCAGACCGTGGTCGGGACCGCCTCAGGCGGACCCGAGGTCCTTGTCGTGCGCCTCGATGGCCGCGCGCGCCGCCGCGGTGTCGGGCCGCTTGGTGACGACCCAGTCCTCGATGACACGCTGTGCTCCCGCCGAGACCGCGAGGGCTCCCGGCGGTACATTTTGCCGCACGACGGTTCCGGCGCCGGTGTATGCCCCGTCGCCGACGGTCACCGGGGCGACGAACATGTTGTCCGAACCGGTGCGGCAATGGTCGCCGATCACGGTGCGGTGCTTGTTCACGCCGTCGTAGTTGACGAAGACGCTCGACGCCCCGATGTTGGAGTGTTCGCCGATGGTCGCGTCGCCGACATAGGTGAGGTGCGGGACCTTCGAGCCGTCGCCGATCGTGGCGTTCTTCGTCTCGACGAAGGTGCCGATCTTGCCCGCGACGCCGAGCACGGTGCCCGGTCGCAGGTAGGCGAACGGACCGACGGAGGCGTCGCCGCCGATGACGGCGTCGCTGCCGTGGGTGCGGATGACGTGCGCGCCTTCGCCGACCGTCACGTCGGTCAGCGTGGTGTCGGGCCCGACGACCGCGTCGGCGGCGATGTGGGTGCGGCCGTACAGCTGTGTGCCGGGTTCGATCCGCGCATCCGCCTCGATCGTCACGTCGACGTCGATCCAGGTGGTCGCCGGGTCGACGACGGTGACACCGTCGATCTGGTGGCGGCGGATGATGCGGCGGTTGAGCTCGGCCCCGAGGTCGGCGAGCTGGGCGCGGTCGTTGCAGCCGGCGACGAGGACGGGGTCGGCGACGGTGAAACCGCGGACTGCCTGACCGGCGTCGCGGGCGATCTCCACGATGTCGGTGAGGTAGAACTCGCCCTGGACGTTGTCGGTGGACAGCTTCGAGAGCGCGTCCCGCAGCGCGGCGGCATCGACCGCGTAGACACCCGCGTTGACCTCGGTGATCGCGCGCTGCTCGGCGGTCGCGTCCTTGTGTTCGACGATTGCGCGGACAGCGTTGTCGTCGGCGCGGATGATGCGTCCGTAACCGGTCGGGTCGTCGGCGATGAAGCTGGTCAGTGTGACCGCGGCACCACCGTCGGCGGTGTGGGTGTCGATGAGGCCGCGCAGGGTGTCGGCGTCGAGGAGTGGGACGTCGGCGGCGGTCACGACGACCGTGCCGTCGAAGTCGGCGGGAAGACCGGTCAAACCGACGCGGGCGGCGTCGCCGGTGCCGCGCGGCTCGTCCTGCTCGGCGATCGCGATCTCGCGGCCCAGTGTGGCGGCGATGTCGGCGACGGCGGCGGAGACCCGTTCACGCTCGTGGCTGACCACGACGACGAGGTGCTCGGGATCGATACCCGACGTGCCGTGCAGGGCGTGGCCCAAGAGTGAGCGGCCGGCAATCGTGTGGAGGATTTTGGGGGTCTTGGACTTCATGCGGGTACCGGCACCCGCGGCCAGCACGATCACGGCCACAGATGACGACGTTCCCGACATCGAATGCCCACCCTCTTCCTTCATCGGTGTTCACGTCGGGTGCGATCCTACGCACCGGTAGAACCGTGCAATAACGCGCCGCACCGATTTTCGGTGGATACGGGCTCCGACGTGATGCACCACACGTCCTCCGACCGCACCTGATAGAACACAAGGGACCGTCTCACCCGAGCGATCGATCGGCGCCCCCGGCGCTCGGTGTCGATGCGCAGGCGGGGAGCGGACGACATACGTGCGCCGGGCGTCCCGGTGCGCACACCGACCAACGGAGGTATGAATGAGCACGCAGAAGACCGCGATCGTCACCGGCGCGGCACGGGGCATCGGTGCTGCCGTGGCCAAGCGACTCGCCGACGACGGCCTGGCCGTCGCCGTCCTGGACCTCGACGCCGATGCCTGCGCCGACACCGTCAAGGCCATCACCGACAAGGGCGGCAAGGCGCTGGCCGTCGGCGCGAACGTCGCCGACGAGGCGTCGGTGCAGGCCGCCGTCGAGAAGGTCGCCAATGAGCTCGGCGCGCCGACCGTCGTCGTCAACAACGCCGGCATCACCCGCGACAACCTGCTGTTCAAGATGACTGTCGACGACTGGGACGCGGTCATGGCCGTCCACCTGCGCGGTGCTTTCAACGTCACCAAGGCCGCCCAGAAGTACATGGTCGACGCCGGTTGGGGCCGCGTCGTCAACCTGTCGAGCACCTCGGCTCTCGGCAACCGCGGTCAGGTCAACTACTCCGCCGCCAAGGCCGGCATGCAGGGCTTCACCAAGACCCTGGCCATCGAACTCGGCAAGTTCGGCGTCACCGCCAACGCCATCGCCCCCGGTTTCATCGAGACCGAGATGACCGCCGCCACCGCCGAGCGCGTCGGCGTGCCCTTCGAGGACTTCAAGAAGGCCGCCGCCAGCCAGATCCCGGTGAACCGCGTCGGCGTCCCCGAGGACATCGCCCACACCGCGTCGTTCTTCATCAGCGAGGGTGCGGGCTTCGTCTCGGGTCAGGTCGTCTACGTCGCCGGCGGCCCGAAGGACTGACTCGACTGACAGACCTCGTCTCGACTCCTGGACTTCGATCGAAGTCCGGGAGTCGAGACGAAGTCGACCGGTGGCGTCACGTCGTCGCCGGGGCGCTGTGGCACAATCGTCAGCGCAGTATTCCCCCATGGTGTAATCGGCAACACTTCTGATTTTGGTTCAGGCATTCCAGGTTCGAGTCCTGGTGGGGGAGCTTCAGTAAACAGTCAGCTCAGGGCTGGTTTTCGTCCACGCTCGCAGATCCTGATGTCGATATCGCACGCGAGAACCCCAGGAGACGAAAACGACCCCGACCTCCCAGCGTTCGCACCCGATGAAGGAGGGCCGGTGGTGGCGAGCGTTGGCGCCATGCCAGCCATACAGAGCCTGCCTTCCTTGCCGGAACGACTGTGCCGAACCCCGGTAGGGTCGGCGGCTTCAGTTGCAGTTGGACGATGCCGGAGCGAGAACTGCATTGTGGACGGCTCCGCAATTCCGGTGTGGTGAGGCCGAGAACAATCAGTTAAGTGCTAGCTCAGCAGGAGTTGTGCAATCTCGTCACTTAGAGACTCCTTGCTGGCGAGCTCGCGAAATTCTTCACTGGCGGCGCCGACATTGATGTACCAGAGGTCTGTCTCGAGTGCACAACGGGAAATAGACTCACTGTGCGCTGCCGTATTGTCGAATATATCCTGAAGCGCGTTAAGAGTTGTTGATAGATGGAGTTCTCTCGCGTTAAACTGCGCGTTGTCAGGTCTACTATCACGCTGCCGAGAGCGGCTTATGTCCGCATCTGCTGCGGCCTGGTTTTGTGTCTTGAAAATAACTGCAGTCCATATGGCAGAGAACTTAGTCCTCAACCAGGTTTCCTCGTAAGTTGCCCATATGTTGTCGAGGCTGTCCGCCTTGTCCTCGAATGACGTAGCCGCTAGCAAGGAACCCGATCTACCTGAGGGTTTCAAAGCTAGGTCGACTTTCCTTATGAATTGGTTTGCACGCGCCGCCATATGGCACGCCATGAATGTCTCGTCCCGGTTGAGGATCTTATCTCCAAGAAGAATTGTGGTTAGTACAATTGCGAGAGCGTCGCAAATAACCTCTTCTCCTATGCCCTCGAGATTTGACATGATCGAGTCTAGCCGCTCCTCGAGGGTGATTTTTGCTCCGTATCTAGGAACTATTTTTGTTTCGAGGATCTTGCGAATGTCCTCGTCCTCGGTTGCGGCAACGTATTGAATGCCCGACTCCGTAATTCGGGGTATCTGCATCGTTTCTAGAGGTCCGAACGTCATGTTTCCTAGTAGGTCGATGGGACTATTGCTGTCAAGGTATCGAACTGCTTCAAGTATTGCCTTCTCGTAATCGCTGGCGTACGCCCGTGCGATCACGTCGGCCGTATCACGGATGGTGCAGTGTGCCAATTCGTGCGCAATTGAATACGCAGACATGACCGCAGTCCAGCTGCCAACCAAATCTGGATTATGCATGCCCGGGGGTTGCTGCTGCTTCTTTTCGTATGCATGGAATGCGTTAAATGCAGCCTTTTCTCTCTGTCCGCCGGCTAAGTACCGAGCGGCGTGGATCGCGTGAACCCAGCCAGGAATTTCGAACATGGGACGATATGACAGAGACGGCGCGGCCTCGTTGAAGAGTGCGGAGAGTAGTGCAAAGTGAATACTGCGGAGGCGAGAATCATATATTATATGGGAACCCGTGCTTGTATGGATTGTCTCAACATCGCCGACATGAGATGATATCTGGGACATTCTCACGTGCGATGCATCGAATCCATAGCGCGATAGGGCGGCCACACAGTTGTTGAAGAAAGTTGGCAACATGGGGTTGTCGTAGTTCGAGTGCGTCCCGCGAGTTGCACTGATGTATCGAGAGACAGCATCGGGGGCTGTTCCGTAGTCAAGCATTCGAGCCATCAATTGGAATGTTCTTGTTGATCTCGCTGTATATTCTTACCGCGTCGTTTGCCGAGTAACCATCAATTTTCACACCGTTAATGCTCACACTTGTATCTTTTCTTGCTGCGACACGAGCGTTCAGCCACGCTTCAAAGTAAGGAAATGTCACCGTGCTTAAGGTGACAATAATTGTCATAACTGTTTCGCCGTCAAGAGATCGGGTCTCGAAGGGGGCCTCGGGCCTCTGAAGAGACTTGCCGAGGTCGTCCAGGTCAGTGCGGTCTTCTGCAGGGAGGCTGATCGCCAGGTCAACGGTGCTCATCGTTTGAGCTTATCGGGGCGGTGCGGTGTTGACATGCCCAATATCCCAGTTAGCCGAACCCCGCCAATGCTCGGACAAGTCGAAAGTCGTTCACCAAGGGTTCTTTTGAGCGTGCCGAGTCTCTCGCCGAACCGCTCTACGAAGTCGCGTCGCAGAAGAATCTTGAGGTGGCGGCCAGTCGGAAGCTGGTTTGAGACTGAGGCATGGCCAGGGTGACATCACCGGGTTCCGGGTCGACGTGGAGTTGCACGTACTGCGGTCAGTAGGGAAGTGGTGTCAGGCGGCTGGTGTCATCTACTCAGTATGATGACGCGTTGAGTGCGCTCTCGGGCAAACAAGGTGCTCGACCGTCAGCGCAACTCGAGGGCGACCAGCCGGCTTGTCGCCGGCGGCGGCAGGTGTCGCTCGGCGGCCTTGCGGTGGGCACGGCTCCGTTCCAGGGGCGGAGCGATCGGAGGCCATGGCATGCACTGAAGCCGCGAGTTCATGCGCTAGTGCAGCATCGGCATGTCCTATAGCTGCGCGGACTCGTGTGCAGTGACGGCGCGCTCTATCGACTCCTGGGCATGTTCCGCAGGCGCCGCGGGTTTTTCCGTGACCGGCTCGCCGGCGGCCAGCTGTCGACTCCGCGGATACCGCGAGTGCGATCCGCTCAAGACTGGTCGTGCCAATGATCTGCGCCGGGAATGTCGCGAGGGCGACCGGTCCAGACGGCGGGCTTTGGCCACTGCGGCGTCGAGTAGGGTGTCGACGTCTTTGCGGGCAGCCAATCCTCGCTGTGCTCACTGTATGGTCACCGGCAGGCTGAAGGAGATGAGTTGAGGTCAGAGATTCGCGACAGTACGATCCACCACCTGTCAGAGCGCGTGCGCAGGCGGAACTACACTAAGTATCTGACGGGTATGCGTGTGGTAAAGCTGCGGGGGTTCACCGACGTCGAGGTCCGCTTCGACTTTCCCGTTACCGCGCTTATAGGCCCCAACGGAGCGGGAAAGACCACCATCCTCGGCGCAGCTGGACTGATCTACGACTCCGTTCCACCTCGGAGGTTCTTCGCCAAGAGCGGCACCTACGACGGGTCGATGCGCGGTTGGAAGATCGAGTACGAACTCATCGACAAGACCCGCCACGGCTCGCCCTCCATCAACAGAACCGCGAGCTACCTGCAGGCGAAGTGGAACCGCGACGCCGTTAACCGTGTCGTCGTGATCTCTGGGATCGGCCGTACGCTCCCTGCGAGTGAGCGGAAGGACACGTACCGATTCATCAAGGGGGACTTCGAAGGCGCACGCGAAGTCACCTTCTCTCCGGAAGTGGTCAACGCGGTGGAGAACATTCTCGGCAAGGCAGCCGCAAACTATCTCCAAGTTGACGCGGACGCCGAAGGGAAGAATTCGATCTACGCCGTGCGCGGCGCCACCGCCGACGAAGATAGCTACAGTGAGTTCCACTTCGGTGCAGGAGAGGCGAGCATCATTCGCATCGTTTCCCGCATCGAGGAGGCCCCCGACGACTCGCTGCTCCTGATTGAGGAGATCGAGAATGGTCTCCATCCCGTCGCCACCCGCCGCCTCGTCGAGTACCTGATCGACGTTGCTCGCCGGAAGTCCTGCCAGGTCATCTTCACCACTCACTCGAACGACGCGCTCGCGCCGCTACCGACAGAAGCAGTGTGGTCCACCTACCGTGGCAGGGTCACTCAGGGCAAGTTGGACGTTGCAGCGCTCCGCACGCTAACAGGACAAGTGGAAGCACAGTTGGCGGTCTTCACCGAGGATGCTTTTGCTGCGATGTTCGCAGAGGTTTCACTACGGGCGTACTGCCAGGCGAACAGCTATGAACTCGCGGGCATCGAGATCCACAGTCTTGGCGGTGCCGCACCCGCGAGAGATCACACTCGCTTCCACAACGAAAATCCGTTGCGCCGCTTCCTCGCGATTGCCCTCCTCGACGGAGACAAGCGGGCCGAGGGCGGGTTTGCCGATCGACAAATCACGGAATCGGCTGACGCGGATGGCGTGGATGACGCGCCGAAGGCTGGCCGCGCGGACATTGTCTATGGCCCCGGCGATGGTCACCCTGAGGCTGCTGTATTCGAGGACATCCATGACAACTTCGACGTCGTCGGCAACCTACTCGGCAAGCTGACAATCGCGTTACAGCTCGACACGCCAATGCAATCGAGGGTGCGCGGCTCCGTCGAGGAGCGACGGCGCACGAACCGCGACATCCACATCATCTTCGCGCAGATCGGCGAAGACCTCGACTTCCTCTCCGAGTCGCTGGTCCAGCGCGCGTTCCTCAGCACGTGGGCGAACACTTTTCCTGAGAAGGTCGCCGCCGTGTGGGACCCCTGTCGCGAGCTATTTAGTCGCAAGGCGGAGTAGTCCGCCGCGGACATCCAAGGCTGAAGGAGGGGCTGAGAGTATCAATGCCTTAGCGCGCCTCAGAGGCTGACCGGGCACAAGGCCGACGTAGCTAGGGATACGGACGGGTGTAGTTCCCCTAACGCCGCCACTACAGGCTGGGCGGGTTCCTCTCACCTAACGAGTGCCTTGCTGGCGATAATCCTTTTCGCCCGCGCCAAGGCCGCGGCGTTGTTAGGCGCGTACAGCATCTTGAGTGCGATCTCAATAAACTCGGCTATTTCAAGGACATCGGCCGCGGTAATAGGTGTTGAGCCAGTGTGGGTTCCGTCGTTGCCGACCCATTTGACCGCTTCCAGGAGATCGGAGGCCTCCACGCGTGTCGCGGCGTCAGTGGTGCCGGCGGCGGCGCCTGTTCGAAAGTCGACGAGGCGCTGGTGTAGCGACAGGTGACGGCCAACCTTGTTGCGCGCGGGAACACCCTGCGCATCCATTAGGCGCTCGAGACCTGTGCGCAGCGCCGTTATGGCCGATCTCGGATCTGCCCACACGACCGCTGCGGCCCGATCGAGTTCGGTAACGACGGCATCGGGCACGTCATCAGGTAGCTCGAATAGTGGCAACGCTGGATAAAGCATCCGAACCTTGAGAACCTCGTAGAGGTCAGTGCGGCCAGTTGGGCCAGTATCCCAGTTCGTGCCATAGTCGCCCAGGACAGCGACGACTTCTAGGCAGGCAGTGTTGGCGCACACGAGACGGCCACTGAAAACGCCGGTGATCTCGTCGGGGTCCAGGCCGAGAGCGTTCCAGTTCTGCATCCTGAGGCTGAGACGGTCGAAGTGAATATCGCCGGCGAGCGCGGTCAGTGTTGAGTCACACTTTGGGCACGGCAGAGCTGGCCATTTGTCGACGGGGAAATACTGTTGCAATGCTGCGACCTGACGTTTCATGTCAGATCGATCCGCGCGCCGTCAGGAGGCGCTGAACTGATGTTGTCATATCTTGAGATCAAACCAGACTCAACGGCACAGAATCACTCACGGATCACCGCTCAAGCGGGTCGTGAGAGACCCAGGTTGTCCCGCAGCGTCGTCCCCTCGTACTCAGCCCGATGCACGCCCAACGCTTGCAGCACCGGCACCACCTCGTCGACGAAGCGGTCGAGTCCGCCGGGCACGATGTGCGGGACCAGGATGAAGCCGTCGGCGACGTCGTTCTGGACGAAGTCGTTGATGGTGTGCGCGATCGTCTCGGGTGATCCGACGAAGGACTGGCGTCCGGTGACCTCGATGATGAGTTCGCGGGTGGTGAGGTTCTTGGCCTCGGCGAGGTCGCGCCATTCGCGGGCGGTGGCGACGGGGTCGCGATGCATCCTCACGCTGGCCCGCCCCTTGGCGACGGTGTTCTCGCCGGGGATCGGATCCACTTGTGGCAGTGGACCGTCTGGGTCGTGATCGGAGAGGTCGCGGTTCCACAGTTGTTCGAGGAACTTGATCGCGGTCTGGCCGCTCACCTGCTGCAACCGGACCTCGTGGGCGAGTTCGGCGGCCTGCGAGTCGGTGTCGCCGACGACGAACGTCGCCGCGGGCAACACGAGCAACTCCTCGGGTCGACGACCGTACGCGGACAGTCGCCGCTTCACGTCGGCGTAGAACGCGCGACCGGCGTCGTAGGTGGCGTGCCGGGAGAAGATGGCGTCGGCCGTGGCCGCCGCGAACTCTCGTCCCTCGTCGGAGTCGCCGGCCTGGAAGATGACCGGACGACCCTGCGGCGGTCGTGGTGCGGCGAAGTGTCCGCGGATGTCGAATTGCGAACTCCGGAACTCGAATTCGCCGGCGCCGTCGCGTGCCAGGAAACGGCCGGAGGTCTTGTCGGCGACGATGTCGTCGTCGAGCCACGAATCCCACAGCACGGCTGCCGCGTCGAGGAACTCCTTGGCGCGGGCATAGCGCTGGTCCTCCGGTAGGTACCCGCCGCGGCGGAAGTTCTCGCCGGTGAACTCATCCCACGAGGTCACGACGTTCCATGCGGCGCGACCGCCGGACAGATGGTCGAGGGTCGCGAATTGCCGTGCGACGTTGACGGGTTCATTGAACGTGGAGTTGATGGTACCGGTGAGACCGAGGTGTTCGGTGACCGCCGCAAGGGCGGAGAGGACGGTGAACGTGTCGGGTCGGCCGACGACGTCGAGGTCGTAGATCAGTCCGTTCTGCTCCCGCAGCCGGAGGCCCTCGGCGAGGAAGAAGAAGTCGAACCTGCCGCGTTCCGCAGTCTGCGCGAGATGCACGAACGAGTCGAACTCGATCTGGCTGCCGGAGGCGGGATCGCTCCAGACCGTGGTGTTGTTGACGCCGGGGAAGTGGGCGGCGAGATGAACCTGCTTGGTCATGCGACTCCGGCCTTTCCGGTGGTGAAACGGTTGAGCGGTTGGGGCAGGCCGAAGCGATCGCGAAGGTTCCGATCGTCGTATCGGTTGCGGAACAGATTGCGGCGCTGCAGTTCCGGGACCACCGCTCGGGTGATGGAGTGCAGATCATCCGGCAGGACCGCGGGATGCAGACGGACGCCGCGGATGCCGTCGACGGACAACCACTGTTCGATCTCGTCGGCGAGATCTGCCGCGGTCCCGACGACGGGGACGATGTCGGGCGTGAACGATGTCCCAGCCCACTGGTCGAGCTGCGCGAGACGCTCGGCCGCAGCCCGGCGCGTCTCGCCGAGGACGACGAACAGGTCGACGAGCACGAGAACCGGATCATCGGGAGAACGTCCCGCGGCGCTGTGCGCCTTGGTGATCGCGGTGACCGCACGACCGGCGTCGTCGACGTCCCGCGGCGCGATGAAGCCGAGGTCGGCGACGCGACCGATCACCTGCAGATCGGCGGCATGTGCGGCGGTCGTTGCGACGATCGGCTGGCCCTGGGGCGGCCGCGGCGTGATCGACGGGCCGCGCACAGAGAACTGCGCCCCACGGAAGTCGATGTAGTGCAGTTTGTCCCGGTCGACGAACCGTCCCGTTGCGACATCGCGGATCTCCGCATCGTCCTCCCACGAATCCCACAGCAGCCGCAGGACAGTCACGAAGTCGGTTGCCTCGTCGGCGAGCTCGGCCAGAACGGCTGGGTCGTCGGGAAATCGGCGTTGGCCGAATAGTGCTGCCTCATCGGGGTCGGGGGTCGTGCGAAGGACGACACCCGCGCGACCGCCGCTGATGTAGTCGAGTGTGGCGATCGCCTTCGACACGTGGAACGGCTCGGTGTGCGTCGCGGTCGCGGTCGGGAGGAGTCCGATGTGCCGCGTCCCCGGTGCCAGTCGCGATGCCAGCAGAAGCGAGTCGAGTCGGCCCACCGCCCGGTCGGTTCGCGGTCGTCCGGAATGCAGTTCGAACGCGTCGGCGAACGTGACCAGATCGAGGAGCCCCGCTTCGGCGTCGGCGATGAGCGACTGCCAGTACTCAACTGTGGTGAGCGTGTCGGGTCGTGCGCCGGGCGCGCGCCACGAACCGGGATGGGACCCGGTCTGATCCAGGGCGACTGCCACGTGCAAGGGGTCGCTCATCGGTTCCTCCGTGTGGTTCGTATGCACCGTCTGGTCGGTCCTGCTCGATGCGGCAGATGCCGTCCTCGCCACCAACGGACGGTCGACGAGGAGGATTCCGGGACGACGCCATCCGATCCGGCTGGGTCAAACCCTTCCGTGAGCGGTGATCACCAGGCTTCCTGGTGGGGTCGGCGTCACGGCCAGTGGAGGAGAGCCATGTCATCAGTCGCGGCGATCCCGCTGTCGGTGCTGGATCTCGTGCCCGTCGTCGACGGTTCGGACGCGCCGACCGCCATCCGTCGGAGCGTCGAACTCGCACGTCACGTCGAACGGCTGGGTTATCGGCGGTACTGGCTGGCCGAACATCATTTCGTCGCGGTTGCCAGTTCGTCGTCGATGACGCTGATCGGTTTGATCGCGGCCGCCACCGAGTCGATCCGGGTCGGATCGGCGGCCGTTCAGATCGGACTGCACACCCCGGTCTCGATCGTCGAGGCCTTCGGCACCATCGACGCGCTGTATCCCGGTCGCCTCGACCTCGGGCTCGGGAGGTCGGCGCAGCGACGCACCGAGATCGCCTCGGGGAGTCGTCCACCCACCACACCGCAACCCGACGAAATCGTCGACGGTCTGCTGATCCCGTCGCCGTTCCCGGTCGAGAAGCTCCTCGGGTCGCCGCGCGTCGTCGCGGCCTACGAGGCCTCACAGTTCGAGGGGGCACAACCGCCGGACTTCGACGACGCCGTCAGCGACCTGATCGCGTTGCTGGAAGGCCGGTTTCGCCACGGCGAGATCCCGCTGACCGCGGTGCCGGGTACCGGCGCCGATGTCCAGGTCTGGATCTTCGGCAGCAGCAAGCGGCAGAGCGCACAGACCGCGGGAGCGCTGGGACTGCCGTTCGTCGCCAACTATCACGTCAGTCCCAGCACCGTCCTCGAGGCGGCCGAGGCCTATCGCGGTGCATTCCGTCCGTCGGCCGAGCTCGCCGAACCCTATGTCGTCGTGTCCGCAGATGTGGTTGTCGCCGATGATGATGCGACCGCGCAGCATCGCGCATCGACGTACGGGCACTGGGTCCACAGCATCCGCAGCGGTGCGGGCGCGGCTCCCTACCTCGATCCTGACACCGCACCCGCGCTCGACGATGAGCAGCGCGCGATCGTCGACGACCGGATTCGCACACAATTCGTCGGATCGCCCGGCACCGTCGTCGACGGGTTGCGCACCCTTGCCCGTGTCACCGGCGCCGACGAGCTCGTGATCACGAGCGTCACCCATGATTTCGACCATCGCTTGCAGTCGCACGAACTACTCGCTCGCGCATGGGGATTGGAGGGTGCACGATGACTGATCACGCAGCGTGGTTCGCCGGCGCCTCGCGGGGTCGCCTTCGCCAGTCGCTCGCCGCACTGTTCGAGGACTTCCTGTGCCGGCTCGACGCTGACACGCTTGCTGCCGCAGCTGCGCTGCATCCCGAGGCCCCGCGAACGCCGATGCCGCTCGACGAGGGTGCCGCGCGGCGGAGCTATTGAGCCAGCGACACGCTCCGAGGTCGCCGATACGGAGTGAGAGCGCATGCGACATCATTCCTGCGGGCGGAGTGAGGAATTCGGGTCACCGGCCCTTCGAGGCTCGTCGCTTGCGCTCCTCGCACCTCAGGGAGCAATGGGGGGCGCGCGGGCGTTTGGTCGAGCTTCAGGGAGCAATGGGGGGCGCGCTTGCGCTCCTCGCACCTCAGGGAGCAATGGGGGGCGCGTGCGTTTGGTCGAGCTTCAGGGAGTGAGAAGGTCGGGTGTGCCCTAGGCGATGAAGCCCTCCGCCTTCAACCAGTCGTAGGCGACGTCGGCGGGGTCCTCGCCGTCGATGTCGATGCGGCCGTTGAGTTCCTGCATCACCGCGTCGGTGAGCTTCGCCGACACCGGCGCCATCAGTTCGGCGATCTGGGGTGCTTCCTTGTTGAGTCTCGTGCTCAAGACCACACAACCGCTGTACGGCAGGAAGAACTTCCGGTCGTCGGTGAGCACCGTGAGATCGAGGTTCTTGATCCGGCCGTCGGTGGAGTACACCATGCCGAAGTTGCAGGGTGCGCTGCGTGCCGTCGAGGTGTAGACGACACCGGAGTCCATGGTCGTGACGTTGTCCTTCGGCACACCGTCGGGCTGCCCCAGCGGGATGTCATATGCCTTCAGCATCGGGATCAAACCGTCGGCACGACTCAGGAACTCGTCGTTGACGCAGAACGTCCGCTCCGACACCGGCAGTTTCGCGATGTCCGACATCGTCGTCACGTTGAGACGTTTCGCCGTCGGCGCCGACGCCGCGAATGCGTAGGTGTTGTTGAAGGCGGCCGGCGGAAGCCATTCGGCCCCGTTGGCGCGATCGGCGTCGCGGACGCGTTGCCACAGCTCGTTCGGGTCGGAGATGGTCTCGGTCTCGCCGAGGTAGGTCTGCCAGGCGGTCCCCGTGTACTCCCAGAGGATGTCGGCGTCGCCGTTGAGGAGTGCCTGGCGCGAGGACATGGAACCCGGTGCGTTCGTCAGATCCTTGACGGCCGCCCCCGCCGCGCCGAGGTAGGTCGCGGTGATCTTGCCCAGCAGAACGGACTCGCTGAAGTTCTTCGACGTCACCCGGATCTCGGTGCCCGCCAAGGGCGTCGACCCGTCGGCCAGGAACGCCTCGCGAAAGGTGCCCGACGAGCTGACCAGCCCACAACCGGCGACCACGATCATGAGCATCGCCGTGACGAAGGCCGGGGCAGTCTTTCTCATGAGACCCCCCGCGGTGTCGCGACCAGTTCGACGAGTCGCCCGAGCCAGTCGATCGTCATCGCCAGCAGCGCGACGAGGACCGCGCCGGCGACGAGCAGTTTCGGTAGGAACAGGGTGATACCGGTCGTGATGAGCGTGCCGAGGCTCGTCGCGCCGATGAACGTACTCAGCGTCGCGGTGCCGACCAGGATGACCAGCGCGGTGCGCACACCGTTCAAGATGACGGGGACCGCGAGTGGCAACTCGACCTGGAAGAGTGTGCGCACTCCGGACAATCCGATTCCGCGCGCCGCCTCGACCGTCCGCTGATCGACCTGTCGCAGACCGACGATCGTGTTCTGCAGGATCGGCAGCACCGCGTAGACGACGAGACCGACGACCGCCGTGTTGAATCCGGTGCCGAGCCAGAACGTGAACAGCACGAGCAGGCCGATCGCCGGAGCCGCCTGCCCGATGTTGGCGATGTTGATCGCAATCGGGTTGAGCCACTTCAGAGATGGACGGGTGAGGGCGATCCCGAGCGGGATGGCGATACACACGACGATCACGGTCGCCACGAGCGTGAGCTGAATGTGATCGAGAATCGTCGACCGCAACGCCGGCCACGACATCGATGCACTCTCGGTCTCGGTGAACGTCGTGCGCTGATACCAGATCACGAACCCGACGCCGATGACGATGATGACCAGCGGTTCGAACCAGACGTCGACGGGTACCTTCGCGAACCGTCGTCGGAAACCGCCCCGGGGTGGCTGAACAGGCTCTTCGGCGGCCGCGGCGACCCGCGCGGATTCGTCGGCGACGGTGGTCATCGTTCGGCGCTCGGCTCGGATGTTTCTGTGCCGGCGGGCGACGACTCGTCGTCGGCTGCGACGACCGGGGTCTCGGCCGGCGCGGACCCCTCGGTGTGGTCGAGGTAGCCGAGGTGGTCGTCGTCGCGGACATCCGCGAGTTGCCCGCGGATCGCCTCCATCACCGACGCGATGTTCAGTGCGCCGATCACCGCGCCTCGGCCATCGGTGACGAGGACGCCGCCCTGGCTGGTCGCGAGCATCGAGTCGAGTGCGTCGTTGAGCGTCGAGGACTGTGCGACGACCGGGAGCCGCGGGTCGAGGTAATCGGACACCTCGGGTTTGGCGGCGACCTCGTCGACGGAGGGCCAGGACCGTGGACGCCCGTGTTCGTCGACGACGACCAGCCAATCCTCACCGGCCGCTCTGGCACGGTTGACGACGCTGCCCGACGGTTCGCCGACACGAGCGGTGACCACCTGTCTGATCTCGACGTCGCGCACGCGGGTGAGGGTCAGGTGGGCCAGTGTCGCACCCGAACCGACGAATTCCTCGACGAACGGGCTGGCGGGGTTGGCGAGGATCTCTTCCGGCGGGGCGAACTGTTCGATGTGCCCGCCCTCGGAGAGGATCAGGACCTTGTCGCCGAGTTTGGTGGCCTCTTCGAAGTCGTGGGTGACGATGACGATCGTCTTGCCGAGTTCGTGCTGGATGGCGATCAGCTTGTCCTGCAGGCGTGCTCGCGTGATGGGGTCGACGGCGCCGAACGGCTCGTCCATCAGCAGGACGGGCGGGTCGGCGGCGAGGGCCAGCGCCACGCCGACACGCTGCTGCTGGCCACCGGACATGTCCTTGGGCAGGCGGTCGGCGAACGTCGCGGCGTCGAGTCCGACCAGGTCCATCAGGTATTCGGTCCGCTCGGCGATGCGCTTCTTGTCCCACTTGAGGATTCGCGGGATGGTGCCGATGTTCTTGCTCACCGACCAGTGCGGGAAGAGTCCGCCGGACTGGATCACGTAACCGATGGACTGACGCAACCGATCCGGGTTCTCCGCAGTCACATCTCGGCCGCCGATGTAGATGCGTCCCTCGGTGGGCTCGATGAGCCGGTTGATCATCTTGAGGGTCGTGGTCTTGCCGCAGCCCGACGGGCCGACGAAGGCGACGATGTCACCGGCTTCGATCTCCAGATCGAGTCGGGCGACCGCGGGCTTGGTCTGGCCCCGATAACGCTTGACGACGCCTTCGAGCCGGATCGATTCGCCGGTGACGACGCGGTCCGTCGCGCCGGACGACGGTTGGCGGGCCGGGGATTTCGACGACGGGGCGGTGGTGGAGTCGGTCATGAGAGTCCCTTGGAGATGGTGAGTCGGCCGAGCAGTACCAGGAGAGCGTCGAAGACGAGCGCGATGATGACAATGAGAATGGTTCCGGCCAGCGCAGATTCGAGGGCGTTGGCGCCGCCGAGTCGGGCGAGACCGTTGAAGATGAGCGATCCGAGACCCGGGCCGAGGACGTAGGCGACGATCGCCGCGACGCCGACGATCATCTGCGTGGACACCCGGATTCCGGTCAGGATCACCGGCCACGCGATCGGCAACTCGACCGTCAGCAGGATGCGCCAGCGCGAAAGGCCGATGCCGCGGGCGGATTCGACGACCGAGGACGGAACCGAGCGTAAGCCGACCACTGCGTTGCCGATCACCGGCAGCATCGCGAAGAACGCGAGCATCAGGAAGGACGGCGTCACACCGAGCCCGAACGGGACGATCAACAGTGCGAGCAGGGCCAGCGACGGAATCGTCAGTGCCACACGACTAGACGTCAGCGTGAGTGCGGACGCCAGCGGAAGCCGGTAGACCAGCGCGGCGACCGCGATGGCGACCAGGGTGCCGACCAGCACGGTCTGAAACGACAGCGACGCATGTTGATAGGTCAAGAACGTGAGGGAGCGAGCATTGTCGCCGATGTAATCCCACAATTGCACGGTTGTGTTCCCATCCCCGGTGGTTAATCCGACATTACGCATCGTCGAGTGACGGTGGCGACATTTGGCGGATCGCGCGCGTCATTACACTCACGGCGGGCGAATCGCCCGCCACGGTTTGCGCCGTATGCGGAGTCGGCACGATTCCGCGCACATCGGGAACCGATGACCACCCGGACGGTGTCATCCTGGATGGGTGAGTGAGAGCGCCCCAGTCGACACGACAACCACCAGCACCGAGATCGAACCCGACGACGACCAGGCACTTCTGGCGGAGGCCGTCCATTCGTGGACGCGGATCGCCGCCTGGGTGCTGACCGTCGGCGGCGTGATCGGTTTCGTGGCGTCGTTCGTGCTCACGGTCGAGCGGATCGAACTGTTCAAGAACCCGGACTATGTGCCGACGTGCAACTTCAATCCGGTGCTGAGCTGCGGTTCGGTGATGGCCAAGCCGCAGGCCGCGCTGTTCGGATTCCCGAACCCGCTGCTCGGTATCGCCGGGTTCGCGGTGGTGATCACCACCGGTGTGGCGATCTTCGCCGGCGCACGCCTGGCGGGCTGGTACTGGGCGGGTCTGCAGGTGGGCGTGACCGCGGCGATGACCTTCATATGCTGGCTGATCTACTCGAGCCTGTACTCGATCGGCGCGCTGTGCCCGTACTGCATGGTGGTGTGGGCGGTGACGCTGCCGATCTTCGTCTTCGTCAGCGTGCGCAACGCCCACGCGAGCGGACTGACCTCGCGGTCGGGTGTCGCGCTCGCGGTGGCGCGCAGTCATGCCCTGATCCTGGTGCTCGCCGTGACGCTGGTCGTCGTGCTCATCGCGGTGCGGTTCTGGTCGTACTGGTCGAGCCTGTACTGACCCTTCGGGAGCGAGGGCGGGAGCGGGAGTTCACGCAACATTCGTGATTCGACGGCGTCTCGTCCTAGGCTTGGCGCATGGCGATCGGACGTCCGGCGGAGGGTTCGGCCGAGGTGCAGCGCGCACCGCGGGCGCGGATGACCGGCGCCCAGCGGCGGCTGCAACTGATCGAGGTGGCGCGCGGACTGTTCGCGGAACGCGGATACGAGGGCACGTCCATCGAGGAGATCGCGCAACGCGCCGGCGTTTCCAAGCCGATCGTCTACGAGCACTTCGGCGGTAAGGAAGGCCTCTACGCGGTCGTCGTCGACCGTGAGATGGAAACCCTGCTGGAGATGGTGACGGCATCGCTGTCGAAGAACCGGTCGCTGTACCGCATCCAGCAGGTCGCCCTCGCGTTGCTCACCTACATGGAGGAACGCACGGACGGTTTCCGCATCCTGGTGCGCGGCGACAGCACCGCGTCGACCGGCGAGACGGCCACCTACTCGAGTCTTCTCAACGACGCGGTGAGTCAGGTCGAGCACATCCTGGCCGGCGACTTCGAGCGCCGCGGGTTCGACCCCGCACTCGCCCCGCTCTACGCGCAGGCCCTGGTGGGCATGGTGTCGTCGACCGCCCAGTGGTGGCTCGACGTCCGCGAGCCGTCGAAGGAGGTCGTGGCCGCCCACCTGGTGAACCTGTGCTGGAACGGACTCACACGCCTCGACCCGTCGCCGGCGCTCGTCGGTCCCGACTACGTCGAACCGCTCGAGCGCACCACCGCCGAGGACAGTTGAGCCCCGGCGCTCGGGCCGACGTCTGAACGATGGTCAGGCCAGCACCAGACTCCGCTTCGAGAGTCCCATCCAGAACCCGTCGATCACCTGATCCGGCCGCTGTTCGGCATCGTCGCTGGCGCCGAGTGCGACGAACAGCGGCGCGAAGTGTTCGACCGTGGGGTGGGCATACGGCATGCCGGGCGCGGTCTGACGGAATCTGATGAGCGACTCCACATCTCCGGCGGTGAACCGCTCGGCGGCCCACGCGTCGAATTCGGCCGACCAGCTCGGCGGGGTGGCCTCCGGGCGCCAGTCGCGCAGGAACGGCAGGCCGTGCGTGGTGAATCCGGACCCGATGACGAGCACACCCTCGTCGCGCAGCGGCTTGAGTCGACGGCCGAGTTCGAGCAGCCGCTCGGGGTCGAGGGTCGGCAGTGAGATCTGCAGTACCGGGATGTCTGCCTCGGGATACATGACCGTCATCGGCACGTATGCGCCGTGGTCGAGGCGGCGGGTGGGGTCGTGGGCGATCGGTTCGCCGTCGGGCATCATCGCGGCGACCCGGCGGGCCAGGTCAGGGGCCCCTGGCGACCGGTACTGGACGCGGTAGTACTTCTCGGGGAATCCGCCGAAGTCGTAGGTCAGCGGTGTCCGCGAATCGGTGGAGCCGATGGTGAGGGGTGCGGCCTCCCAGTGCGCGGAGACGATGAGGATCGCCGTCGGCCGATCGAGTCCGCGGGCGAGTGTCTTCAGCTGTCGGACCCAGGTGGGGCTGTCGACGAGGGGTGGGGCGCCGTGGGACAGAAAGAGTGCGGGTTGACGCGTGGGGGAGCTCGAGCCGGTCATGCTGGTACTAACCGGACTGTGGTCCGTTTTGTTCCGCGGCCGTGCAGCGTTCAGTTCCGTGCCGCCGGGGTGGGCGCACGGCGTGGCCACCGCGCCTCCCGTCGCGGGTGGGCGATAACGTTCCAGGCATCTCCGGCCGCGCGGCGGCCCAGAGTGAAAGGAACTCCCGGCGCGTGGAGACAGTCGGCATCTACCTCGTGGTCATCTTCGGATGTGGATTTCTCGCGCGGTTGATTCGCCTGCCCACTCTCGTCGGGTACCTCGCGGCCGGGTTCATCCTGCACGCGCCCGGGATCGAACAGTTGCCGATCATCGACACCCTCGCCGAACTGGGCGTGACGATCCTGCTGTTCACCATCGGCCTCAAGCTGGACCTCCGGATGCTGTTCCGGCGCGAGGTCTTGCTCACCACTGCTCTGAATCTCGCGGTCATACTGGGTCTCACGACCGGCTTCCTCGGACTGCTCTCGACGATCGGTGTCCGGATGCTGATGGGCGAGAGCTGGCAGACGCTCGCTCTCCTCGGCTTCGCGTTGTCGTTCTCGAGCACCGTGTTCGTGGTGCAGGTGCTCGACGAACGCTCGGAGTCGCGCTCCCTCTACGGCCGCATCGCGATCGGCATCCTCGTCCTGCAGGACGTCGTCGCCGTCGCCTATCTCACGGCGATGAGCGGTGAGCCGCCCAGTCCGTGGGCGTTCGCACTGGTGCTGCTGATTCCCGGTGCATGGGTCGTCCGGCGACTGTGGAACCGGCTGGGGCACGGCGAATTGCAGACACTCTTCGGTGTGACCATGGCACTCGTGCCGGGGTACTGGCTGTTCGAATCCGTCGGCATCAAGGGCGACTTCGGTGCGATGGTCATCGGCGTGCTCCTGGCCTCGCATCCGCGGGCGTCGGAGCTGTCACGCACGCTGTTCGGGCTTCGTGAACTGCTGCTGGTGGGCTTCTTCGTCTCGATCGGCCTGCACGTCACGCCGACTCTCGACACCGTCGTCCTCGGGCTGCTCCTCGTGGTCCTCCTGCCCCTCGAGGCGGCGCTGTTCACCTTCATGCTGGCCATGTTCGGCCTGCGTCGGCGCACCTCGATCCTGGCCGGACTCGCCCTGGCCAACTTCTCCGAGTTCGGGCTCATCGTCATCTCCACCGGCGTCGACGCGGACCTCGTCGACGACGACTGGCTCGTGGTCACCTCGGTCGCGGTCGCCGCGAGTTTCGTGTTCTCCACGCTCGTCAACCGCCGCGGGTCCCGTTGGGTGAGCCGGCTCTCGGCGTACGTCCCGACGCCGGCCGCCGCGCGTGCCCATCCCGAGGACGCGACGATCGACCTCGCACCCGCCCGGGCGGTCGTCTTCGGACTCGGACGGGTGGGCAGTTCGGTCTACAACCGACTCGTCGACGAGTACGGCCTGAGCGTCGTCGGAGTGGAGAACGACCCCCTGAAGGTGGTCGACCTCCGCGCGCGCGGACTGCGGGTGATCGAGGCCGATGCGACCGAGACGGGGTTCTGGGAACGGTGCGAAGGGGTGTCCGACCTCGACATCCTCGTCTTCGCCATGCCGTTCCACGGCTCCAATCTGGTGGCCCTCGATCGGGTGGAGGAGAGAGAGTTCGCCGGCACCATCGCAGTCGTCGCCCAGTACGACGACGAACGCGACGAACTGCTCAGTCGGGGTGCCGACGTGGCCTTCCACATCTACGAGGGGACCGGCGTGGGTCTGGCCGACGCCGCTGCCGAGGCCGCCGGCCTCGACCGGTGACGCCGCTACCGGTCGCGTGACTCCCAGATGTCCTTCTGCATGTAGACGCAATCGATCCACTGGTCGGTCTTGTGGCCGATGGAACGCAGGCGGCCGGCCTCGGTGAACCCGAACCGCGAATGCAGAGCGATCGACCCGTCCCCGCCGGTGGCTGCGATCACCGCGACGATCTGGCGGACGTTCTCGGGGTTCGCACGATCGAGCATCCCGGCCATGAGCGCCGATCCGACGCCGCGGCCGCCGAAGCCGGGCCGGACGTAGATGGAGTCCTCGGTGGACCGGTCGTACGCCGGCATCCCGCGGAACGTGCCCAGATAGGCGTAGCCGACGGTCTGTTCCGTACCGGACTCGTCGACCGCGCGGGCCACCACGAACGGCCGGCCGGCCGCGGTGATCGCGGCGTGCTTGGCGTGCCACTGCTCGAGCGTGGGGACGACGTAGTCGAAGGTTGCGACGGTGTGCTGCACGTAGTGCGCATAGATCTCGGCGACCGCGTCGAGGTCGTCGGCCGTCGCGTCGTCGACGACGATCTGCCGCACCTCGTCTGAGTGGGAACCGTGCATTCCGAAGACGATATCGGCGAGCACCATCCCGGGTGTGACGGCGCACCTACTACTAGTGGTAGTAGGGGCGTAGATTGGCTACCGTGCGCGCGGCTTCCGATTCCGGCTACCAGGGAGTGCATCCCTGGTGGTCGGTCGCTGCCGCAATCGTGTCGGCGGCGCTCGGCGTCGGCGCCCACGGACTGGCGGGCGGGGGCACTCCGACACCGTCGCACGCGGTTCTGCTTCTCGCAATCAGTGCCGGGCTGGGCTGGGTCCTGAACGCCGGGCTCGCCGACCGCGTCCGCGGTCGCGCATCTGCCGCGCTCTCGGTCGGATCGGCACTCGCCACCGCGCAACTCTTCGGGCACCTCGCCATGAGATCCGGCGATCACCACGCGCCGGTGGACGCGGTGACACCCGGCCCGACCATGCTCCTCTGCCACCTCGCGGCGCTCGCCGCTGCAGCGGTGTTGCTGGTCGGCGCCGAGGAGTGCTCGCGACGGGTCGGTTCCCGGATCATCGCCGCGATCTCGGGGGAGCGGTCGATCTCTCCCCGGGCCGTCCTCGTCGTCGCGGCGGCCGACGCCATACCTCTCACACCGACTCGGCTGTCGGAGAATCCGACACGCGGACCACCCATCGCGGTGCGCTGACCCATACTTCCTTTTCCCGCCGCGGCTTGTGCACCGCCGGCGGTGATCCGCGCACCACAAAAGGTGAAAAACTCATGTTCTCAACAACTTTCGTTTCCTCGTCCGTTCGTCGACCGCTGGCGGTCCTGGCCATGGCGACGCTCCCGATCACCCTGCTCGCCGCATGTTCGTCGGACGACGACGCCACCACGCAGGCCCAATCGGTGACCATCAGCGATCAATGGGTGAAGTCGGCCGACACCGGGATGACCGCGGCCTTCGGCACCGTCGCCAACACGTCCGGTACCGAGGTCACCCTCACCGGCGGTACCACCGCTGTGGCCGGGCGCGTCGAGGTGCACGAGATGGCGCCGTCCGATGGCGGCGGCATGGTGATGCGACCCATCGAGGGCGGTCTCGACATCGGCCCCGAACAGACGGTCGAGCTCAGGCCGGGCGGCAACCACATCATGCTGATGGACCTGCGGCAACCGATCAAGGCCGGCGACACCGTCACGCTGACACTGCGATTCGGCGACGGCTCGACGCGCGAGTTCGTGGCACGTGCCCGTGATTTCAACGGGGCACGAGAGGACTACGCACCGGGCCACGGCGCGCCCGCCGCCGGCACCGATGGCTGAGTCCGGGGGCGGCGGCCCCACGCTGAGGCGCCGCACCCTGTTCGTGGGTGCGGCCGGACTCGCCGGGCTCGGCGTGGGTGTGAAGGCGGTCACCGCCCACGCCTCCGACGAGGAACCGACCCATGGACGTGACGTGGTCGAGTTCTACGGGGACCACCAGGCCGGTGTGACGACGCCGCCACCCGCGCACGTGAACTATGTGGGCCTCGACCTCGTGTCGTCGGGCGGCGAACGCGACATGCGGGCGGCTCTCGCCGGCGTACTGCAGGTGTGGACCGAGGACGCAGCCCGCCTCACCGCAGGTGATCCGGCGCTCGCCGACAGCGAACCGGACCTCGCCCGGCTGCCCGCCCGGGTCACCGTGACCGTGGGCCTGGGGCCCGGTGCGTTCACCGGCACGGGACTGGAGAATCGCCGGCCGCGCTGGCTGCATCCGTTGCCGCGATACGTCATCGACCGGCTCGAACAGCGACGCTGGGGGCAGACCGACGTGCTGCTCCAGATCTGTGCGGACGACCCGATCACGATCGCCCACGCGACCCGCGTGCTCACCGCGAATGTCGCGGGCCGTGTGCGTCTGAGATGGGTGCAGCGGGGTTTCCGCAACGCCCGGGGGACGCAGGACGAATCCGTGACGATGAGGAATCTGATGGGTCAGGTCGACGGGACGGTCAACCTGGGACCTGCCGATCACGACAGTCTCGTCTGGGACGACGGTGCCGAGCAGCCCTGGTTCGCCGGCGGCACGTCGATGGTGCTCCGGCGGATCGCGATGAACCTCGACACGTGGCAGGAGCTCGATCCGCGGGACCAGGAACTCTCGGTCGGCCGCAGGATCGCCGACGGGGCGCCCCTGAGCGGCGGGACCGAACACGACGACCCGGACTTCGAGGCGGTCGTCGACGGACTCCCCGCCATCCCGGCGTCGTCGCACATCGCGCGGGCACGCCGCCGCAGTGAGGTGGAGCGGTTCCTCCGGCGCGGATACAACTACGACGACCCGCCGGAACCCGATGCGACGGGCAACGTCCCGACCTCGAACAGCGGGCTGCTCTTCGCCTCCTATCAGCGTGACGTCGACGCGCAGTACGCGCCGGTCCAGGCGCGGCTGGCCGAACACGATGCGCTGAACCGGTGGACGACGCCCATCGGATCGGCGGTCTACGCCATCCTTCCCGGGGCGCGTCGAGGGGAGGTGCTGGGGGCGGGCCTGCTCCGCTGATCCACCGGATGACCGGGCGCGGAGCGCGGCCCCATACAATCGGCGGAGTGTCGACGCTCCGTGCCCTGTCCGGTCTGGCCGCGCTCGCGTGTGCGGACAAGTCCTTCCGCGAGGTCCGCGAACGCCGTGGCGAACGGCGCCTCGACATCACCGCGCCCGATGCGGCGCGGCCGTTCCTCGTCTCCTGCCTGGCCGCCGACGCCGATGCCCCGCTTCTCGTCGTCTCCGCCAACGGTCGGGAAGCCGACGATCTGACCGCCGAGCTCGCGGAGATGCTCGACGACGCCGACGCGGTGGCCCAGTTCCCGTCGTGGGAGACCCTCCCGCACGAGCGGCTGTCGCCCAGCGCGGACACCGTGGGTCAGCGACTCGCGGTGCTGCACCGTCTCGCCGATCCCGGCGACAAGCCGCTGCGGGTCGTGGTCACCACGGTCCGCTCACTCGTGCAGCCGATGGCGCCGGGCCTCGGTGACGTCGCCACGGTCACCCTGCGCGAGGGCATCGAGGTCGACTTCGACGGCTTGCTCGCCCAACTCGTCGAGATGGCCTACGAGCGTGTGGACATGGTCGGACGCCGCGGCGAGTTCGCGGTCCGCGGCGGCATCCTCGACGTCTTCCCGACGACCGCCGACCACCCGGTCCGCGTCGAGTTCTGGGGCGACGAGATCACCGAGATGCGGGCGTTCTCGGTCGCCGACCAGCGCAGCCAGCCGGAGGTCGAAGCGACCGAGGTGCGCATCCACCCGGGACGCGAACTGCTTCTCACCGAGAAGGTCCGTACGCGCGCAAGCGATCTCGCCGCGGAGAACCCGGACGACACCACGCTCACCGAGATGCTCGGCAAGCTGGCCGAGGGCATTCCGGTGGAGGGGATGGAGGCGCTGATCCCGGCGCTCGTCGACGGCGAGATGCAACTGCTGACCGAGGTCGTCCCGGCCGGGACGCGTGTGCTCGTCCTCGATCCGGAGAAGGTCCGGACCCGCGCCGCCGATCTGTCCAAGACCGGTGCGGAGTTCCTCGAGGCGTCGTGGACGGCCGCGGCGATGGGTGCGAATGCACCCATCGACGGCCGCTCGGGTGTCGGCATCGACCTGGAGGCGAGCGCTTACCGTCCACTCGACGACGTGCGCGCCGCGACGCTCGAGGCGGGCCGCCCCTGGTGGACCCTGTCGCCGTTGTCGACGGGGAGTGGGGACGAACTCGAGCTGGACCTGGTCCCCGGGCCCGCGCCACGTGGTGACGAACGCGAGATCGCAGCCACGTTCGCCCAGCTGCGGGCCCACGTGTCCGACGGCAAGACCGCCGCGATCGTCGTCGCCGGCAAGGGCACCGCCCAACGCGTCGGCGAGCGACTGTCCGAGGCCGAGGTGCCGTACGTGATCGCCGAGCCGGGACATCGTCCCGAGCCGGGCGAGGTCGCGGTGTTCGGTGCGACGCTGCGCAACGGCATCGTCTGTGCCGACGCCGGTCTCGTCGTCGTCACCGAAGCGGACCTCACCGGTACCCGCGTGGCGAATGTCCGCGACGGACGCAAGCTCCCGGCCAAGCGTCGCAATCAGGTCGACCCGCTGGCGTTGACCGCCGGTGACCTCGTCGTGCACGACCAGCACGGCATCGGCAAGTTCGTCGAGATGATCGAACGCACCGTCTCGGGTGCGCGTCGCGAATACCTGGTCCTGGAATATGCATCGAGCAAACGCGGCCAGCCCGCCGACCGGTTGTACGTGCCGATGGACGCCCTCGACCAGCTGTCCCGGTACGTCGGTGGCGAGCAGCCCTCGCTGTCCAAGCTCGGCGGGTCGGACTGGCAGAACACGAAGCGCAAGGCGCGCAAGGCCGTTCGCGAGATCGCCGGTGAGCTGGTACAGCTCTACGCCGCTCGTCATGCCGCCCCGGGTCATGCCTTCGGGCCCGACACCCCGTGGCAGCAGGAGATGGAAGACGCCTTCGACTTCACCGAGACGATCGATCAGCTGACCGTCATCGCCGAGGTCAAGGCCGACATGGAGCGTCCGGTCCCGATGGACCGCGTCGTCGTCGGCGACGTCGGCTACGGCAAGACCGAGATCGCCGTGCGTGCCGCGTTCAAGGCCGTCCAGGACGGCAAGCAGGTGGCCGTCCTGGTGCCGACGACCATTCTCGCGCAACAGCATCTGCAGACGTTCACCGAGCGGATGAGCGGATTCCCCGTGCGGGTGCGCGGGCTGTCGCGTTTCACCGACGCCAAGGAATCCCGCGAGATCACCGAGGCGATGGCGAAGGGCGAGGTCGACATCGTCATCGGTACGCATCGTCTCCTGCAGACCGGCATCACCTGGAAAGACCTCGGACTCGTGATCGTCGACGAGGAACAGCGTTTCGGCGTCGAACACAAGGAACACATCAAGTCGCTGCGCACCCACGTCGACGTGCTGACCATGTCGGCGACGCCGATTCCGCGAACGCTGGAGATGTCGATGGCCGGCATCCGCGAGATGTCGACGATCCTCACCCCGCCGGAGGAACGCCATCCGGTGCTCACCTACGTCGGTGCCTACGCGCCGAAACAGGTCGCCGCCGCGATCCGTCGTGAGCTGCTGCGCGACGGTCAGGTGTTCTACGTCCACAATCGTGTCTCGACCATCGACAAGATGGCCAAGGACATCTCCAACATGGTCCCGGAGGCGAGAGTTGTCGTCGCACACGGCCAGATGGGGGAGGACCAGCTCGAGCGCACGGTGTCGGGGTTCTGGAACCGCGAATACGACGTGCTGGTCTGTACGACCATCATCGAGACCGGTCTCGACATCTCCAACGCCAACACGCTCATCGTCGACCGTGCCGAGAACCTCGGCCTCTCGCAGCTTCATCAGTTGCGCGGACGCGTCGGCCGAAGTCGTGAGCGCGGTTACGCCTATCTGCTCTACAGTCCCGATCGTCCGCTGACCGAGACCGCCTACGACCGGCTGGCGACGATCGCCCAGAACAACGAACTGGGTGCCGGAATGGCGGTGGCGCTCAAGGATCTCGAGCTGCGCGGCGCCGGAAACGTGCTCGGCGCAGAGCAATCGGGTCACGTCGCGGGGGTCGGCTTCGATCTCTATGTGCGGCTCGTCGGCGAAGCGGTCGAGGCGTATCGCGCTGCGGCCGACGGCAAGCCGGTCGAGACGCAAGAGACCGGAGAGGTGCGCATCGACCTGCCGGTCGACGCCCACATCCCGGTCGAGTACGTCGACTCCGACCGTCTGCGCCTGGAGGCCTACCGCAAACTGGCGTCGGCCACCGACGACGCCGCGGTCGATGCGGTCCTGGTCGAACTCAACGACCGCTACGGTCCGCCGCCGGTCGAGACCACCCGACTCGCGTCGATCGCACGTCTGCGTCTGCGCTGCCGCGAACGCGGGATCGCCGAGATCGGTCTGGCCGGACAGGGGGTCAAGATCTCGCCGCTGCCTCTGCTCGACAGCGAACAGGTGCGCCTGCGACGGTTGTACTCGTCGGCGACGTACCGGGCGACGACGTCGGTGGTCACGCTCCCGATCCCACGGACGGGGGGAGTCGGCTCGGCACGTCTGCGCGACGACGAGCTGATCGAGTACCTCACCACGTTCCTGACGCAGCTGAAGCCGGAGCCGAGCGGCTGAGACCCGAAACCGCCCGCAGATGCGCCCTCGAAGACGCCGCCGACGACAATATGTCGGCGAGGTACCTGCTCAGGGTCGTTTTCGGGGGCGGTTTCCGGCGAGGCGGGCGGCCTCGGGAAGTCGGGGGATAGGTTGACTGTAAACAGGGGGGTCGAGAAAGGGCGTACGACGAATGACGGTGGTGCTGCTGGACCCGGCACGGCCCGACCTGATCCCCATCCGGGCGCGCGCCTGGCTCACGGGTCCGGTCAAGGTCACCGAGGACGTGCCCGCCGTCCTCCTCTGGGAATTCGACCACGTCGAACCGGTTTTCGACGAGGTGCTCGGTGAGACCCCCATCGACTCCGTGCTGGTGAGCACCGACGCCGATCACCCGCTCGTCCGCGCCCGCGCCGCCCGCGGTGAGCAGGTCATCGCCGCGGCGAAGGTGTCGGGAATGGCGCTGCTCGACTCGGTCGCCCTGATGGACACGTTGCGCCGCAACGGACCGTGGGAGAGCACCCAGACGCATCACTCACTGCGGCGCTACCTGCTCGAGGAGGTCTACGAGCTGCTCGACGCCATCGAGACCGGCGACCAGATCGAGCTGAAGGAAGAACTCGGTGACCTGTTGCTGCAGGTGCTCTTCCATGCGCGCATCGCCGCCGACGACCCGGAGTCGCCGTTCGACATCGACGACGTCGCACTCAGTTTCACCTCCAAGGTCATGGGGCGCACCCCCGGCGTGCTGTCGGGGGCCCACACCGACCTTGAGACCCAGATCCGGGAATGGGAGGAACGCAAGGCCGCCGAGAAGAAGCGCGGTTCCGTCCTCGACGGGGTCGCCACCACACAACCGTCGCTCGCTCTGCTGCAGAAGATCCTCGAACGTCTCACCGCCGCGTCGTATCCGGTGGAGACGATCCCCGCCGAGACCTGGACGGTCACCGTCATCGCAGGCGACGACAGCGCAGAGGCGCAGGCCCGGGACAAGGCTCGGGCACTGATGGCGTCGGTGTACGCCGCCGAGGCACGGGCCCGGGAGCAGGGTGTCGTACTCGATTCACGCGAGGCGTGGGAGAGCGTGCTCGCGGGCTGAGCAGGACCTCACTCGAAAAGTCGCTGCCCCCACCACTCGCCGGGCTCGAGGCCCGGTGGGATGGCGAAGGTCGACGAGCCGTTGGGGATCAGGTACTCGGTCATCGCGTCCTGACGGGACAGGATCTGCTGCATGGGGACGAACTGTTTGCCGGTGTCGCGGTTGAAGGCGATGAAGAACAGGCCGGCGTCGAGGTGACCGAATCCGTCGGAGCCGTCGGTGAAGTTGTAGCCGCGGCGAAGAATCCGCACGCCACCGAGGTTGTCCGGATGCGCCAGCCGCACATGGGAGTTCCGCGCGATGACCGGTGTGCCCCCGGAGGTGATCGCGAAGTCGGGGTCGTCGAACTCGCCGGACTTGCCCAGCGGTGCACCGGACCGTTTGGTGCGGCCGATGATCTGCTCCTGCTCGAAGAGGTTGGCGCGGTCCCACGGTTCGATGTCCATGCGGATGCGGCGGGCGACGAGGTAGGTGCCGCCGGTCATCCACTGCGCCGCCGGTGGATTGTCCTCGGGACCCACCCACACCCAGCGGTCGAGGAGGTCGGTGTCCTCGGCGCGCAGGTTCGCCGTTCCGTCCTTGAATCCGAACAGGTTTCGAGGTGTGTCCTGGGACTGCGTCGTCGACGACGTCCGGCCGAACCCGAGCTGCGACCAGCGGACCGACATGACGCCCACGGCCATCCGCGCCAGGTTGCGGATCGCGTGGACCGCGACCTGCGGATCGTCGGCGCAGGCCTGCACGCAGATGTCGCCGTACGACCGTGCGGGTTCGATCTTCTCGGCCGCGAACATCGGCAGGTCGACGAGCGCCGGCGGTCGACGGTCGGCGAGCCCGAACCGATCGGGACGGTCGGGAGCCGACGCGCTGGGACCGAAGAGTCCGGGTCCGAACCCGATCGTGAGGGTCAGGTGAGAGGCGCTCAGTCCCAACGCTTCTCCGGTGTCTTCCGGTGGCGTGTACTCGCCGAGTCCGGTGGCGCCGTCGGCGACGGTCTCTTCACCACGGGTCATGCGTTCGGCGGCCTCGGTCCAGCGGCGCAGCACGGACACGAGTTCGTCCCGGTTGTCGGTGACCACGTCGAAACTCGCGAAATGCAGACGATCCTGGGCGGCGGTGATGATGCCGGCCTGGCGCGGACCCCGGAACTCGACCACGTGATCGGCTGACGGTGCCGGGGTGGTGGCGCGCCCGACGGCCACCCCGCCCGCGGCGACGAGCAACCCGGCGCCGGTCCCGCCGAGGATCGCACGACGCGACAGACCGCGCCGTGTCGTGCGCCTCACGGGTTCGGTGGTCTGTGCGTCGTCGGGGCGGGGAGCCGGATCATTCATTGCTGCAACACGATTCCTGGTACCTGGGACAGGGTGGCCGACAGTGCGTCGATCTGATTCGACAGTTCCTTGCGCTGCTCCGGGGTGACCTCGGTGTACGACACGTAGCCGTCACCGTCGCGGTAGGAGTTGACCGAGGCGCGCACCGTCGCGAACTGAGCGGTGATCTTGTCCATCAGCGCCGGGTTCTTGGCGGCGATGATCGGCTGCAGCGTCGCGATCGCGGTTTCCGAACCGTCGAGGTTGCCCGCGAAGTCCCAGAGATCGGTGTGGGAGTAGCGGTCCTCCTCGCCGTCGACCTTGGTGGCGGCGACCTCGTCGATCAGCGCCTGCGGGCCCTTCACGAACGAAAGTGTCTCGAACTCGAAGTCGGGTTTGCTGACCTCGTCGCGAAGCTTGGTGACGTTGGCGAGCAGACCGTCGGCGATCCCGGCGATGGCCTGCGGGTTGTCGGTCTCCTTGGCGTTCGCGGCATCCGACGGGGTGATCTGCCCGGGCGCATCGCCGATCTCGGCCGGCTGCGGCGGCCACAGGAAGCGTTCGATGCGATGGAATCCGGTGAACGGCTGGGAGCCGTCTTCGGTGTCGTCCCACCGCATGTCGACGGCGGGATCGAGGTCGGGGAAGGACTCGGCGACCGGCTCGATCCGTTCGTACGGCGTGCGGACGAGGCCGAATTGCGCTCGCGCGGCGTCGAGATCGCCCTTCCTGATGTTGTCGACGAACGTCGTCGTCTGGGCGTGCAGTGTGTTCAGCTGATTGCGGACGTATTCGAGGTACTGCGCCTTGGCGGCCGTCACGTCGGCCGGGGCGCCGGATTTCTCCTTCCGTTCACCGCCGACCTCGAGCTCGGCACGGATGCCGGTGCCGACCATGCCTGGCTTGCAGGCGACGGTGTAGGTGCCGGGTTCGACGATCTCGACGGTCAGGCTCCCCGAGAGTCCGGGGCCGATGTTCTCGACCTCGCCGAGCACGCGGTTGTTGTTTCCGAAGACGTAGAACTCGGTGACCTTGTTGCCCGAGTTGGTGACCGTGAAGTCGACGTTCCCGGTCGTGGCCTGGGTGGAAGCCAGCTCGCAGGCGTCGGCGGTGGAGGTCACCGCGATCGCGCCCTCGGCGCTGCTCTTCTCGGTACAGCCGGTCAGCAAGATGGGGGTGAGCACCACCGCGGCCGCAGATGCGGCCACCACGGTTCTACGGTTCACTGAGGATTCCTTTCGGGGGTGGGCCCCGCAGGTGCGGGGCTCTCGTCGGGGGTTCGGGTCCTCTGGGCGACGGCCCGCCGACCGGCTCGCTGGCGGCCGAAGAAGATCGCGGTCACCACGACCACGTAGACGATCCAGACGAGCACCTGCAGCACCGTCGGATCCGGCCGCACGTTGAAGATGCCGCCCAGGACGGTCCCGTACCACGAGGAGGCGTCGTAGGTGCCGGAGACGTCGAACGCGATGTTGCCGAGACCGGGTAGCCAGCCCACGGTCTGCAGCGCGCGGATTCCGTAGGTGAGGATTCCGGCGGCGACGACGATCAGGAACAGACCTGTGTAGGTGAAGAACACCGAGAGGTTCATCCGGATGGCGCCGCGGTAGATCAGCACCGTCAGCACGACGGCGGCGAGGATTCCGACCACGAGTCCGAGCAGGGGCCACAACCCGCCGGACACACTCTCGGCATAGCCGACCATCAGCAGCGCGGTCTCGAAACCCTCACGTCCGACGGCCAGGAACGCCAGACCCAGCACCGACGCGCCGCCGGCGAGGAGCGCCTTCGACATCCCACTCTTGAGGTCGGCGGAGATGTGGGACGAGGCCTCGCTCATCCACAGCACCATGAACGTCACGATTCCGACCGCCACCAACGATGCGACGCCGGCGATGGTCTCGGCGGCGAGCGGCGTCATCGTCGACGTGCCGAAGTGGATGACGAGGAACACCACGAGGGTCATCGCGATCGCCGCACCCACGCCCGCCCAGATCCACTTCAGGGCGTCCCGGCGGTCGGTCTTGACGACGAACGCGACCAGGACCATGACCACGATGCCGGTCTCGAGACCCTCGCGGAGACCGATGAGGGCGCTGCCGAACATCTGGGTGTAGATCGAAGGGCCCCCGCCGGCAGCGAGGAAAGACGTGCCGCTGGAGGCAAATGCCGATATGTAATCCACTCGGTGGTCCATCTCCTCGGCGCCCTGCGGCACCGATTTGTTCTGTAAGGCTAGCCATAGAGAGAGTAGACCCCGGGTGGGATGCCGCGTAGGGCACATGGCCCTACGAGTGGCTCGCCTCATCGTCCGTGTCCGAATTCGGCGCACGGTGATTTCAATTCTTAGGTCACTGCCGTGTGCGGTATGTCGAGATCGCGGGGCGGTGTGGCGACCGTGCGGCCGACTACCTGCGTCATCATGGGGGCATGGCACGCGAGAACGTCATCTTGATCCACTGGCACGACCTGGGACGCCACCTGACGTGTTACGGAGCGGACGGTGTCGAGTCGCCGTCCCTCGATCAGCTGGCCGCCGACGGCATCCGCTTCGCCGACGCACACTCCACCGCGCCGTTGTGCTCGCCGGCCCGCGGTTCGCTGTTCACCGGACGCTACCCCCATAGCAACGGGCTCGTCGGGCTCGCGCACCACGGGTTCGAGTACCGCGCGGACGTGCGGACACTGCCATCGCTGCTCGCCGACGCGGGCTATCGGTCGGCGCTGTTCGGGATGCAGCACGAGAGCGCGGATCCCCAGCGGCTCGGCTTCGACTCGGTCGACGTCTCGGACTCGCGATGCGATTACGTCGTCGAGCAATCCCAGCACTGGCTCCGACGACGCCACGCCGATGAGGATCGGCCATTCTTCCTGACCGCCGGCTTCTTCGAGACCCATCGGCCGTATCCGGCAGACGAGTACAAGCCGTCCGACACCGGCGGCATCGCCGTCCCGGGGTTCCTGCCCGACACCGATGACGTCCGCGACGACCTCGCGGGTCTGCACGGTTCCATCACCAAGGCCGACGCCGCCGTCGGGCGCCTGCTCGACACCGTCGCCGAGCTGGGACTGGATTCCACGACATGGATCGTGTTCATCACCGACCACGGGCTGGCGTTCCCGCGCGCGAAGTCGACGCTGTACGCCGAGGGCACCGGCGTCGCGCTCATCATGCGGCCGCCGACGGAGCGGCAGATCGAGCCGCAGGTCTACGACGACCTGTTCTCGGGTGTCGACCTGACCCCGACCCTGCTGGACCTGCTCGGAGTCGAGATCCCCGAGGACGTGGACGGCGACTCCCATGCAGCGGCGCTCACCGAATCGCCTGTCGAGATGCCTCGCCGGGACCCGGCCGCCGCCGTGCGGACCGAGGTCTTCACCGAGAAGACCTATCACGACGCCTTCGACCCGATCCGCGCCGTGCGCACCAAGGAGTACAGCTACATCGAGAACTTCGCCGCCCGCCCGGCACTCCTGCTTCCGCTCGACATCGCCGACAGCCTGTCGGCGCGATCACTCGATTCCGAAGCGATTCAACAGGACCGGCCGCGGATCGAGCTCTATGACCTGCGTTCCGATCCGTATGAGCGCAACAATGTCGCCGACGATCCGTCCTATGCCGGGCTGCGTGCGACGCTGTCCGCGTGGCGGGCCGAGACCGGTGACGACCTTCCCGACGAGGCCACCGGTACCGCCATCGCCCGACGGTTCATGGAAGCCTTCCATGCCAAGGCGGCGAAGGTGGAGCCCCGGGAGGAGGCACTGCCCTCCCGTCGTCCACAAGGCTCGCGTCGCGAATTGGCCGGGGAGATCACCTCGGGGGACCGCTGAACCCACGGCCGGGCGGGCGCCGGACATTCACGACAGGTGCCCGGTGTCAAGAGTTTTCGCCTCGCTGCGCCTAAAAACCCAGGTTGCGACGTGTTTTCGGATCTATAGACTCATCGTTCATGTCAGGAACGCCCGCTGCGGTGTCGTCGAACTATCTGGTGTGCGCGAGTCAGCGCAGCGGTAGCACTCTGCTCGTCGAGTCGCTGTCGGCGACCGGCGTCGCGGGAACGCCCGAAGAGTTCTTCCAGTACTTCGCCTCGTCGTCGCAGTCGCCGCAACCACGTGAATGGTTCGCCGGTGTCACCGACCCGACGATCCTCGGACTCCTCGCCCCGATCGATCCCGGCACGGTCGACACCCGCGACGCCGAGACCTGGCGCGCCGATGTCCTCGAGGCCGGCCGTAGCGACAACGGCGTGTGGGGCGGGAAGCTCATGTGGAACCAGACGCCACTGCTGGTCGCGCGCAGCCGGGTGGGTTCGGGATCGTTGCGGACTGCGATTCGATGGATATTCGACGGCGCCGACCCGCTGTACGTCCATGTGTATCGCGATGACGTGGTGCCGCAGGCGGTTTCGATGTGGCGTGCGGTGCAGACCCGGGTGTGGCGCAACGACGGCTCCGACGGAGACGGTGACGACGGCGCGGTGTATCACGCGGAGGGGATCGCGCATCTCGCGGGCATCCTCCGCGAGCAGGAACGTCAGTGGCGCAACTGGTTTGCCGAGGAGGGCATCGAACCCCTCGACATCGAGTTCCGCGACCTCGTGAACGATCCCACCAAAGCCGCCGCGCGGGTGCTCGAGAGAATCGGTCAGGATCCTGGCCTGGCACCGCCGCCACCGCTGAAACCACAGTCCAACTCGCGCTCCAAGGAATGGGCCCAGCGATACCGAGAAGACGCCGAACGGAACGGATACCCGCTGTGACGACAGCCGAGAAGACGACCGACGACATCGATCACGTCACCGCGATCAGGGTCCTGGAGGCCGAGTCGGTGCACATCATCCGGGAGGTGGTGGCCGAACTCGAACGACCGGTGCTGCTGTTCTCCGGTGGCAAGGACTCGATCGTGCTGCTCCGCCTCGCGGAGAAGGCGTTTCGTCCGGCGCCCCTGCCCTTTCCGATCATGCACGTCGACACCGGCCACAACTTCGGTGAGGTCATCGAGTTCCGCGACCGCCGCGTCGCACCCAGCGCCGACAACCCCGACGGCATCGAGCTGATCGTCGCCTCGGTGCAGGAGTCCATCGACTCCGGCCGCGTCGCCGAGTCCACGGACCCGTCGGGATCGCGTAACCGACTGCAGACCCGTACGCTCCTCGATGCACTCGAGAAGGGCGGCTTCGACGCAGCTTTCGGCGGTGCCCGACGTGACGAGGAACGTGCCCGGGCCAAGGAGCGCATCTTCAGCTTTCGCGACGAGTTCGGCCAGTGGGACCCGCGCGCGCAGCGGCCCGAGCCATGGTCGCTGTACAACGGGCGCATCCGACGTGGTGAGTCCGTCCGCGTGTTCCCGCTGTCGAACTGGACCGAGACCGATATCTGGCGCTACATCGAACTCGAGAACCTCGAACTGCCGTCGATCTACTTCGCCGGTGAGCGTGAGGTCTTCGAACGGGACGGGATCCTGCTGTCGGTCTCGGAGTTCTCGCAGCCCCGGGATGGGGAAGAGGTGACCACCGAATGGGTGCGCTACCGCACGGTCGGGGATCTGACGATCACCGGTGCGGTCCGCTCGACGGCGACCACGATCGCCGAGATCATCGCCGAGATCAGCGAGGCGACGGTCTCCGAACGCGGTGAGACCCGCGCCGACGACCGCACGTCGAGTGCCGCCATGGAAGACCGCAAGCGCGAAGGGTACTTCTGATGACCATCACCTATCCGCAGACAGCCGACACCGGCGATCGAATCTCCACCGCGACAAGGCAGTTCCTCCGCATCGCGACCGCAGGCAGCGTCGACGACGGCAAGTCCACGTTGATCGGCCGCATCCTGTACGACACCGGGAGTCTGCCCACCGACCACCTCGAAGCGGTCACCGACGGTGACGGCGACGTCGACCTCGCGGCGCTCTCCGACGGTCTGCGCGCCGAGCGCGAGCAGGGCATCACGATCGACGTCGCCTACCGGTTCTTCTCAACGCCCACACGCAGTTACGTCCTGGCCGACACCCCCGGACACGAGCGCTACACCCGCAACATGTTCACCGGGGCGTCGAACGCCCACGTGGCAGTGCTGCTGGTCGACGCCCGGCACGGCCTGCTTCGGCAGACCCGACGCCATGCGCGCATCGCGACCCTCGTCGGTGTCCCTCACGTGGTCGCGGCGGTCAACAAGATCGACCTGGTCGACTTCTCGCAAAGCCGGTTCGACGAGATCCGCGCCGACCTCGCCGAACTTGCGGTACAACTCGGCATCGACGAGATCATCGCCGTGCCGGTCGCCGCCAAGCACGGCGACAATGTGGTGCACCGCTCGACGAACACCCCGTGGTACGACGGTCCGACGCTCCTCGAGTACCTCGAGAACGTCAAATTGCATGCGCCCGCACCGGTGACCGAGGAACTGCGCCTGCCGATCCAGTGGGTGTCGCGGCCGAGTGAATCCCACCGGCGTACCTACACCGGACGACTGGCGTCGGGGACGCTACAGGTGGGTGACGAGATCGTCGTGTTGCCCTCGGGCAGCCGGTCCACGGTCACCGCACTCGACACTCTCGACGAGACGAGAAAGGTTGCGGTGGCACCGCTCTCGGTGGCCATCCAGATCGCCGACGACATCGACATCGGACGCGGCGACATCGTGGTCAGCGGAGCCGAGGGTGCGCACGATCCGGTGCTCGCCCGCGAGATCGACGCCCACGTGTGCTGGCTGTCGACGTCGCCGCTGCGTGCGGGTGATCGCGTCGCGCTCAAACACGGGCCGTCGACGGTGCGTGCCACCGTCCAGTCGCTGGAACGTCGCCTCGACCCCGACACCCTGATCGAGCATGTGGGCCCGAGTGAGTTGATACTCAACGACATCGGGACGATCACGCTCCGGACGTCGTCGGTGGTCCCGGCGGACCCGTACGAGGCGAACCGCGACACCGGCGCCTTCATCCTCATCGACGAGGCGTCCAACGACACCGTCGGCGCGGGCACGATCCTCGAACCGCGGGAGGTCGTTCCCGGCAAGGCGACTCGCAACGACATCAAGTGGCATCCGAGTTCGCTGGCACGCGCCGAACGCTGGGCGCACACCGGTCAGCGCGGAGCGACGGTATGGCTCACCGGGTTACCCGCGTCGGGCAAGTCGACCGTGGCGGTGGCGCTCGAACGTGCCATCGTCAGCCGCGGCCGGGTCGCCTACCTGCTCGACGGCGACAACATCCGTCACGGCATCTCCGACGACCTCGGGTTCTCGGCCGGCGACCGCGCGGAGAACATCCGCCGCGTCGGTCATGTCGCGCGACTCTTCGCCGATGCAGGGGTCATCTCGATCGCGTCGATGGTGTCGCCGTTGCGGTCGGATCGGGAGATCGCGCGGGAACTCCACCGCGCCGCGGACCTGGAGTTCATCGAGGTGCACATCTCGACCCCGGTCAGCGAATGCGAACGTCGCGACCCCAAGGGGTTGTACGAACGGGCACGTCGGGGGGAATTGCGCGGCCTGACCGGCATCGACGCACCCTACGAGAGCCCGGCGAACCCGGATCTGCGGTTCGACACCACCGGCGCCGACATCGACCGGCTGGCCTCCCTGGTCCTCGGTGCGCTGATGGATCGAGGGATCATCGCGGACGGCATCATGGGGAGGTGAATTGCTGCCACCCACCCGCGCCCGAACCCGCGGGAACTCGTTCGGACGAGAGATGCCGTCCGTCGGCGGGGGAGCGGGGCCGGCACGGGGTGGCGACGGTCGATGTTCCCGCCGGGCGATTCATGATGGGCGACGCGCACGACGAGGGCTATCGCACCGACGGTGAGGTCCCGGTCCACGGCGTCGAGCTCGGCGCGTTCTCGGTGGATGTCACGTCGGTGACCAACGCCGCCTTCGCCGCTTTCGTCGACGCGACCGGATACGCCACCGACGCCGAGCGCACCGGCTTCTCGGCGGTCTTTCGCAGCTACGCCACCGAGCCCGGCGAGGCGGTCGCCGAAACCCCATGGTGGCTGGCCATACCCGGTGCGTCGTGGCGGCATCCCGGGGGACCGGGCAGCGACCTGACCGGCAAGGACACCCATCCCGTCGTGCACGTGAGCCACGACGACTCGCTCGCCTACTGTGAGTGGTCGGGTCGGAGGTTGCCCACCGAGGCACAGTGGGAGTACGCCGCACGCGGCGGCCTGGACGGTGGGCGGTATCCCTGGGGTGACGCTCATCCGAGTCCGGAAAACCTGCGCTGCAACATCTTCCGCGGCGCTTTCCCTGACCGTCCGGTGGGGCACGTCGGCACCGTCGACGTGCGGAGCTTCGAACCCAACGGTTACGGCCTCTTCCAGTGCGTGGGCAACGTCTGGGAGTGGTGCGCCGACCGGTTCAGCGCCCGGTACTATCGGACCTCCGAAGCCATCGACCCGATCGGGCCGGCTCGGGGCACCCTGCGCGTCCTGCGCGGCGGCAGCCATCTCTGCCACGACTCGTACTGCAACCGATATCGCGTCGCCGCACGGTCGTCGAACACCCCGAAATCGACGGCGAGCAACATCGGGTTCCGCACGGTGGGCGACGCCGTGCCGGCATCCTGACGGATCGTCGGGAACCGAACCCGGCCGTCAACAGTTGTTGGGAGTGACCGGTCGCTGTGTGTTGTCGCTGTGTGTTGCGGAGGAGAGCATGCGGCGACATGTGCGATCGTGGTCGCTCGGGCGGGCATCGGCTCGCTCCAGACCTGAGACAGGAGTGGAACGGGGAATGGGTGTGGTGGGTCGGGGGCGGAATCGTCGCTCGTGGAGGAGTGGGCTCGTGGCGGGTGTCGTGGCGATCGCATCGTCGGTGCTGCTCTCCGCGTGCATCGACCTCCCGTCGCTGAACAGGCCGGACATTCCCGAGGGCATCCCGCCCGGCGCCGGGGTGCCGCAGCCCTACATCGACATCAACGCACCCGGCCGGACCGCCGACAAGATGCGCGAGTGGGCCGAGCCCATCTCGAAGTCGACCGGCATCCCGGTCGTGTCCCTGCAGGCCTACGGCAACGCCGCCGAGATCCAGCGCCAGCAGCACCCCGAATGCGGCCTCGCGTGGACGACCCTCGCCGGAATCGCAGGTGTCGAGAGCAAACACGGGCACTACCGTGGTTCCGATGTCGCCGCCAACGGCGACGTCAGCCCGCCGATCCGTGGGGTCAAGCTCGACGGCACCAAGGGCAATATGGAGATCCGTGACTCCGACGGCGGCGGTCTCGACGGCGACTCCACCCACGATCGCGCCATGGGGCCGTTCCAGTTCATCCCCGAGACGTGGAAGCGCTACGGCGTGGACGCCAGCGGGGACGGTGTTCCGGACCCGGACAACATCGACGACGCGGCCCTCTCCGCGGCCCGCTACCTGTGCGTCTCGTCGGGCAACGACATGACCGTCGCCGAAGGGTGGGAGAAGGCCATCCGCCGATACAACAACTCGATGGCATACGTCCTCGACGTACGCGATCACGCCAACGCCTACTCCATCAATGTTCGATTCTGACTCTGTGACGCCCGGCTGGTAACCGGGATCCGGACGGTTGCTGCCGTGGCCCGAGACCTTGTCTCGTGCACCGTGGGGGCAGCCACTACTCTTTGACCTACCGACCGGCATCACAGCCGGCACGTCCACCGAGATCGGAGTTCAGTCGTGGCAATCATCGAGCAGGTAGGTGCGCGCGAGATTCTCGATTCGCGGGGAAACCCGACGGTCGAGGTCGAGGTCGTCCTGGACGACGGCACCTTCACCCGCGCCGCCGTTCCCTCGGGCGCATCCACCGGGGAACACGAGGCCGTCGAGCTCCGTGACGGTGGCGAGCGGTACCTGGGCAAGGGTGTCACCAAGGCCGTCGAGGGCGTCCTCGGCGAGCTGGCCCCCGCGGTGATCGGCATCGAGGCCGAGGAACAGCGTCTCGTCGACCAGGCACTGCTGGATTGCGACGGAACCCCGGACAAGAGCCGCATCGGCGCCAACGCTCTGCTCGGCGTGTCACTCGCGGTCGCCAAGGGCGCCGCCGAGTCGGCCGGTCTGCCCCTGTTCCGTTACATCGGCGGCCCCAACGCCCACATCCTGCCGGTCCCGATGATGAACATCATCAACGGCGGTGAGCACGCCGACAACGGCATCGACTTCCAGGAGTTCATGATCGCCCCGGTCGGCGCTCCCACCTTCAAGGAAGCCCTCCGCTGCGGCGCCGAGGTCTACCACGCGCTCAAGTCGGTGCTGAACAAGCAGGGCCTGAACACCGCGCTCGGTGACGAGGGCGGCTTCGCCCCCGACCTGCCGAACACCGAGGCCGCGATCGCCGTGATCGGTGAGGCCGTCGGCAAGGCCGGCTACAACTTCGGTCGCGACGTCGTCATCGCGCTCGACGCCGCGTCGACCGAGTTCTACTCGAACGGCGCCTACAAGCTCGAGGGCAAGGAGTTCGGTGCCGACGACATGGTGGCGTTCTACGAGAAGCTCATCTCCGACTACCCGATCGTGTCGATCGAGGACGGTCTGTCCGAGGACGACTGGGCCGGCTGGGCCAAGCTGACCGAGTCGATCGGCGACAAGGTGCAGCTGGTCGGTGACGACCTGTTCGTCACCAACCCCGAGCGCCTCGAAGAGGGCATCTCGAAGGGCATCGCCAACGCGCTGCTGGTCAAGGTCAACCAGATCGGCACGCTGACCGAGACCCTCGACGCGGTCGCTCTCGCGCACAACAACGGCTACAAGTCGATGATGAGCCACCGATCGGGCGAGACCGAGGACACCACCATCGCCGACCTGGCCGTCGCCTGCAGTTGCGGCCAGATCAAGACCGGCGCGCCCGCTCGTTCCGAGCGCGTCGCCAAGTACAACCAGCTGCTGCGCATCGAAGAGGGTCTCGGCGATGCGGCACGCTACGCGGGCGACCTCGCCTTCCCGCGTTTCTCGTTTGGTTCGTGATTAGCTGTCTTCATGGCTTCTGATCGACGTCACCGCGGTGACGGGCGTCAGCGTGCGCGGGACCGGAAGGTCGACCCGCGTGTACGCGACGCCCGTCGCACGCGACGACACGATCGGTCCGGCCGGCCGGCCCGACCTGTGTCACCGGTCTCGGTCGTCGAGACCGGTGAGCAGGAGCTGATCAGCGACGACGCGGCGGCCGAGAGCCAGGACAGCGCCGCCGACACCCCGGCCCCGTCCGGGGAGCGAGTCACCACACGACCCCGCCCGACCGCATCCCGCGGGCGGATGCGGTCCGGACTGGGTGCTCGACTCCGCCGGCTCGAGATGACCCCGGCGACGGTCGCAACGCTCGTCATCACCGTCGTCGTGGTCTGCGTGGTGGCCCTCACGCTGGCCATGCCGCTGCGCACCTACTTCAGTCAGCGTTCGGAGTTCCGGCAGCTCACCGCGTCGAACGAACAGCTGCGGCGCGAGGTCGCCGACTACCAGCAGAAGGTCAACGAGCAGAACGACCCCGCTTACATCGAGGCCCAGGCGCGGACGCGTCTGCAATTCGTCAAACCAGGAGAGATTCCGCTCGTGATGTTGTTCCCCGCCGACGAGGCCCGCCGCGAGGCCGCCGAACGAGCCGAGGAGCGCGCGCGTGCGCCCTGGTACGGCAACCTCTGGGACACCCTGTCGACTCCGCCCGCCGCGCAGTGAGGTCAGAGACCGTGAGCGTGTCCGAAGACGACCTCGCCACCGTCGCAGCCCAGCTGGGGCGTGAACCGCGCGGGGTCATCGAGATCAGCTATCGCACTCCCGACGGTCAGCCGGCGGTGGTCAAGACCGCGCCGCGGCTGCCCGACGGCACCCCGTTCCCGACGCTGTACTACCTGACCGATCCGCGGCTGACCGCCGAGGCGAGCCGACAGGAATCGGCCGGGGTCATGAAGGGAATGACGGCGCGGTTGTCGTCGGACCCGGAACTCGCGGCCGCATACCGTCGCGCGCACGAGGACTACCTGGCCGAACGCGACGCCATCGAATCGCTCGGCACCGACTTCACCGGCGGCGGGATGCCGGATCGGGTGAAGTGCCTGCACGTGCTGATCGCGCACTCGTTGGCCAAGGGGCCGGGACTCAACCCATTCGGCGACGAAGCGGTCGCCCTCGCGGCCGCCAACGGGTTGCGCGGCAGCGCGATTCCCGCCGACTGGCCGGAGACCTTGCCGCCGACGGATCCCTCTGGAGACGACGCGTGACGATCGTCGGTGCCGTCGACTGCGGTACCAACTCGATCCGTCTGCTCATCGCTCGGCCGGGGGAGGACGGTCGCCTCGTCGACCTGCATCGCGAAATGCGGATCGTGCGACTCGGTTACGGCGTGGACGCCACGGGACAGTTCGCGCCGGAATCGATCGAACGTACCCGCATCGCGCTCGCCGACTACGTCACGACGATGGAATCGCTGGGCGTCGAGAAGGTCCGGATGGTCGCGACGTCGGCGACCCGCGACGCGTCGAACCGCGACGAGTTCTTCGCGATGACCGCGGATCTGCTGGGCTGTGTGTCCGACGGCGCGATCGCCGAGGTCATCTCGGGTGACGAGGAGGCCCGGCTGTCGTTCCGCGGTGCCGTCGGCGAATTGGACCCCGCCAGTGGACCTTTCGTGGTCACCGATCTCGGCGGAGGGTCGACCGAGGTGGTACTCGGTGACGCCGACGGTGTCCACGCCGCATATTCCGCGGACATCGGGTGTGTGCGCCTGACCGAACGGACCCTGCCGTCGGACCAGCCGACCGTCGACGAGATCGCCGCGGCCCAGGCGTTCGCCGCAGAGCGGTTGGCGGAGGCCTTTGCGCGGGTGCCGGTGGAGTCGGCCCGCACGTGGGTCGGCGTTGCCGGGACGATGACGACGCTCGCCGCGCTCGGCGCCGGACTCACCGAGTACGACTCCGAGAAGATCCACCTCTCGCGCATCTCGCTGCCCGACCTGGACCGCGTGTGCTGGGACCTCATCGGCATGACGCGCGCCGATCGTGCCGCGCTGGGGCCGATGCACCCCGGTCGCGTCGACGTCATCGGCGGGGGATCGCTGGTCACGCTGGAGTTGGCCCGGGTGCTGTCCGAACGCGCGGGTATCGCCGAACTCGTCGTCAGCGAACACGACATCCTCGACGGGATCGCGCTGGGCATTCTGGACTGAGCGGCCGGCCCGATAAGATGTGACGCATGGCATACAACCTGCATTGCCCCTGTGGCGAGTCCATCACCGCACTCGAGGACGACTTCGTCCCCAAGGTCCAGGCCCATCTGGCGGCCGAACATCCCGGCCGGGACTACAGCGAGACCGAGATCATGATGATGGCGATGACCGTGCCCGACCGCGCGGTGAAGGACTAACCCTTCGAGACGCCCTCCGCAAGCTCCGGGCTCCTCAGGGAGCGGATACCCACCCGTTTTCGGCAGAATCACCACCCCGCGGGGTGGTGATTCTGCCGAAAAGAGGTGGGTTTGCGTGTCAGACGGCTGCGGGGTTCCGCAGCGAGATGTTGTTGCACGCCTCGCAGACCGACTCGGGGATGATGCCCGCACGCTGCAGGAAACCGAAGATGGTGCAACCGAGGCAGAATCCGAAGACCGATTCGAGTGTCGCGGCGGCGATCAGGATGCCGGTGGCGAGTTGTGCGGCCAGGCCGAAACCGAACAGGCTGAGCACGAACGCGACGCCGCTGACCACCAGGCCGATGGCCTGGGCGAAACGCTTCGGCGGACCCGGGACGAGCTTCTCCTTGCGGACGATCTTCGGGACGATGAACTTCACCGAGAGCTGACCGAACGGGGAGAGCGTCGGACCCGACACCACGCGCAGCGCGAAGCCGAGGGCCAGTACGCCGTAGACGATCGGTTCGTTGACCGCGACCGCGATGATCGCGAGGACGACAACCAGGCCGGCGGTGGTCCGGGCCGCGTAGTCGTTCACGGGGTTGGGAAAGGTGAGAACCTCACGCACCGACATCGACAGAACCTCCATGAACTAGGAAAACCAGGACCAAGTTACGGGTGAGCCCGCGCTTTGGCAAAGGTTGTATTCACCCAGATCGCAACAGAGGTGAGTTCTGTCTCACAAATGATCGGTGTCAGGTGCGATGCGGGGTTCCTCGGCCGCGATCTCCCGCGGGTCGGCTACGTCGGGTTCGTCCTGATCCGTGACGCCGCCGTCGTTGGCGAGTTCGGCCTCACGGGAGATCTCGCCCTCCTGGTCGATTCCGGTCTGCTCGCCGACGTCGATGCGGTCGGGGGCCTCGTCCATGTCCACTCCTGTCACTTTGCGTGCTTGCTCGGATTCGGAGAACGGCGCCGGCATGTCGGCGTCTTTGATCGCCTCCGCGTAGGCGAACTCGGCGTCGATGATCTCCCAATCGCCGCCTCGGGCCCGCTCGTCGGCCTTTGCCCTGCGTGCGGCCTCACGCATCTCGAACCCGTCGGTGACGATCTCCCCGATCTCGCGGGTGACACCGGCTACGGCGCCGGTGATGATCGTCGCGATCCGGCCGACATGCGTGGCCGTCGACTCGATCAGTTCCTGGAACAGGTCCTTGTTGCGTTCGATGCCGTCGACCATCTCTAACCCCCTGGGTTCTGAAGGGTATGTGTCCCCGCGTGTGAGTGTTCGCGCACGGCCGTACGTGCGGCTGGTCCCGAGGGTACCCCCGGGACCAGCCGATCAAACGACTCCTAAAATGCGCTGGTCAGGCAGCGGAAACGGGCTTCTCGCGCTCGACGATGACGGTCAGATCGTCGTCGTCGCGGGTCATCCAGTTGGGCAGCGACAGCTTTGCGATCTTCTTCCAGGTCGACGCCAGCTGGTGACTGAGCGAGCCGGTGTTGTACGGCAATCCGTAGCGCTCGCAGATCTCTTGGACCTCGGCGGACATCGTCGGGTAGCGGCTCGCCGGGATGTCCGGGAACAGGTGGTGTTCGATCTGGTGGGACAGGTTGCCGCTCATGATGTGGAACAGGGGGCTGCCGGTGATGTTGGCCGAGCCGAGCATCTGCCGCAGGTACCACTGGCCGCGGGTCTCGTTCTGGCATTCCTCCGAGGTGAAAGTCTGTGCCCCGGTGGGGAAGTGGCCGCAGAAGATGATCGAGTACGTCCAGACGTTGCGCACCAGGTTGGCGGCGGCGTTGCCGACGAGCGTCGGAACGAACAGCGGGCCGGTCAGCGCCGGGAAGACGACGTAGTCCTTGAGGACCTGCCGGCCTGCCTTGCGCCACATGCCTTTCACCAGGCCCTTGATGTCACTCCACTTGCGCTTGCCCTGGATCACGTTCTCCGCCTCCAGGTCATGGAGCATGACGCCCCACTCGAAGAGGAGCATGAGGGCGGTCGCATAGCCGAGGTTGCCCAGGTAGTAGGGATTCCACTTCTGGTCACGCGCCATCCGCAGGATGCCGTAACCGATGTCGCGGTCCTCGCCGATGATGTTGGTGAACGTGTGGTGCAGGTAGTTGTGGCTGTGCTTCCACTGGTCGGCCGGACACACGGTGTCCCACTCGAATTCGCGGGAGTTGTAGGTGTCCTCACGCATCCAGTCGTACTGGCCGTGCATGACGTTGTGGCCGATCTCCATGTTGTCGAGGATCTTCGACACCGAGAGTGCGCCGACGGCGGCGACCCACGCCGGAGGGAAGAACCCGAGGTACATCAGTGCGCGACCACCGATCTCGAATCCTCGCTGGGCACGGATGACGGAGTACAGGTAGTCGCGGTCCTTCTGGCCGAGATCGGCGACGATGCGGGAGCGCAGTTCGTCGAGGTCGCGTCCCAGGGCCTCGACCTGCTCATAGGACAGGACCACGGTGTTGGGGTCTGCGGGTGTGTTGTTGTCCGAGGGCTTCTCGGCGGCGCGCAGGGCCGGCAGGTTCTTGGTGGGCGCCTCAGGGGCGGCCTTTTCGATGTCGATGGTCATGGTGTGCCTCCTGCTTGGTAGGAGCGGGATGGGTGGTGGTCAGCGGGATCGGGTGATCGCCGACCGTCAGAGTTCGATGTCGACGGAGCCGACCGGGGCGTTGATGCACAGTTGGATCTGTGTGTCGGACTCGGTGTCGGTCTCGCCGGTTAGCACGTTGCGGGTGCACCCTGACTTCTTGACGGCGGTGCACGAGAAGCAGATCCCCATGCGGCAACCGGACTCCGGGGTGAGCCCGGCGGCCTCGGCCTGGTCGAGGATCGGGCGACCGTCGTTGGTCGCCGTGGTGCCCGACCGGGAGAACGTGAGTTCGCCCTCGACCGAATCCGGGTCGACGGCTGTCGTCGGGGTCAGAGTGAACGCCTCGCTGTGCAGTGGCTGCGAGATGCCGAGCGCGCCATGTACCTCGGCGACGGCATCCATCAGGGCCCGCGGTCCGCAGACGAAGACGTCGGCGTCGACCACACCGGGGACGTCGTCGAGGTGCGCGGCGGTGAAGTGACCGTCGCGATCGTCACGGGTGTGGTGTACCCGCAGGTCGACGTTGGGATGTGCGGAGGCCAGCGCGAGGAGTTCGTCGCGGTAGGCGACCTCCGAGGCCGTGCGAGCGTAATGCACGAAAGTGATCGGTCCGGCGTACCCTCGGGCCACCAGAGTCCTGAACATTGAGAGCACAGGTGTAACGCCGCTGCCGCCGCTGATGAAGACGGCCGAGGTGGGGTCGGTCTCCGGCAATACGAAATCGCCGTCGGCCTGGGACAGTCCGACGACGTCACCCGGACGGGCGTGTGCGACCAGATGCTTGGAGACGAGGCCGTCGTCGTTGGCGGTGATGGTGAGTTCGATGTCGCCGTCGGGGCCGGTGGCGGCGTTTGCCGGAGAGAAGCACCTGGTGTGCCGAACACCGTCGATGACGACGCTGAGCTGCACGAACTGTCCGGCGCGGTGTCCTCGCCACTGGCGGGTCGGACCGATGGTGAGACGCACCGTGCGGGGGGTCGGTTGCTCGGCCCGGACGATCTCGCCGCGCAGGTCGCGCCAGGTGAGCATGGGGTCGAGCAGTTCGAGATAGCGGTCGACCGGATGCGGGGACAGTGCCGCCTCGACGATCGATCCGACCAGGCGGTTCCAGCGGCCGGGGCTGCCGGCGGCGGTGCCCCGGGACGGGGTCTGGGGTGTGCGGATGCTCATGAAAGGGCTCCGTTCGCATGATTCGGTGTACATGTGTACACAAACGAGTGTGACATGTGGCCGCCCGGGAGCGTCAAGCGGAAATCCATGTGATGGCCGTCACTGTCGATGGGAGGTCGCGGTCCGGGCGGCACGCGCGGGCGAATACACTCGACTCTGTGACACGCACGCGGAGTTCGAACCAGCGCGATGCGCAGACGCGTGCGGACAAGAAGAACCAGACGCGCCAGGCGCTCCTCGACACGACGAGGTCCCTGGTCGGTGAGCGCAGCTTCGGCAGCATCAGCCTGCGCGAGGTCGCCCGCGGTGCGGGGATCGTGCCCACGGCGTTCTACCGGCACTTCGCCTCGATGGAGGACCTCGGGGTCACCGTCGTCGAGGATTCGATGCGGGTTCTGCGTCGCGCACTCCGGGAGGGTCGGCGCGATCTCGCGGCTCGCGAGGCGATGCCGACCGCGAAGAACTCCCTCGACATCCTGTTGCGTCACGTTCGCGAGAACGAGTCGCAGTTCCGTTTCCTCATCCGCGAGCAGCACGGCGGCATCGCGGAGATCCGCCGCGCCATCGACACCGAGCTCCGCCTCTTCTCCAAAGAGCTGACCATCGACCTCGCCCGGATTCCGGACCTCGCGCCCTGGCAACCCGAGGACCTCGAGATCGCCGCCGAACTCATCGTCACGATCATGCTGACCGCGGTCGCCGATCTGCTCGACGGCGAGTATCGCGGACGCGGCGTCGAGAAGGAGATCGTCGAGCGCACCGAACGCCAGTTGGTGATGGTCTTCCTCGGCATGGGGCAGTGGCGTCCGTCTGAATAGGGCGTCCCTCTGATTAGGGCGTGACCGGCTCGGTGACGCGCATGCGACCGTCGTCCTGCCCGTGACCTGCGTGAACGCAGTCGTTACCGAACTCTGCGGACCGTTGTCCACTTGGCGTCACAGAGATTTCAACTGTGGCCGGGTGTCTCGCCGGTGTTCGACACTGTGGCCGACATGTGTGTCGCAGCGCGGGTCCTTCGGTCTGCGCTGCCGATCGCACCTGCCGCTCCACCCCTTCTGCTCCACGACGAAAGGTGCCTCCGCGGTGTCTCTGCATTTCCACTGGTTCCTGCCCACCTACGGTGACTCCCGCAACCTGATCGCGGGCGGGCACGGCAGCCAGATGAACGGGGACCGGCCGGCCGACCTTCGATACCTCAAGCAGCTCGCGGCCGCGGCCGAAATCAACGGCTTCGAAGCGGTACTGACCCCGGCGGGACTGTGGTGTGAGGACGCGTGGCTGACCACTGCGGCACTCATCGACGCGACGGAGAGCCTGAAGTTCCTGATCGCCTTCCGTCCCGGACTCATCTCCCCGCTGCTCGCCGCCCAGATGTCGGCGACCTTCCAGTGGCATTCCGAAGGCCGTCTCCTGATCAACGTCGTCACCGGTGGCGAGTCCAGTGAGCAGCGCGCCTTCGGCGATTTCCTGGCCAAGAACGCGCGCTATGAGCGCTGCGCGGAGTACCTGGAGATCATCCGCCGCCTGTGGACCGACGAGGAGCCCGTCGACTTCGTCGGCAAGCACCTGCGTGTCGAGAACGCGCTGCTCGGCCGTCGCCCGACCCCGACCCCGCCGGTCTTCTTCGGCGGCTCATCGCCGGCCGCGGGTGACGTGGCAGCCAGATATGCCGACACCTACCTGACCTGGGGCGAGCGGCCGGAAGCCGTCTCCGAGAAGATCGCTTGGATCAACGGACTCGCCGCTGCGCAGGGCCGGACGCTCGATCACGGCATCCGCTTCCACGTCATCGCCCGGGAGACCTCCGAGCAGGCCTGGGCCGAGGCGGAACGCCTTCTCGACAATCTCGATCCCGCTCAGGTCGCCGCCGCTCAGCGGAACCTCGCGCAGTCGGAGTCGGAAGGTCAGCGTCGTATGTCCGAACTGCATGGTCGCGGAGCAGCTTTCGAGGGTTCGACCGACCCGCGCTCGCTACAGATCCACCCGGGCGTCTGGTCCGGCGTCGGCCTGGTGCGCGGCGGTGCCGGCACCGCGCTCGTCGGTTCCTACGACGAGGTCGCGGAGCTGATCGGCGAGTACGCGGCCCTCGGACTCGACCACTTCATCCTGTCCGGATACCCGCACCTCGAGGAGGCCTACCACTTCGGTGAAGGCGTCCGACCCGCGCTGGCTCGACGCGGTCTGCTCGACGCGGCCGACGCCCGTCCGAGCGAAGAGGTCCGTACCGCGTTCCTGCCGCGCCTGCAGGCCGCATCGTCCTGATCGATCCACGTTCCACCCTGAGAATCCACCTGCGGAGGTAACACCATGTCCACCGAATCCATCGCGGACCAGATCAAGTTCGCCTACTGGGTGCCGAACGTCAGTGGCGGCCTGGTCACCAGCACCATCGAACAGCGCACGAGCTGGGACTATGACTACAACATCAAGCTCGCCAGACCGCGGAGAACAACGGCTTCGAGTACGCCCTCTCGCAGGTACGTTACGAGGCCAGCTACGGCGCCGAATACCAGCACGAGTCGACCAGTTTCAGCCTCGCCCTGCTGCTCGCGACGCAGCGGCTGAAGGTGATCGCCGCCGTGCATCCGGGCCTGTGGCATCCGGCGGTCCTCGCCAAGCTCGGCGCCACCGCCGACCACCTGTCCAAGGGCCGTTTCGCGATCAACGTGGTCAGCGGCTGGTTCAAGGACGAGTTCACCCACCTCGGTGAGCCGTGGCTCGAACACGACGAGCGCTATCGCCGCAGCGGCGAGTTCCTCGAGGTCATCCGCAAGATCTGGACCGAGGACAACGTCGACTACCGCGGGGACTTCTACCGAATCCACGACTTCACGCTGAAGTCGAAACCGCTCAACACCCCCGAGCGTCCGAACCCGGAGCTCTTCCAGGGCGGCAACTCCACCGCGGCCCGCAGCAACGGCGGCCGCTTCGCGGACTGGTACTTCTCCAACGGCAAGGACTTCGACGGCGTCACCGAGCAGCTCGACGACCTGCGCGCCGTCGCGCAGTCCCACAACCGTTCGGTGAAGTTCGGCCTCAACGGCTTCATCATCGCCCGCGACACCGAGAAGGAAGCCCGCGACACCCTGCGCGAGATCGTCGAGAAGGCGAATCGTCCTGCGGTGGAAGGTTTCCGGGATGCCGTACAGCAGGCCGGCAACTCGACCGGTGACAAGAAGGGCATGTGGGCGGACTCGAAGTTCGAGGACCTCGTCCAGTACAACGACGGCTTCAAGACGCAGCTGATCGGTACCCCGGAGCAGATCGCGGAGCGCATCGTCGCCTACAAGCGTCTCGGCGTCGACCTCATTCTCGGCGGCTTCCTGCATTTCCAGGAGGAGATCGAGTACTTCGGCGAGAAGGTGCTCCCGCTCGTGCGCGAACTCGAGGCATCGCTGACCCCCGCAGCAGTTCTGTGACGGCTGTAGGTCAGGCCCGACCCGAATCGGCGAGCCGGATCCAATCGACGGCCGAAGCTCTTTCCGTCGCACGGGAACTCGCTGCGACGTTCGCGGCCGGTGCAGTCGAGCGCGATCGCGACCGCCGCCTGCCGTTCGCCGAGATCGATCGGCTGTCGGCGTCGGGTCTTCTCGCGTTGACGGTGCCCGCACGGTTCGGTGGGCTCGACGTGTCGCCGAGTGTGCTGGCCGAGGTCGTCTCGATACTTGCCGCCGCCGATCCCAGCATTGCGCAGATCCCGCACAGTCATTTCGTCTACCTCAACCTGGTGCGCCTCTCCGCGGGAGATACGTTGGCCGAGCGCATCTTCACCGATGTCCTGGCCGGTGGCCGGGTGGCCAACGCGCAGTCGGAGCGGGGCGGCAAGACCATCGCGGACATCTCGACCCGTCTGACCCCGATCGACGGCGACGGTGGGCGGTACGTCCTCGAGGGTGAGAAGTTCTACTGCACGGGTTCGCTGTTCGCGCACACGCTCGCCGTCCTGGCGAAGCTCGATGTGGCGGCCGGCGACCTCGCACCGGGCGAATATGTGGCCTTCATCCCCGCGGATGCGCCCGGTGTGGAGATCATCGACGACTGGGATGCCGTGGGACAGCGGACGACCGGTTCGGGAACCGTCCGATTCTCGGGTGTCGGAGTGACCGCGGCCGACCTCGTGGCGCGCGCGTCGGCGACGTCGGCACCCACCGCGTACGGCGCGTACGCGCAGTTGCTCCACGTCGCGATCGATGTGGGCATCGCTCGGGGTGCGCTGACCGCGGCGGTCGAGTTCGTGCGGACCAAGGCCCGTCCGTGGTTCGAGGCGGGTGTCGACCGGGCGGTCGACGATCCGTTGGTGGTCCAGCGTTTCGGTGAACTAGAGGTCGACGTCGCGACTGCCGAGGCGATGCTCGTCGCCTCGGGTCGCAAGGTCGACGAGGCCGTCGACGGCTCGGCAGGCGCGCCGCGTGAACTCGTCGCCGAGGCGTCGATCGCGGTGGCGCGTGCCAAGGCCGTGGCCGACCGGGTCGCGACGCCGGTCGCGTCGGCGCTTTTCGAGGTGAGCGGAACCCGCAGTGCCGCGGCCGGGACGGGGCTCGATCGCTACTGGCGTGACGCCCGGACGCACACTCTGCACGATCCGGTCCGGTGGAAGTACCAGCACATCGGGCGCTGGCTGCTCCGTGGGGAGGATCCGCCGCTGCACGGCGTGATCTGATCTGCTCTTCTACAGGTATTTGCCCACGTGTGAGAGCGCCTTCTTCGGTGTCTTGGCGTCGAATCCCTCGCCGATCGCCCGTAGCTTCCATTCATCGCCGTCGCGGCTGATGACCGCCATCGCGACGGCGGTGAACGGCATGCCGCCCTTGAGGGTGTAGCGGGCGAGTTCGGCTGACGTCGTCTCGTCGACGAGACGGCAGTAGGCGTTCTCGATCTTCTCGAAGGTGTGGCCGCGGTAGGACGTGACGATGAACATCAGTGCGTCGATACGGGCCGGAACCGACTGCAGCGCAACGCGGATGACCTCGTCGTCGCCCTCGCCCTCGCCGGTCAGGTTGTCGCCCGAGTGCAGGACCGAACGGTCCTTGCTGTTGAGGTGGCCGTAGTACACGGTCTCGACGCACTGGCCGCCGGAGAACATCAGCACCGACGCGTCGAGGTCGATCGACCCGCCGCGGCTGAATCCTCCGCGTACCGGGTCCCAGCCGAGGCCCATGCGGATGTTGGTGAGCTTGACGCCACCCTCCTTGCGCAGCGTGACCTTCTGGCCCTTGGTGAGGCTGACCGGACGGTCCTTGCTCAGGCTGATCTCCGGTGCCCGAGGTGGAGCGGGTGGCGGCGTGGGAGCAGGCGGGGGAGTCGGCGCAGGTGGGGGAGCGGCGGGCGGCGAATAGGTCGGCGTGGTCTGCACGGGTGCGGGAGTCGGCTCCTCGTCGACGCTGACACCGTGGTCGCGGACGAGATCGGCGAACCCGCCGGCATATCCCTGCCCGACGGCGCGCACCTTCCAGTCGAGGTTGCGCCGGTAGACCTCGAGGGCGATGACGACGGATTCCGACGTGAGGCCGGTGACGGTGAAGTCGTAGAGTTCGCGCCCGCCGCCATCGGTCACCCGTGCGATCGGCGGCGCGAACCGGCCGAACGTGGAGCTCGTGTCGTCGAGCGTGATGACGGCACGGACGGCGTCGATGTCCGCGGGGATCTCGTTGGTCGAGATGTGCAGTCGCGCCGGACCGTTGGGCGCCTGCTGCAACGAAACACCCGGACCGGTGGGCTGGTTGTAGAAGACGAAGTCGTTGTCGCTGCGCACGACGCCGCGGTCGGTCACCAGCAGTGCCGACACGTCGGTGGCGGTCGCGAGTTCGACGGAGACGACGATCTGGGAGGTCGACAGCGGGCCGTTCTGGCCTTTGGTCAGCGAGGGCATGGTGCTCAGCGTAGTCATCGGTCGCCGTCGGCGTCCGAATGCGATCGTCCGGGCGACAGAGAAGTGTCAGTCGGTCGGCTTATGCTGCTCGGTATGTCAGGAAGCCGGGTCGGCACGCAGTTCGGGCCCTATCGTCTCGACGCGCTGTTGGGGCGGGGCGGCATGGGAGAGGTCTACCGGGCATACGACACCGCCAAGGACCGTACCGTCGCGCTGAAGCTGCTCAACCCAGGTCGCGCGGAGAACACCATGTACCAGGAGCGATTCCGCCGGGAGTCGCACGCCGCGGCGCGACTGGGTGAGCCACACGTCATCCCGATCCACGACTGGGGCGAGATCGACGGCGTGCTCTTCATCGACATGCGCCTCGTCGCCGGCGAAGACCTGCGGGCCCTGCTCAGCCGCGAGACGCGGCTCGAGCTGGCACGGGCGGTCTCGATCGTCGAGCAGGTGGCCGCGGCACTCGATGCCGCCCACACCGAGGGGCTGATGCACCGGGACATCAAGCCGGAGAACGTCCTCGTCGATGCCAACGACTTCGCCTACCTCGTCGATTTCGGTATCGCCTACGGCGCCGACGACACGCACCTCACGCAGACGGGTACCGCCGTCGGTTCGATCGCGTACATGGCGCCCGAGCTGTTCGACGCGGCGTCGCCCGGTCCGGCGAGCGACATCTACAGCCTCGCGTGCGTGCTGTTCGAGTGCCTCACCGGCCAGGTGCCGCATCCCGCGAAGACCGTGAGCGCCGCTATCAAGGCAGCGGTCCTGTCGCCCGCGCCGGCGCCGAGCTCGGTCAACGCCGACGTCCCGGGGGCGATGGATGCTGTCCTCCGGACAGGTCTCGCCGCCGAACCGTCCGAACGCTACGGATCGGCGCGAGAGCTGGCTCGTGCTGCCCGCGCGGCGTTGTCCGACGACCCGGACGCCGGCCCCGCAGCAGACTCGGCGACGAGCATCATCAAGGCGCCGTACACCGTCATCGCCCCGGTCGAACCGGCGTACGAGCCGACCCAGATCCGCCAGACGACCGGCCCCG
>NZ_WXYI01000005.1:0-65242 GCF_009872315.1 Gordonia sp. YY1 | reverse complement strand
CCGGCCCCGCAGCAGACTCGGCGACGAGCATCATCAAGGCGCCGTACACCGTCATCGCCCCGGTCGAACCGGCGTACGAGCCGACCCAGATCCGCCAGACGACCGGCCCCGAGACCGGCGCGGGACCACAGATGTCCGGTCCGCAGCAGGTATCGGCACCCCAGTCGTATCCCGAGTCGTACCCCGAGTGGGGCGGATCCGGCACCCGGCAGCTCTCCGGGCCACAGACCTTCGGCGCGTCACAGCAGATGTCCGCACTCCCGTATCATGTTGAGCCGCAGCAGTTCTCGTCAGCTCAGCAGTACCGAGCGCATACGGACCGCCACCCGGTTATCCGCCGGCCTATCCGCAGCCCCGGCAACCGCGCTCGGCGGCGATCCCGATCCTCCTCGGGCTGATCGCGGTTGTCCTCGTGGGCATCGCCGTCGTCGTGGGCGTCCTCCTCGCGGGTTCAGGTGGCGATAGTTCGGAACAGGCCGCCGACCCGACCACCCCGACGATCACCGAGACCGTCGCGCCGCCGCCGACCGTCGAGAACGCACCCCAGGGGCCGCGCGCTCCCGCGGCGCCACCGCCGGGGTCCGCGCCGTGCGACGCGACCGTCGGCGTGGGGACATCGGTGACGAGCTGCCCGTTCGCCTTCGCGGTGCGAGACGCGTACTTCAGTGCGGGACAAGACCGTTCCCCACGCGTGGTGACCGCGGCGAGTCCCGTCACGGGACAGTCGTATGCGATGAGCTGCGTCCCGGAGGGGGCGATCGTGGCGTGCCGCGGCGGGAACGATGCGGTGGTGCACATCTACTGATGAGGCCCACGCAGACGATCAGGTCCGTGGCGGTCGCGCTCGGATTCGTCGTGGCGGTCACCGCCGGTTGTACGACGTCCGCCGACCCCGCCCCGATCACACCGGTCACCGTGACCGTGACGTCGACACCCTCGACCTCGGTCCAGCCCACACCGGGACAACAAGGGGCGGGGAGTCCGGCGCCACCGGTTCCCGCCTCGTACCGCGCACTGGCCGCGAGCTTCCGCAAGGTCGCGTCGTCGACCGGGCTGACCGTCGGCATCGCGATCGCGCCGGTCGGCGGCTATGCAGTCCCCGCGCTGACCCTGGGGGACACCACACCGCAGGTCTCATGGTCGACGATCAAGGTGCCGCTCGCGGTCGCCGCCGAGCGCCAGAACGGACCCAGCCCGGCCGCTGATGCGGCGATCATCAACTCCGACAACGTTTCCGCCGAGGCATTGTGGTCGTCGCTGGGCGGCGGACAGAGCGCCGCCGACGCGGTCACCGCGGTGCTGCGCGACGGAGGTGACACCACCACCGTCGTCCCGGCCACACAGCGTCGGCCGGGCTACACGATCTTCGGTCAGACGATCTGGGCATTGCCCGATGCCGCGACATTCACCGCCCATCTCCCGTGTCTCGAGGGGGCTCGGTCGGTGCTCTCGCTGATGGGTGAGGTCGCCGGGAATCAGCAGTGGGGCGTCGAGGTGATGTCCGCGCCTCGCGCGACGGCCGTGAAAGGCGGCTGGGGTCCCGGCATGTCAGCGGGGTATCTCGTGCGTCAGATCGGCCTGTTCACCTTTCGTGACGGTCAGCGCACCGCGGTGGCGATGAGTGCGGTCGGCGGGTCGATGACCGGCGGGATCGCGGCGCTGAACGCGGTGGCCGCCTGGCTCGACACCAACATGACCCGGCTGCCACGCGGCCGGTGTGCCGCCTGAGACCGAATTCCGCCGTCGCCGTCGGCGTGATGCCGGTCGCAGCAAGGTCCCGATTGGGTATACGAGCTGGTCACCCGGCCGGCCGCGGCACTACTCTCGTGTGTCTAAAGTGACTCAGGAGAAAATTGTGAAAGTTGTGACTCGGTGTGCGCTGGTCGTCGGTGCTGTGATGATGTCTCTCGTCGTCGGCGCCGGAAGCGCGAGCGCGGTTCCGCTCCCGGCGCTGCCGCCGCTGCCCGAGCCGTTCGCGTCCTGGTTCACGCCACCGGAGCCGGTCGACAAGAAGCTGGCGAAGAGCTACGCCGCACTCCAGAAGTCGATGAAGAAGTCACTGCCCGGCCAGCTGGGCGTCGCCATGGTGCCGGTCGGCAGCGACCAGGTCATCTCGCTGGGATCGCTCAAGGCGGGCCGGGCATGGTCGACGATGAAGGTTCCGGTTTCGCTGGCCGCCCAACGCGAGCGCGGTCCCGCCGTCGCAAGGATGGAGGACAAGGCGATCACCTTCTCCGACAACGACGCCGCGGGCGAACTGTGGGGAGCACTCGGCGGCGGGCGCGCCTCCGTCGACGCGGTGACCGCCGTGCTGCGCGAAGGACACGACACCCGGACGCACGTCTCCTCGGAGATCGACACCCCGGCGTCGTATCCGGGGTACACCTCCTGGGCTCTGCGCGACCAGGCCCTGTTCGGCGCGCATCTACCCTGCCTGCCCGGCAGCGAGCACATCATCCGGCTGATGAGCGACGTCGCCCCGAACCAGCAGTGGGGCATCGCCAGGGTCGGCCGGAACAAGGGGGCGGTGACCGCCGTCAAGGGCGGCTGGGGTCCGGCCACGTCCAGAACCGGTGGTCATCTCGTGCGTCAGCTCGGCATCATCAGCACGGTCGACGGCCAGGTCGCGGTCTCGATGGCGGCGATCCCACGCAGCGGGTCGTTCACCGACGGCACCAAGATGCTCACGCGACTGGGCAACTGGCTCGGCAAGAACCTGGCCGAGCTGCCCAAGGGACGGTGCTGAACTCCCCTCAGCTCGCCGCGGGTGACGGCATGCCCGCCGGTCGGCAGAGGGCCGCGGCGATCGCGGTGGTCAGCGGAACCGACAAGGCGATCGCGATACCGCCGACGAAGGACCGCGCGAGTTCGACGGCCACCACGTCAGTGGTGAGCAGACCTCCGAGGGGTTGCTGGGCGACCGAGAAGAGCAGCATCAGCGGCAGGGCGCTGCCGGCGTAGGCGAAGACCAGGGTGTAGACGGTGCTCGCGATGTGGTCGCGTCCCACGCGCATCGCGGCCTTGAAGGTCGCGAGCCGGGTCGGTTCGCCCGCGGCGGCCAGTTCGAAGGCCGCGGACGCCTGGGTGATCGTCACGTCGTTGAGGACGCCGAGCGTGCCGATGATGAATCCGGCCAGCAGTAGACCGCTGACCGAGATGTTGCCCTGATAGACCTGCAGATTGGTGGTCTGGTCGCCGGACAAACCGGTCAGGTTCATCGTCTCGATCGCCAGCCAGCTCAACAGGCCGGCCATCAGCAGTGAGGTCAACGTGCCGAGCAGGGCCGAACTCGTACGGAGGCTGACGCCGTGTGCGAGGTAGAGCACCACGAACAGGATCGCCGCCGACGACACCACCGCCACCGCGACCGGGGATGATCCATCGAGGATGGCCGGCAGGGTGAACCCGCCGAGGACGACGAAGGCGAAGGCGAGGCCGAGAATCGAGCGGAATCCGCGCCACGCCGCGACCAGCACGATGGCCGCGATGAAGAGGATCGCCCAGACGATCGTGGCCGTGCCGCGCTGGAAGTCGAAGAAGGTGTACCGGTTGCCTTCCGGTCCGGGCACCGTCGAGAGCCGGATCGCATCGCCGACGTGGAGCGTCGGCTGACCGGCCTGCGGCTCGTCGCTCGCGCCCGGGGTCGGCGTGCCCTCGGGTCCCGGTTCGGTCCCCGACTGTGCACCCTTCGTGGGGATCTCCAACACCGTGTACCGGCCGGCGGCCTCACCCGAGTCGATGCGGACCGCGTTCAGGATGCAGGGCCCGCCGGCGACCGGGTTGACGGGGATGTCGGCGGTCTCGAGCACCGACCCCGCCGCCGGGTTGAGACAGTTCGCGCGGAACTGGTCGACGACCTCGCCGTCGACCGTCTGGATCGAGCCGCCGTCGGCCGCCCGGAACTGCGTGGGCACCGGATGCTCGGAATCCGACGGCCAGAGAACGATCATTCCGATCGTCACAGCCACCGCGGTGACCGCCAGGGTCCCGATGACCAGCCACCGCGCGAACGGGGACAGCATGTGGGAGATGTCGGTCAGCGAATGTGAATGACCGTGATGTGTGCGCTCCACGCCGGTGAGCCTATGCGTAAGCGCCCTGGTCGTGGTGTGCGACCCGGGCGCCCGGTGTGAACACGCGTCACGGAATGGTGGCCTACAAGGGAAGGAGAATGTTCTTCACCTGCGGATCGATGCGCAGGAATTCCTGCACCGCGGGATCCTTGAACGCGGCGACGAGGTTCTTGATGTTGTCGGTGTTCTCCCACTCGGTGCCGATGGTGAGCTGTCCGGCGAACTCGTCGGGGGCCGGGGGAGCGTAGATCTGCTTCTCGATCGGGATGTTCGCGGCCAGGTAGTACTCGGTGTAGCCGACGGTCGCGTCGAGATCGGCCAGCGACCGGGACTGAGCGGCGAAGTCGAGCAGCACGAACTGCAGGTTGCGCGGGTTGGTGGCGATGTCCTTCTGGGTCGCCGTCCACTTGTCGATGCCCGGTTTGAGGGTGATCAGGCCGGCGCGCTCCAGCAGCCACAGGCCCTGTGCCTCGTTCGCGGGATCGGAGTACAGCGAGACCTTCGCGTTCTGCGGGAGGTCCTGGACGTTCTTGTACTTGTCCGACCAGATGCCGAAGCCCCAACGGAAGACCGGGGTGGCCGCGACTTCCTTGAAGTCGGGGTTGGCCTCGAGCACCTGGGACAGCCACAGCTTGTGCTGGTAGACGGTACCCGCGACCTCACCGTCGCTGACTGCGCGGTTGAGCGTGGTCGAGTCGGCGAGCCCCTTGAAGGCGACCTTGATCCCGTATCGGGGCGCGACCTCGTTGCCGATGTACTCGACGAGCGCCTGCTCGGCGGCGTTGCCCTCGGCGGTGACGACGGTGAGCGTCGCACCAGGGGTCTCGTTGGGGGAGGTCGAATCCGAGCCGAGGAACCGCCAGCCGAGGACGCCGGCCAGGACGGCGACGACGACGAGGACGCCGGCGATCAGCGGCCAGCGGCGACGCGTGGAGATCTCGATGTCGGAATTGCCTGCGGGCGGCGGAGTTTCGGGCGACTTGTCCGACACGTCAGTGGCGGAACCGGTGTCCTGGGACATGCGTGAACCTTTCAAGAGTGGTGAAAGTGAGACGAGGGGCTCTGGCGTGAAGGCGCGTCGGTCAGTGGTTGACGCGCTTGGAGGTCACCGGGTTGAGGCTGCGCGCGAGTGCGTCGCCGGCCAGCTGGATCAACGCCACGGTGATCACCAGCACGATGATCATGGCGACCATGACGCCCTGGTCGAAGCGCTGGTAGCCGTAGGTCACCGCCACGTAGCCGAGGCCGCCGGCGCCGATCGTGCCGGCAATGGTCGAGTATTCGATCATCGCGATGGTGTTGATGGTCAGACCACCCACGATGTTCGGCAGGGCCTCGGGAACCTGTGCCTTCCAGATGATCTGGGCGTTGGAGCCGCCCGATGCGCGGGCCACGTCGATCGTCGACGCCGGGACCGACCGCAGCGAGTTCTCCACGATGCGGGTGAAGAAGGCGATACCGGCGATGGACATCGGGACCACCGCGGCGATGCCGATGTTGGTGCCGGTGACGAGGCGGGTGAACGGGATGATCGCCGTCATCAACACCAGGAACGGCAACGACCGTCCGATGCTGATGATCCAGGACAACGGTGTGTGCAGTGCCCGGTTCTCGAAAAGGCCACCGGCAGCGAGGTTGTGGACCAGTGCGCCGAGCGGGACGCCGACGACGAGGACGACGACCATCACGATGCTGACCATCAGGACGGTGTCGACGAACGCCGGGAGCAGCAGATCGGAGATCTCGTCGAGCGGAACGGTGATGCCGGCCAGGTTGATCGTGCTCATGCCGCCACCTCCGCATTCTTCTTCTCGACGTCGACCTCGCTCGTGTCCGGGGACGGCGCTCGACCACTCGCGCGGCGAGTCCGAGTCCGCCTGCCGCGCCGACGAATGCGGACACGTGGCCGTTCGGGACGGAGACGGTGAGATCGCCGAAGGCGGTGCCGTCGATGGTCTGGACGTTCGCACCGAGCACCGAGATCGAGATGTCCAGGGACTTGCCGAGGCGGGTGAGCCAGTCGGCGGGCACCGTCGTCGAGTTGTAGACCACGGTGACCGCGACCTGGTCGGCGGTCGCGGATGCGCTGGGCCCGCGGGGTCGAAGTGCGCGTCCGAGGACCGAATCGGGATCGAGTACCAACTTCTCGAGGCGTCCGTGCTCGACGATGCGTCTGTGGTCGAGTCGGCCGACGGTGTCGGCGACGCGCACGATGGTGTCCATCTCGTGGGTGATGAACACGACTGCCAGACCCAGTTCGTTCCGGACCTCGGTCAGGAGTTCCAGGATGGTGTCGGTGGCGGCCGGGTCGAGTCCGGAGGTGGCCTCGTCCGACAGCAGCACCGACGGCTTCAGCGCCAGGGCGCGGGCGATGCCCACGCGCTGGCGCTGCCCGCCGGAGAGCTGGTGGGGGTACAGATTCGCCTTGTCGGACAGGCCGACAAGGTCGAGCAGGTCGGCGACCCGCGACGTGGTGGAAGCCTTTGTCGCGCCCAGGTACTCGAGCGGAAGGGCGACGTTCTGCGCTGCGGTCCGCCGCGAGAGCAGACTGGCCGACTGGAAGACCGTGCCGATGCGTCGTCGGGCATCGCGGAGTCCGGAGGTGCCGAGGGCGGTGAGGTCCTCGCCGTTGACGACGACCTTGCCTGACGTCGGGCGCTCCAGCAGGTTGAGGCAGCGTGCGAGCGTGCTCTTGCCCGCGCCGGACGGGCCGACGACGGCGAAGATCTCGCCGGAGGCGACGGTGAACTCGACGTCGTCGAGCACGGTGGTGGGGTTCGGCGAACCGACCCCGAAGATCTTGGTGAGTCCAACGACTTCGATCATCGTGCGGTCTTGATCACTTCGTGCCGATGGTGGTGAGGCGGTTGCGCTCACGGATCGAGTCGTCGATGGTCGAGTTCACGCCGCCGACGCGGTAGGTCGAACCGCGATGGCTCTCGGGCAAGTGATCGCCGCGGCCGAAAAGCTTGTGGCGCAGCGTACCCGGGACGTACTCGCGGTCGTAGACGCCGCGACGCTCGAGCGCGGGTATCACCTGGGTCACGATGTCCTCGAAGGAACCAGGTGTGACCGCGTAGGCGACGTTGAAGCCGTCGACGTCGGTCTCGTTCACCCAGTCCTGCAGCTGTTCGGCGACCTCGTCGCCCGATCCGATCAGGACGGGGCCCATGCCGCCGATGCCGCCCCAGGCCGCGATGTCACGGACACGCCATTCCTCGCCGCTCTCGGTGGCCTGCTGGAATGCGGCCACCGCCGACTGGATGGCGTTGCTGTGCACGTTGCCGATCGGCTCGTCGATGTCGTAGCTCGCGAGGTCGATGCCCATCCACCCGGACATGAAGACCAGCGCACCTTCTTCGCTCGCATAGGACTGGTACTCAGCGGCTTTCGCGCGAGCAGCCTCGGGCGTCGAATCGGTGATGATGGTGAGCAGCGTGTAGATCTTGGCGTCGTAGGGATCTCGTCCGGCCAGGACGAGTTCCTCGCGGATCTTGCTCACGACGTCGCGCAGGATCGCCTTGGTGGGTGCGGCGACGAAGACGGCTTCGGCGTTCTCCGCGGCGAAACGGCGACCGCGTGGTGAGGCGCCCGCCTGGTAGATGACCGGCGAACCCTGTGGCGACGGCTCGGAGAGGTGGATGCCGGGAACGGTGTAGTGCTCACCGTGGTGTCCGATGTGGTGGACCTTGGCCGGATCGGCGAAGATGCCCGCCTCGCGGTCGCGGCGTACCGCGTCCCGTTCCCAGGAGCCCTCCCACAGCTTGTAGAGCACGGTCAGGTACTCGTCGGCCTGGTCGTAGCGGTCGTCGTGTTCGAGCTGATCGTCGGCACCCATGTTGCGTGCGGCCGATGGCAGGTAACCGGTGACGACGTTCCAGCCGACGCGACCGCGGGTGAGGTGGTCGAGCGTCGACAGACGACGTGCGAACGGATAGGGGTGTTCGAAACCGGTGCCGGTGGTGACGCCGAACCCGAGGTGCTGGGTTGCGTGTGCCATCGCGGAAACCAGCAGCAGCAGCGGGTCGTTGACCGGGATCTGGGCGCCCTGGCGGATCGCTGCCTCGTCGGTGCCGGACAGGACGTCGTAGGTACCGAGGACGTCGGCGATGAACAGGCCGTCGAAGCCGCCGGTTTCCAGGAGCCGGGCGAGGTCGACCCAGTAGTCGATGGTGTTGTAGTTCCACGACCGGTCGCTCGGATGGCGCCACAGGCCGGGGGACTGGTGCGCAACGCAATTCATGTCGAAGGCGTTGAAGCGGATCTTACGGGTGGAGCGCGAGCCGTCGGCGGGGGTCACGGCAGGCTGGTTCTGTTCAGACACCGGAGGAATGATGCTGACGGATCGGCGGACTCGCCATCCTTGCGCGCACGGCGAACTAAACTTGCCGCATGCGCGCCACAGATGTGTTAATCGACGGTCTCGGACGGGTCGCCGGGAATGTTCATGCGCTGCTCAGCGATATCGAGCCGGACATCCTTAATCGGGCACCGGCGTCGGGAGCGAACACGATCGCCTGGCTGGTGTGGCACCTGACGCGCGTTCAGGATTCGCACATCGCCGACGTCGCCGACACCGACGAGGTATGGGTGAGCGGCGGTTGGGTCGATCGATTCGACCTGCCGTTCTCGCCGGCCGACAGCGGGTACGGCCATTCGGCCGAGGACGTGGCGCGGGTTGTCGTCGACGATGCGGAATTGCTCCGCGGTTACTACGACGCCACGCACGCGGTCAGCGTCGACTACATTGCGTCGCTGACGGATTCGGATCTGGATCGGATCGTCGACACCAACTGGGACCCGCCGGTGACGCTCGGTGTCCGCCTGGTCAGCGTGGTCGACGACGATGCCCAGCACATCGGGCAGGCGGCTTATCTCCGCGGGTTGTTCGTCTGACCGGCGGCGTCATGCCCGGGGAGACGGTGGAGGCAGGCCGACCCTGGGACTCCAGGCCGGTCGCCCTCCGCACCCGAAGGCACGAAACCGTTCTCTCGGCTGTCCGAGAGTTAGGACCTGCAGCCCTTGAAGGTCTGGAAGTCACCGGCGAATGCAGGGCCGCCCTTGCAGGTGGGGCCGTTCTTGCCGTCGACGACCACCTCGGCGCCGGGTCCTGCGATACCGATGGCCAGTCCGGCGCGGTCGCCGGTCATGGTGACAGTGGCACCGGGCCCGAGCGCGATCGCCGCGGGGCCGGCGAAGTTGTTCGCCTCGGAGGTGGCCTTGCCGCCGTTGTCGGTGATGGCCAGTGCCAGACCGGTGGGGCCGGACTCGGCGCTGCACGAGGCCATGGAGGAGGTCTGACCAGGCAGAGCGGGACACACCGCGGGGGCTGCACCGGCCGACGGCGAGGCGGCGAGCGATACCGCGGTCGCCCCGGCGGCAGCGACGACGAAACCGAGGGCTGTACGCGCAACTGTCTTCATTTAGGACTCCTTTGTCGAGTACTCGGCCGAGTACTGGGTTGGGTGTCGAGCTCAAGCGATTCGGATTCACCGCGGTGCCGGATGGGCCGCGGAGAACTCGCGCCGCACCTGGTGAATGCCCACTGCGCGTAAGTTGAAACCGTGCAATTGCGAATCTTCACCGAACCCCAGCAAGGCGCGACCTACGATCAGCTGCTCGCAGTCGCGAAGGCGACCGAGGAACTCGGATTCGACGCCTTCTTCCGCTCCGACCATTTCAGCGGCATGGGCGGCGACGGACTGCCCGGACCCTCGGATGCGTGGATCACGCTGGCCGGGCTGGCGCGGGAGACGTCGCGGATTCGACTGGGCACACTGGTCTCGTCGGCCACCTTCCGCCTGCCGGGCCCGTTCGCGATAGCGGTGGCCAACGTCGACCAGATGAGCGGCGGCCGAATCGAACTGGGTCTCGGTGCGGGCTGGTATGAGCCCGAGCACGAGGCGTACGGCATCCCGTTCCCGTCGCTGAAGGAACGGTTCGACCGGCTCGAGGAGAGCTTCGAGATCATCACCGGTCTGTGGGGTACGCCCGAGGGAAGCCGATTCGACTACCGCGGTGAGCATTTCCAGCTCAGCAACTCACCGGCGCTGCCGAAGCCGGTGCAGCGCCCCCGTCCGCCGATCATCGTCGGCGGCAGCGGAAAGAAGCGCACGCCGGCACTGGCGGCACGATTCGCCGACGAGTTCAACGTGGTGTTCCAGCCCGTGGACGTCGCACGTGAGCTGATCGGCAACGTGCGCGCGGCCTGCGCCGCGGCGGGGCGTCGTCCCGAGACCATGACCTATTCGGGTGCGCTCGTCTTGTGTTGTGGCAGTGACGAAGCCGAATTCCGGCGCCGTGCCGAGGCGATCGGCCGGGAGCCGGAGGAACTGCGCGAGAACGGCGCCGCGGGGACGCCCGACGAGGTCGTCGCGAAGATCGAGAGCTATCGCGAGCTCGGGATCACCCGGATGTATCTCCAGACCCTGGACCTCGACGATCTCGATCACCTCGAACTCGTTGCGTCGAAGGTGATCCCGCAACTCGGCTGAGCCTCAGGCGACGCCGGCGTGCATCTCCCAGAACAGGATCTCGGCTCCGCCGGAGCTGTGCAGGAAGATCTCGCCGGCGTTTCTCGTGCGCACCGCATCGCCTTCGAGGAGTCGGTCGTCGCCGGCCAGTTCCACCTCCCCTCGCGCCACGTAGAGGTGGCCGTAGGGGGAGGCGGGAAGAGTCACGGTCCGGCCGGCGGGCATCTGCGCCACATGCAGGGCGGCGGTGGAGTTGTTGATGGTCACCGGTGTCGTGGTCGCGTGGCGGGACAGCCCGGAGACGACGACCACGAGGTCGCCGGTCGCCAACGCGGCGGTGACGTCGGCCTCGGCGTAGCCGGGCTCGAGGCCGGTCTCCTCCGGAGCAACCCACATCTGGACCACGCGCAGATCGGTGCCGTCCAGACGGCCGGTGGCGTTGCTCTCGCTGTGGGAGATCCCGCGGCCGCAGTCATGCGTTGCACGATCCCGGGTTTCAGGATGCCGTCGTTTCCGGCGGAATCACGGTGGCGTAGTGCGCCGTCGAGGACCCAGGTGACGATCTCGGCGTCACGGTGCTGATGCCGGTCGAGTCCTTCGCCCGCGTCGACCCGATCGTCGTTGTGCACCAGCAGGACTCCGTGGGCGTTCGCCGCCAGATCGAAGTTGCCCGTCGCCGGAAACGACTGCCAGGACTCGAGCCATTCGTTGCGCCAGTGATGACGTTCGTCGGCCCGGATGATGGTGAATGACATCAGGTCTCCTGGGTTCTCGGATGAATGGTGTCGAGGTGGGCGGCGAGTCGTTCCATCACCGCTCGCAGCTCGCGTCCGTCCGACGGCCGGAGCGCCGAGAAGAACAGTGCATCGACGCATTGGTGGTGGTCGCGGGCGGCACTCCGGAACGCGGAGCGTCCCTCCTCGGTGAGTACCGCGTAGCTGCCGCGCCTGTCCTCGGTGGCGCGTTCCCGCTGCAGCCAGCCACGTTTCACCATCGCATCGACCTGATACGAGAGTCGCGACGTGGAGAACACCATGCGGTGCGCCAGATCTCGCATACGCAATCTGCCGCCCTCGCTCTCGTGGAGGACGAGCAGCACGCTGTAGTCGGCGAGGCTCATCCCGGTGCCGGCTCGCAGATCGTCGTCGAGCATGGTCTGCAGGCGCGCGGCGGTCTCGATGAAGACGCGCCACGCGCCCTGCAGGTCATCGGAATCGGTGGCCATGGATCAGCGAACGGTGTGCGGCATCAGTGCATCCGGCGGGACGACGCCGAGCCGACCGGCCTGATAGTCCTCCATGGCCTCGATGAGCTGCTGACGGGTGTTCATCACGAACGGACCGTACTGCGCGACGGGTTCGCGGATAGGTCGGCCCCCGAGAAGAAGAACCTCCAGGGCAGGGCGGTTGCTGTCCTGCGCACCGTCGGCGGCCACGGTGATGCGATCACCCTTGCCGAGAACCGCGAGGGAGCCCTGCTCGATCGGACGTCCCTCCGCGCCGACGCGTCCGCGGCCGGACAACACGTACACCAGCGCGTTGAACTCGGGATTCCACGGGATCGACACCGCCGCACCGGGTTGCACCGTGGCGTGGGCCATCGTGATCGGGGTGTGTGTGGAGCCCGGTCCGCGGTGTCCCTCGATATCACCGGCGATGATCCGGATCAGCGACCCGGCGTCGGGCGAGGTCACCAGGCCCACCTGGCCGCCCTCGAGGTTCTGGTAGTTCGGCGGGAGGAACTTGTTCTCGGCCGGGAGGTTGACCCACAGCTGGATGCCGTGGAACAGTCCGCCGGACTCCACCAACTCGGCCGGCGGCGTCTCGATGTGCAGGATGCCGGAGCCCGCCGTCATCCACTGCGTCGCACCGTCCTCGATGAGGCCGCCACCGCCCGCGGAGTCCTGGTGCGCGAAGCGGCCGTCGATGATGTAGGTGACCGTCTCGAAGCCGCGGTGCGGATGCCAGGAGGTGCCGCGCGGTTCGCCGGGCTCGTAGTCGACCTCACCCATCTGGTCCATGTGGATGAACGGATCGAGTTCGGCGGGGGAGACGCCCGCGAAGGCGCGCACCACCGGAAACCCTTCTCCTTCGTAGCCGCGCGGTCCGCGGGTGACGGATCGGACGGGACGCTCGATGGCGTCGAACCCGGGCGAGGACAGGCGCGTCAACGACAAGGTGTCGGCGGAGACGGCAGGCATGGTGTGCTCCTTCGGTCGACAAGTCACTCAAATTTGAGTGACTCTGTGTGGGTCAACCGCGCGGGGTGGCGGGCTATTCCTCGCTCGTTCGGTCTCCCGCCGTGCGCGTGGTGGGTGATAATCCAGCCCATGGTCGACACCGCGTCTTCGAAGCCACCCGAGCGGCAGCGCATCAAGAAGCTGGCGCAGGCAGCGCTCAATGCCGATATGACGGTGGAGCAGCTCGAGGGAATCCTCGCCGACATGGGTGAGACCCTGGAGGGACTCGGCCCGACGATGAGCAATCTGGACGCGACGATCGAGAAACTCGACGCGACGCTCGCGCGGATGTCGGGAACACTCGATCAGGTGGACGCGACTGTCGACCGGATGTCCGACGTCGTCGCCCGGCTCGAACGGGTCGTCGCACGCGTCGAGGCGATGGTCGGGATCGGGGAGGCCGCACTACGTCCGCTCGGCATGCTCGAATCGGCAGGAAAGTCGGTCGTGGCACGGCTGGGCCTGCACTGACGAGACAACGGCTCCAACGGCTCCACGGACGAGAGAACAGGCAATGACACCGGAAGAACACAGTTTTCGCGGTCCACACGGCCAGGACATCGTCTACGATGTCCACCGCCCCGAAGGTGATAAGCGCGGTGTCGTGGTCATCGCGCACGGACTCGCCGAACACGGCCGACGGTACGGACATCTGGCGCAGCGTCTCGTCGACGCGGGATTTCTCGTGGCGATCCCCGACCATGTCGGACACGGACGCTCTGGCGGCAAGCGGATGCGGCTGCGTCGGTTCAGCGAATTCACCGGCGATCTCGACACCGTCATCGCCCACGTCGCCGACGAGGCCTTCCCGACCTTCCTGATCGGACACAGCATGGGTGGTTGCATCGCCCTCGACTACGCGCTCGACCATCAGGAGAAGCTCGACGGCCTGATCCTGTCGGGGGCTGCCGTGCTCCCCGGGGACGACCTGTCTCCGCTGGCCGTCAAGATCGCGCCGGTGATCGGAAAGATCGCGCCCGGGCTGCCGACCACCGCGTTGAGTTCGACGAGCATCTCCCGCGATCCGTCCGTGGTGGCGGCCTACGACGCCGATCCGCTCGTGACGCGTGGCAAGATCCCGGCCGGTCTCGGTGGGGCGATGATCTCCACCATGCAGTCGTTCCCGCAGCGTCTGCCGTTGCTGCAGCTGCCGCTGCTCGTGATGCACGGCGGCGCCGACGCCCTCACCGACCCGAAGGGCAGCGAGCTCGTCGAGCGGCTCGCCGGTTCGGAGGACAAGACACTCGTCATCTACGACGACCTGTTCCACGAGATCTTCAACGAGCCCGAGCAGGACGTGGTCCTCGACGAGGTCGTGACCTGGCTGCGGGTGCACACACCCGCCGACTGGTGACGGCGTGCCGGCCGATCAGGCCAGCCGCACGACGACCCCGGCGAGCAGGACCAGCACTCCGCCGATCTCGCCGACGATCAGCGCGACCATGAACAGGTACGTCCCCGGCATCGGCTTCTCGAACTGATTGGTGGTGTCGCGGAGTGCGCCGTGGATGCAGTACGACGCGATCGCGGCGACGAAGAACACGATCGGGACCGCCGCGGCCAGCACGTTGACGACCGGCGCGAACGCACTCAGCTCGACCAGCGCGGCGAGGACGAGGGTCGCGAACGAGTACATCAGTGCCGCACGGTGAGCGATGTCGACGTACACATGCGCGCTGTGCTCGGGCGACGTGCGGATCCCGTGGTACTTCCACACTCCGAGCGCCAGGCCCCAGACCAGGATCGCCCCAGAGGCGACCACCACGGCGATCGTGTCGGTGCCGACCAGGTCGGCCAAGTCAGAGTTCACGCCGTAACGCTAACGGCTGCGAGCGAAGTCGGGTCACCGCCCTGGCGTGGTGGTCGTGGTCGTCGAGGGGACAGACCCGTCCGACCGGGCCGGTCCCGTCGGCGCGAGCTGCGGGATCGTGGGCTTCGTCGTGCTTGCCGCGGCCGATTCCTCTGGGGCCGATTCCTCTGCGGGCGCGGCAGATTCGGCCGCTGCCGACTCGGGTGCTGCGGGCACCGACGCCGACACGTCACCGGTCGACGGGGCAGCCGATCCCGAGGCCTCGGACGAGGCCGCTGATTCGGACGCCGCCGGGGTCCCCGAGGATGCGCTGGACGCGTCCGTCGACTGCAGCGCGGCCAGGACCGAGGCGTCGAGTGCGGGGGAGGCCGTGGCGGCATTCTTCGCCGCCATGGTGACCTTCGCGGGGCCCTCGGGGTCGGGGCTGCCCGACGCCGAGACGACCGTCGTCTTCTCCGTGACCGGCGGATTGTTGCGCAGTGCCTCGAGTACGTGCCCCTTGCCGTCGCCGAGGGCGCGGCCCCAGTTCTCCCAGGTGTGACCGCCGTAGTTGGGCAGCGAGATCACCGATGCACCGGACTGCTTGGCCTGCAGCTGCATCAGGACGGTTGACACCGCGGACAGGATCTCGAGTGCGATCGCCGAGATCTGATCCTGGGGCGCGAGCTTCGCCATCTCGGACGGGGTGAGGAACCCGTTGCCCGACGAGATGATCAGGACCTGGCCGTTCTCGGCGAGCTTGCCGACGTTCTTCGACGGGTCGTTGTCGGTCCAGCGGTCTCCGCCCGGCGCGCCCCACATGTTGACCACGCCGCTGACGTAGTTCGACACCAGGCTCTGCGTCGCGAAGACGCCGAGGGCGCCGATCGGATTGTCGGTCTGGTAGTAACCCGACATCGCCTGGACCACCTTGAACTGCTCCGGGTGCCGTTCGGCGAGCGTGACCGCGGGACCGCCCGACATCGAGAGACCGACGATCGCGTTGTTGTTGCGCGCCACCCCGAACTCCTTCTCGAGGTACGCAGGCAGTTCGGACGTCAGGAAGGTCTCCTGCTTGATGACGGTGTTGTTGTCGCCCGCACCGCCGTCCCAGTCGGTGTAGAACGACGACGCGCCGCCCACCGGCATGACCAGCGTGGTGTCGGCCTTGGCGTCGTAGACGCGGGCCGCCTGGACGTCGGTGGTCCAGGCAGAGCGAGTCTCGCTGGCCCGCATGCCGTCGAGCAGGTAGACGCCGCTGTCGCTGCCGCTCGACGCGCGGATCTGCACGATCACGTCGCGCTGCTGGGATTCCGACCAGACCTTGCAGTTCTGCACGAAGTATCCGGACTGGTCCCAGGTGCAGCCCGGGCGCAACACCTCCGGATGGCCGCGCAGGGCGCTGGCCGTGTTCGACGAGTTGAGCAACGTGCTCGCCCCGAACAGGCCGAGGGTGAGGATCGCGACGACCGAGATGCCGGTCAGGATGCGTTGCCGAGACGAGAGACGACGGATCTTGGATGAATGCGACATAGAACTCCTGACGTACGCGGCCACCCGAAGATCGCGGTCGGTGCCGATGTCAAGAATGTCGTTCGACGACCCGACGGGCGTTACGCGCGCGCCGACTTCGCGGTGCGGATCGTGATCTCGGCGGTCTGCTCCGGACGTTCCCACCAGAACATGTGCCCGACGCCGGGCCAGCGTTCCAGCGTGGCGCCGGGGATCCCGGCGGCGAGCCGTTCGCCCTCGGCGACCCCGATGACCTCGTCGACGTCACCGTGGATGACGGTGGTCGGCACGCTGATGGTGGCCAACCGGTCGCGGGTGTCGTGGCCGCCACAGGCCGCGGCCTGATAGGCGACCACCGCCGATGGCACCTTGCGTAGCGTCGAGGACCGGGTGAAGCGATCGAATGCGCCGTCACCGGAGCAGAATTCCGGGGAGAGGTTGACCTCGAAGGCGGTTCGGGCGACCCGCGCGGCATCCCGGGAAGCGATGGCCTCGACGAGACGCAGGGCACCGGACGTGCCGATGGCCCCCGGTCCGCCCGCCGTGGTGCAGCCGAGGACGAGGCTGCGCACACGATCGGGATGGGCGAGGACGAGCTCCTGGGCGACCATGCCGCCCATCGAGGTGCCCAGGACGTGCGCGGTGTCCCAGCCGAGTCCGTCGAGCACGCCAGACGCGTCGCCGGCGAGATCGGCGATGGTGAACGCGCCCTCGGCCCGACTGCTCCCGCCGATGCCGCGGTGATCGTAGACCGCGACCTCGAAGTGCCGGGTGAGTGCGCCGAGGAGTTCATCGGTCCACATCTCCCGATGCGCTGACATTCCCGCGATGAGCAGGAGCGGTTCGCCGGACCCGGTCACCTCGACATCGAGGACGGTCGTGGAGTCGGGATGGGTGGGGATCAGCATGAATGTGGATCGTACCCACGCGCCGGCCCTCACAGGGACGGCTCGATCGCCTTCCACATACGGGGCAGCTCTTTCGCCCAGTAGTACCAGTGGTGAGTTCCGACGGTCTGCATCGCATCGGTGAAGGGCAACCCAGCAGCCCGCAGCTGTCCCGCGAATCGTTGCGAGCAGTCGCTGGTGGCGATCTCGAAGGCCGACGACGCGGCGAGGACCACCTGGTACAGGCCCTCTTCGGGCGACACGTTGCGTTTGATGTCGGCGGGTCCGAGTCGGCCCGCACCCGAGTAGAGGTACAACGCCTTGCCGCGGAGACGGTCGAGGTGGCGGGCGGGATCGTGATCCCGCCATCCGCGCGAGCCGGTCTGACCCCACATGTTGTCCGCGTTCGCGCCGCCGCGGGCGAGAGTTGCGCGCACATACGATTCGCCGTGGGCGGTGGAGACCGGCGGACAGCCGCTGATCGAGGCGACGGCACGGTAGAGGGCCGGGGCGCGGATCGCCAGGGTGAACGCCGCCTGGCCACCCATCGAGACCCCGGCGATTCCTCGGGACCCGGTCGTGTCGAACCGCGCGTCGATGAGCGGCGGCAACTCCTTTGTCAGGAACGTCTCCCACATCGGTTTACCGACCGTGGGATCGCGTCGCTCCCAATCCGCGTAGAAGGTCCCATAGGCTCCGGTCGGGAGCACGACGTTGACGTCCTTGTCGGCGAAGAACTCCTCGACCCCGCCGGCTTCCCGCCAACCGCTGTTGTGCCCGCGGGCGCCGGCCCCGTCGAGCAGGTACAGCGTCGGCCGCGGACCGGTCCTGGTACGCGGCGTGAGAACGAACACCTTGATGTTCTTGTTCATCGCCGCCGAGTGCACCCAGACTGCCGCGCGCGTGTCGGACTCCTGTACGACCGAGACGATGCGTGCCTGCTGGGGCGACGCGTGAGCAGGCCCGGACACGACCAGGCACAACGACATCAGACACGCGACGACCCCCGCCGCGTGAACGGCATTTCGGAACACTTCCACCCCTGTACGCGCGGTGCGCGATTCTTTCCCCCGACCACTGTTGATGGGTGACGCTTGTCATCGACGCCCACCAGAGTTGTCCGGGCCATAGTACGGGCCGGGCTCCGACGGGGAACCGGACGAACACAGCGGCGGGCGCATCCGCAATGGGAGGCGCCCGCCGGTGCGGTGAGAGAGAGTGGCCGAGGCCAGAGGCGTCAGGCGCCGTAACCGAGCAGCGACTTGACCTCGAGGAACTCGTCGAAGGCGTAGTCGCCCCATTCGCGACCGTTGCCGCTCTTCTTGTAACCACCGAACGGCGCGACCGGGTCGACGGTGGCACCGTTGAGTCCGATCGAACCCGCGCGGATGCGCGAACCGATGCGGCGGACCTCGTCGAGGTCCTTGCCGGACACATAACCGGCGAGGCCGTACTCGGTGTCGTTGCCGATCTTGATCGCCTCGTCGATCGAGTCGTAGCCGATGACGACGAGCACCGGACCGAACACCTCGGTGCGGGCGATCTCCATGTCATTGGTGACGTTGGTGAACACCGTCGGCTTGACGTAGTAGCCGGTCTCGAGACCTTCCGGACGACCCGCACCACCGATGACCGGGGTGGCGCCGTCGGCGATCGCGCGTTCGATGAGGCCCTGGATCTTCTCGAACTGCGCCTCGGAGACCACCGGGCCGAGCTGGACCTCGGTCGTCGGATCGCCGACGGTGATGTTCGGCTCGACCGACTTCGCGATCTCGGCGACCTCGTCGAGACGCGAGGACGGCACGAGCATGCGGCTGGGCGCGTTGCACGACTGGCCGGAGTTCATCATCATCGCCGCGATGCCGCCTGCGACGTTCTTCGCGAAGTCCTCGTCGTCGAGGATGATGTTCGGGCTCTTGCCGCCGAGTTCCTGGGCGACGCGCTTGACCGACGGCGCGGCGGTCTTGGCGACCTCGATGCCGGCGCGGGTGGAGCCGGTGAACGAGATCATGTCGATGTCGGGGTGGGCGGCCAATGCCGCGCCGACGCCGGGTCCGTCACCGTTGACGAGGTTGAACACGCCGGCGGGAACGCCTGCGGCGTCGAAGATCTCGGCCACGATGGCGGCGCTGAACGGTGCCACCTCGGAGGGCTTGAGAACCATGGTGCAGCCGGTGGCCAGAGCCGGGGCGACCTTGCACATGACCTGGTTGAGCGGCCAGTTCCACGGCGTGATGAAGCCGCAGACGCCGATCGGCTCCTTGACGATGCGGTGCCCGCCGCGGTCCTCGCTGAACGAGAAACCGGGCAGCTGCGCGGCGGCGGTCATCAGGTGGCCGAGGCCGATCGGCACCTGGGCGGCGTTGGTGAGGCCGACCGGCGAACCCATCTCCTCGGTGACCGCGGCAGCCAGATCGCCCATGCGGTTCTGGTATTCGGCGATGATCCGGTTGATGACCTCGAGGCGCTCCTCGACGGTGGTCTGGCCCCAGGTCTCGAAGGCGCGGCGCGCGGCGTCCACCGCGGCGTCGACGTCGGCGGCAGTCCCGATGGCCACCTGACCCGCCGCCTTCTCGGTGGCCGGGTTGATCACGTCGATGAGGTTGAGTTCGACGGGGTCCACCCACTGGCCGTCGATGTAGAACTTGGTGATGTCCGGCATGTCGCCTCCGTTGCAGCAAAGATGTGAAGACATTTGTTGTGGTTTCACACTCTATGCCCTGACGCGGTCGAGGTCTCGTGAATCTCACCAGCCGCAAGCGGTCACTCGCCGAGACATTTTGGGACAGTGGTCCCAGTCGCATTTTGCGACGCTCGTGCCGCCGCCGGGGGACTAGGGTCGAGGCATGATCCTCATCGTCGTGAAATGGCCGATCAAGCCCGAGTACGCGGACGAATGGCCCGAGCTGTCACGTGAGTTCACCGAGGCGACCCGTGCCGAACCGGGCAACAAATGGTTCGACTGGTCGCGTTCGCTCGACGACCCGAACACCTACGTGCTGGTCGAGGCATTCGACGACGACGCGGCCGAGGCGCACGTGACCTCTCCGCATTTCAAGCAGGCCCAGCAGGAGCTGCCCAAGTACCTGCAGCGGACCCCGGACATCATCAACACCACCGTCGGCGGCGACGAGTGGTCGAAACTGGGCGAGTTCGAGGTCGACTGAACGAGACCGTCGCGGTCACCGGCCGGCGCGGACCTCGGCCTCGGGGGAGGTGCGGGTCGCGGGGCCGGAGTCGTCGAGCCTGAGGTTCTCGCCCTCGATGTCGACGTTGGGCAAGATGCGGTCGAGCCAGCGCGGCAGCCACCACGCCTTGTCGCCGAGCACCGTCAGCACCGCAGGCATCAGCGTCATGCGGACGACGAAGGCGTCGAAGAAGACGGCCGCGGCCAGCGCGAAGCCCATCACCTTGATGAAGGCCATGTCCTGCAACATGAACGCCGCGAACACCGAGATCATGATCGCCGCAGCCGCCGCCACGACACGTGCGGAGTGCCGGTAGCCCTCGACGACGGCGGTCGTGGCGTCGGCGCCGTGCACGTAGGCCTCCCGCATTCGCGTCACGAGGAACACCTGGTAGTCCATGGCGAGACCGAAAACGATGCCCACCAACATGATCGGCAGGAACGACACCACCGGTTGCGGATTGCCGACGATCCCCAGGGCGCCGTCGGTGAACAGTGCGACGGTGACACCGAAGGTCGCCGCGACACTGAGCAGGAAGCCCAGCGCGGCGGTGAGCGGCACCAGGATCGACCGGAACACGATGATCAGCAGGATGAACGCCAGCCCGACCACCACCAGCAGGTAGGGGATCAGCGAGTCGGACAACCGCTCGGAGATGTCGAGTTCGATCGCGGTCTGTCCGGTCACCCCATAGGAGATGCCGGTGGTCGCGGCGACCCGCGGTTCCATGTCCCGCAGCGTCTGGACCAGTTTCGGGGTGGCCTCGTCGGACGGAGCGGTCGACGGAATGATGGTGATCTTCGCGGTGTCGCGGGCCTCGTTGAGCCCGCCCGCGCCGATCTGCGCGATTGCCACACCCTCGATCTGGGCGAAGTCGTCGACGAGGGTGTCGAAGGTGCGGAGGCGATCTCCGGTGTCCTCGATACCGCGCCCGTCGGCGACGACGACGAGCGGCCCGTTGAATCCCGGACCGTAGCCTTCGGCGACCATGTCGTACGCCTGCCGCTGCGTCGTCGACGGCTCGGACGTCCCGTCGTTGGGCAGTGCCAGCTTGAGACCTGTCATCGGGACCGCGAGTACGACGAGGACGCCGACGATCACGGCGGTGACGGCACGCGGATGGGCGACGATCCGCTGGACCCAGCGCTGACCGTTGTGCACGCGTTCGGTCTCGTGCGGTTCCACGTCGGGTGCGTTGAGCCGGGGGAGGCGCCCACCGAAGGTCCTGCCGCCGAACAGGCCGAGAATGGCCGGTAGCAAGGTCAGGGCGACCAGAACCGCGACGATCACCGTGGCCGCGGCTGCGACACCCATCGCGGTGAGGAACGGGATGTTGACGATCCCCAGCGCCGCCAATGCGATCACGACAGTGCTGCCCGCGAACACGACCGCCGATCCGGCGGTGCCGACAGCCCGGCCGGCCGCATCGGCGCGGTTCGCCGACCGATGGATCTCGTGCCGGTATCGGGACACGATGAACAGCGCGTAGTCGATACCGACGGCCAGCCCGATCATCGTCGCGAGGATCGGGGTCTCCTTGCTGAGGTCGAAGAAATGGGTGCCCAGCTGGATGCCGAGCATGCCGATCGCGACGCCGACGATCGCGGTGATGATCGGCATACCCCAGGCGACCAGGGAGGCGAACGTGAGGATCAGGATCAGCGCGCCGAAGCCGATGCCGATCAGCTCCGAGGTGATGCCGAGCTCGAACTGCTGGGTGGCCGTGCCCTTCATCTCGACGGTCAGTCCCGCGGCTCGTCCGTCCTCGGCGACGGCGTCCATCTGCGCGCGGGTCGTCTCGGTGATGTCCGACGACGCCTCCACGGCGAAGGACGTACCGAATTGCGCGACGGTGGTCGAGGAGTTGATGGGCGAGGTCGCCTGCGCATCGGCCGCCGCGTCGGCGGCACTCTTGCCGAAGGTCCGCTCCTGGAAGGTCTGGGACAGTTCTCTGAGTCGGCCCGGGGACTGTTCGGTGCCGTACGAGACGAACGGATTGACGATCGAGTCGGGGCTCTCGACCGCCTCGACCTTCTTGAGGTCGACGACCATGTCGTCGATGGCCCGCTGGTACCGCGGTTCGGTCAGCGTCGAACCCTGGGGCGCCCGAACCACGTAGGTGACGCTGACGTCGGTGCCGAAAGACGGCTCGCCGGGGAAGCGCTCGACCATGAGGTCCTGCGCCTTCTCCGAGGGGATGCCCGGGATGGAGAACGATTCCGACGCGGGTTTGGCCAGCAGCGATGCGCCGACACCGAGTCCGATGAGGACGAGAACCCAGATCGCGATCGTCTTGAGACGGTTCTCGTACGTCCAGCGTCCGAGTCGGTACATATGTGTTGCCACGTCAGGGCTCCTTGTGGGATGCGTCGGCCAGGTCGTTCAGAAGCGGGACGGGACGCCCCAGACCGGCCGACATCTGGTCGAAGGCGGACTCGAGCACGGTGGACAGGACGGGTGGCATGGATCCGCCGGACGCATGTGCGGCGCGCTCGCTGCGTGCCACGAAGTACTCGAGGGCCACCCGCGCGGTGGTGATCGCCGTGTGGACGACCAGGTGTGGGTACATCGCGTCGGCCCGCTGGCCGCGGCGATCGTAGAGCTGGGCAAGTCGGGCCTCGAACGTCTGATCGAGGTCGATGTCGCGCGTTCGGGCGGTGAGTGCCGGGTCAGTGTCGAGAAGTCGCAGCAGCGCGACGATCTCGGCCGGCTCGCCGACGTCGAGTGAGGTGGCGGTCTCGATGAGCGCGGTCCGGACCGAACACCAGAAGCTCTCGCCGGCCGGTCGGGCCTCGATCCGTTCGATGACCGAATCCAGCAGGGAGTCGACGAAGTGGAGAAGCGCGTCTTCTTTGCCGCCGAAGTAGTTGTGGAAGGTGCGGACCGAGACGTTCGCCTCGGCGGCCACCGCGTCGATGGTCACGTGTTCGATGCCGTCGCGGATCGACAGGCGGAGCACGGCGCGCGCGAGCGCCTTGCGCGTGGCGGCCTTCTTGGCCTCGCGGAGTCCGGAGGGGTGCACTCCTCTACGGTAGTTGCAAGAACCTGCAAACTTGCAGGCGGGTGCATAATGCAAGAGTTGTCTCAGTGGTGGGTCCGGAGTGGCGGGGCTCACACGGCGCGCTAACCTCCGTGCACGCTGCTGAGGATCGCCACGATCACGCCGGCGACCGTCAGTACGCCGACCACCCACCCCATGGTGATCGCCAGGCGTCGGCGCCCGAAACGGGCCGCGTTGATCGCGATGCCGAGGCACACCAGGATCGCGATCGAATACAGCGAGATGCCGAGGGTGAGGAGCGCGACAGAGGAATCGGCGGCCAGGACCTGGGTGGACATGCCACGAGTACATCACCACGGTGCCGACACGAACCAATTCGGCCGAAGAGTCCCGAACGGGGCGGGCCGACCTAGCGCTTGCTAGGGTGCCCGCAGCGGTTCGGTCGAGGAGGGTGCGTGGACGTCGGCGGCAAGATCTTCGTGGTGACAGGCGCGGGCAACGGTATCGGGCGTTGTGTCGCACTCGATCTCGTCTCTCGAGGTGCGACGGTGGTCGGCGCGGACATCAACGAGGTCGGTCTCGCTGAGACCGGGCGGCTCGCGGTGGACTTGTCCCGCTTCCGTTCCCATGTGCTCGATATCGGCGATCGCGAAGCGGTGCAACGGTTTCCGGGGATCGTGCGCGCCGAAGTCGGTCAGGTCGACGGGTTGTTCAACATCGCGGGGATCGCTCAGGACACACAGCCGATCGCGGAAGTCGGCGACGACCGCGTCGATCTGCTCATGCGCGTCAACTACTTCGGCACCGTGTGGCTCACCCGGGCCTTCCTGCCCGACCTCGAACAGCGCCCCGAAGGTGGACTGATCCTCATCACGTCGAGTCTGTCCGGGCTCGCGCCGTTCCCGGGCGCCGCGTTCTACGGGGCCAGCAAGGCCGCGGTCGCGCTCTTCGCGTACGGCCTCGCGCAGGATCTTCGGGGGAAGAAGTCGAAGGTCACCGTGACCACTGTCATCCCGGGCACCATCTGGACCGATCTCGTGCGCAAGACCTCTCAGGCCCTCGGCACCCCCGAGGCCGTCGCGAAGGGTTTCGCGATGGCTCCGGAGAAGGCCGCGCGTCGGATCATCGACGCGGCGCTCGACGGTCGGGTCCGCGCGGTGGTCGGGAAGGATGCGCATGTGTTCAACGGTGCGCGCAGGCTGAGTTCGCGGTTGAGCGAGCGGATGGCGTATGCGCAAGTGGGTCGATTCGTGTATCGGTCGTCGAGTCGTCGGAACGGATGACATCGAGCCGGGAGCGGGACCTCCTGGTTGAATGCGGTCCATGCGATCCTCTCGCGGGCCGTCCTCCGCACGCACCTTCGTGACCCGTGTCGTGACTGCTGTGATTGCCGTGTCCGTCGTCGTGGGGCTCGGTGCCGCTCCGGCGCTTGCCGCGCCGCCGAACGCGGCGCGCAAGACACTCACCTACATCGCCCTGGGTGATTCGCGAGCGGCCAGCCCGACCACGCTCACCCAGGTCCCGGGGGTGCTCGCGTTCGGAGACTGCCTACCCGAACCTGCTCGCGAAGACCATCGGTGCGACGTCATTTCGCACAGTTGCCTGTGCGGGCGCAAAAGGGGAGAACATCACCTCGGTGCCGCAGCTGCGCTTGGATGGAGTCCATCCGCCGCAGATCCAGGCGGTGCGTCCCGACGCGGACCTGATCACGATCTCGATCGGTGCCAACGATGCCGACTGGGGCAACCTCTCGCGCTGGTGCATCGCGCCGATCGAGGGTATGGACTCGCGCTGCCGCACCAATCCCTTCTATGTGAACGGGGTCAACCACGGGCTGCGGGCGCTCGAGGCCGCGATCAACTCGTCGCTCGAGGCTGTCCGTGGGCGGGCACCCGACGCTGCCATCGCAGTGGTCGGTCAGGGTGGGTACTTCGGCGACCGCGGGTGCTATCCGGCCAACCCGGCGAGCGACGCCGACATATCGTTCATCCGGAACAGTTTCATCGGCAGGTACAACACGATCCTGGAGAAGGTGTCCGAGCGTCACGGCGCCATCTTCGTCGACATCCAGAACCAGGTCGTGGGACATGATGCGTGCTCGCGTGACAAGTGGTTCGAGGGCTTCGTGCCGACCAGTGTCTACCTCGGATTTCACCAGAACCTCAAAGGAAATCAGGCCATGGCCCGCCTGATCGCCAGGGTGCTGCCGGAGAACCTGCGCACCTCACGCTGAGTCCGCCGAATCGTCGTCGACGCCTGTGAAACGAGTGCCCCCAGTCGGACTCGAACCGACACTGTGCCGATTTTAAGTCGGCTGCCTCTGCCAATTGGGCTATGGGGGCTTCCCGGTGAGCATAGTCAGGTTCCTTGACCTGCCTCTTCCTTGACCCGCCCACCGCAGCGGGTGATCATCGGAGACATGGACGCGACAGCGGTGACCGGCGCTCGGAACTGGGAGGCTGTCCGGACGCGGCATCCCGAACTCGTCGAACGGCTGGAAGTCGGCCTCTCCCAGGGTGACCCGCTCGCCGACGCGGTGGTCGTCGAGGCCCGCGAACGCGGGATGTCGTTCTCGACATTGGTCGATCTCCTGGAGTCCCACGCGGATCCGGCCGCGCCTGATGATCCCGACCGGATCGAGATGCCGGCGTCGATGCGCCGACTGCTCAGGGCGACGAGCACCCCGCCCACGTGGTTCGACGCGGCAATCGCGGCGTCGGGGGCGCGTGCGTGGTGGCGATTCGGCACCCTGCAATCGTCGACGCTCTATCAGTCGCTGATCTACGGGTACAAGGCGCAGGGTTTCGTGCGGCCCTTGGTCGCCACGGGCCGCCCGGGGCTGGGGACGCGCGATCGGGTGCAGTCCACGGCGCGCTGGGTCGCGGAGGCCACCACGCCCGGAGCGATGTTGCCGGGAAATCCCGGTTGGGTTGCGACACTGCGCATTCGGCTCCTCCACGCGTACATCCGGGACACCCTTCGCCACCCCCATCGCGTCGACGGGGAGGACGCCGCGGGCTGGGATGAAGATGCGTGGGGAGTGCCGATCAACCAGACCTACTCGATGATGACGATCTCGTGCGGGTTCCTGGCTCTGCCGCTGGTGGTCGCGCGTGACTTCGGCATCCACTACAGCAGCGCCGAACGCGAGGCGATCACACCTGTGGCGGTGGATCGGCTGGGTCGTCGGCGTCGACGACGACCTGCTCCCGGTCAGTCACGCCGAGGCGGCCGATCTGTTCCGGGTTGCCGCCGAGTTCGAACTCGAACCGGACGATTCGTCGAAGGTGCTCATCAAGGCGTTGCTCCACGAGGGCTATGACCTCCCCGGCGTCGTGCAGGGCGCGGCGCCGATCCCGGTGCCCGCGGTGCTGGTGTCCGCGCTCGACGTGGTCACGGGTCCCATTCTCCGGTCGTCTTTCTCCGCGATTTCCACCCGGTGGGTGGAGCGTCCGGTGGCCCGCCGCATGGGTTTGCGACGTTCACCGCTTCACCATCTGGTGGACGTCGCGCGTCCGGCGATCCGGTTGCGGGAGATCATCCGTGCCACGGGACTGCTCGGTTCGGAATCGGTGGTCATCGAACGGGAGCTCCGAACGGTGCGTCGTGGAGTCGGTATGAATCGTGCGGCTGCTCACGACCCGCACTCGGTGATCCACGCAGGTTGATCCATTGACCCGGTAAGTTACTGCTGATAACTTAACGCCGTAAAGTCGACCGAGGCGAGGGGGCGCACGGTGGTTCGATTGACACGGCTGATCATCTCGATGCCGAAGAGGGTGCTGCTCGGCGCCTTCATCCTCATCGTGGTGTGTGGTGCGTACGGCGCGACCGCCGCCGAGCATCTGCTGGCCGGCGGTTACAGCGATCCGAACGCGGGCTCCGCAAAGGCCGACAAGGTACTCGACGAGACGTTCAATCGCGGGGGCATCCAGGTCGTCCTCAAGCTCGACGGTCCGGCCGGTGTCGACATCTCGCGTGATCCGACCGCGAAAAGCGTGGCGGACAACGTCATCCGTGAACTCGACGCGAACGAGAACGTGCAGGACCAGATCCTGTCCGTCTGGGCCGACCCGGCGCTCGACTCGGCGCTGGTCAGCCGCGACCGGACGTCGGCGCTGATCATCGTCTCGCTCGAGGGCGGCGAGGATCTGGCTCCCGCCCGGGCGGCGGAGATCGAGGAGGCGTTCACCGGCGAGCGCGACGGGATCTCGATCCGCGTCGGCGGCCAGGCGCTCGTGTACTCCCAGGTCAACGAACAGACCGCGTCGGACCTGTTGATGGCCGAGGCGATCGCCATTCCCATCACCTTCATCGTGCTGATCTTCGTCTTCGGTGGGCTCATCGCCGCGGCGATTCCCGTCGGCATCGGCATCGTCTCGATCATCTTGACCTTCGCGCTGCTGCGGGTGATCGGTTCGATCACCGACGTCTCGGTGTTCGCGCTGAACCTCACCACCGCAATGGGTCTGGCGCTCGCGATCGATTACACGTTGCTGCTGCTCACGCGCTACCGCGAGGAGGTCGAGCGGGGACGCGACCGCCCCGACGCGATCGTCCGGACCCTGGCCACCGCGGGCCGCATCGTGGCGTTCTCGGCGGTGACGGTTGCGCTCTCCCTGAGTGCGTTGGTGCTGTTCCCGCAATACTTCCTGCGCTCGTTCGCCTTCGCCGGGCTGGGCGTCGTGGCCGTCGCGGCCCTCTCCGCGCTCATCGTGACCCCGGCCGTGCTGATGCTCCTCGGCGACCGGATCGATGCGCTCGACGCCCGCAAACCCGCGCGCCGTCTGCTGCGTCTGCAGCCGTCGCAGCCTCGTGAACCGGAGGACACCTGGTGGTACCGCCTCGTCCAACGGGTCCTACGCCATGCGCTCCCCGTCGCAGCCGTCGTCACCATCTTCCTGTTGGTCCTCGGCGCACCGTTCCTGTCACTCAAGATGGGCTTCCCCGACGACCGCGTGCTGCCGGAGTCCGCGAGTTCGCACGCCATCCAGCAGGAGATCCGCGACGACTACGAGGTCGACCTCTCCTCGGCGGTCACCGTCGTCGTACAGGGGCCGGTGGGGCAGCAGTCACTCGCCGCGTACACATCGGCGCTGTCGCAGGTCGACGACGTCAATTCGTCGGGATCGTCGGCCGGGACCTTCGTCGAGGGTCAGGCGGTCGCGCCCGGCAGTCCCGACGACAGTCGCGGCGACGTCCACATCCTCAACGTGTCGACCGACCGGGACCCGACCAGCGATGCCGGCATCGGGCAACTCGACGACCTGCGCGCGGTCCCCGCGCCGAACGGTACCGAGATCCTCGTCACCGGGCTTGCGGCGACCACCGATGACACCGTCGGCTCGATCTACGCCCACCTGCCCTGGGTGCTCGCGCTCATCGCGATCGCCACGTTCGTCCTGCTGTTCCTCTTCACCGGCAGCGTGGTCCTCCCGCTGAAGGCGCTGGTCCTGAACATCCTGTCGCTGTCGGCGACCTTCGGCGCGATGGTGTGGTTCTTCCAGGAGGGGCACCTCGGCGGCCTCGGCACCACGGCCACCGGGACGCTGAACGCGACCATGCCGGTGCTGCTGTTCTGTGTGGCGTTCGGTCTCTCGATGGATTACGAGGTCTTCCTGCTCGGACGCGTGCGCGAGGAATGGCTGAAGTCCGATCGCACCCGCGCGGCCAGCGATCATGCCGTGGCACTGGGCCTTGCGCGCACCGGTCGGGTGATCACCGCGGCGGCCCTGCTGATGAGCATCGTGTTCGCCGCGATCGCGGCCTCGGAAGTGTCATTCATGCGTATGTTTGGGGTGGGGCTGGCCCTGGCGGTGCTGATGGACGCGACCCTGGTCAGGATGTTCCTGGTGCCCGCGTTCATGCGCCTCGCCGGACGCGCCAACTGGTGGGCGCCGGCACCGCTGAGGAAGCTCCACGACCGCTTCGGTCTGTCCGAGGAAGTGTCCGAGGACGACCCGCCACAACCACACCGGATACAGGAGAAGAACCGAGCGCAGGAGAACAGTGACGACACGCAGACGGGCGAGATCACCTCGCGGAGCAGGTGAGATCCTCGCCGAGGAGATCATCGAGGCCGCGGGCGAGCTGCTGGTCGAGCACGGTGACGACACGGGCATGTCTATCCGGGGGGTCGCCACTCGCGTCGGCGTCACGCCACCGTCGATCTACCTGCACTTCGCCGACAAAGACGCCCTTCTCGACGCCGTGTGCGCCCGCTACTTCGAGCGCCTCGACGATCAGTTGGCCTCCGCGGCCGAAGGCATAGACGATCCGCTGGAGCGGGCGCTGCAGCTCGGCCTCGCCTACGTCCGGTTCGCCGTCGCGACCCCGGTGCTCTATCGCGTGGCCTTCGGGAAACCAGCCGACGCCGCGCATCCGTCCAAGGTCGACCAGGTGCTGGCCGCCAGCGCCTACACCCGGTTCGTGGACACGGTCACCGAACTCGCCGACGAGGGGTTGTTCGGCCGCGACGACGTGAACGACGTGGTCCTCGAACTGTGGGCCGCCGCGCACGGCATCGCATCGCTGATGCTGTCCAAACCCGGACTGGGTTGGGGGGACGATTTCCAGCGCGCCGAGTCCATGCTCAAGGCAGTGTGCCTCGGACGTGCGGTGATGTCCGCTCACACCGACTGCGGGGACCCCGAGACCGCGCGGACATGGCTGGCGACCCTGCGGCCTCGGCAGCACGAGAGGCAGTGATGAACGACAAGATGGTCAAGGGCCGGTAAAGTCGGATTCGACACGGTCACTCTTGTCGTCCCGTCAGGGAACTCACAGGAATGGCTCGACGTTGAGACGGTATAGATCCGTACCGATTAAGGAGCGCTTCGTGCGAGAGAGCAGCAATCCGGTGATGCGCGGCGTGGTCCGCGACAATCAATCCGGGTACGCGGGGTTCGGGGCCGGCACGGCCGGCACCGGCGTCGCGATGAACAAATACGGTCAGGCAGCTGACCCTTACACCCAGGCGCCGCCCGCCACCCGGCAGCTCACCATCGACGACGTGGTCACCAAGACCGCGATCACTCTGGGCGTCCTGACCGTCGTCGCGGTCGCGACCTACTTCGGCATCAGCAGCCGGGCCACCGAGTCCGCTCAGGTCAGCCTCGCGCTGCCGCTGATGATGGTCGGTGCGATCGGCGGTCTCGTCCTCGTCCTGATCGCGAGCTTCGGCCGTAAGCAGGACAACCCGGCCATCGTGCTCGCCTACGCGGCATTCGAGGGACTGTTCGTCGGTTCGATCTCCTTCGCCTTCGCGAACCTGGTCGTCGGCGGCGACATCTCTGCCGGAGCCCTGATCGGACAGGCGGTTCTCGGTACGTTCGGCGTGTTCTTCGGCATGCTGTTCGTGTACAAGATCGGCGCCATCCGCGTCACGCCGCGCTTCACCCGCATGCTGTTCGCCGGCATGATCGGTGTGCTCGTGCTGATGGTCGGCAACCTGGTGATCGGCCTGTTCACCGGCGAGGCCGGTGTCCTGCGCGACGGCGGTCCGATCGCGATCATCTTCTCGCTGGTCTGCATCGCGTTGGCGGCGTTCAGCTTCCTGCTCGACTTCGACTCGGCGGACCGTCTCATCCGCGCCGGCGCGCCCGACCGCGCAGCATGGGGCGTCGCCCTCGGCCTGACCGTCACCCTGGTCTGGCTGTACGTCGAGATCCTGCGCCTGCTGAGCTACTTCAACTCGGACTAGTTCCGACGCGGCGGTCCCGCATCCGATTCACAACGAACCCCACACCCGCGCCGGTGTGGGGTTCGTTGTCGTCTGTGCGGAGGAAATAGATGTCAAGTGGGCATCCGCGGACAAGAGCTGTGCCGACCATCGGGGATGGTGTTTTTTCTGATTCAGCTCGCGTTGATGATCGTCGGCGCGATGGTGCACATCCTGGCGGACCGGTCGGCGCGTCGACGCACCATCGGCCGCAACGCAGAACTCGTGCTGCTGTGGGTCCTCGTACCCGGCGGAGTGTTCGGCGTCTTCGCCGGCTTCGGGCACGTCGGACCGAATGCCCCGGAGATCGCCAAGGACATCGGACCGGACTTCATCCCGTCGATGTTCCAGTGGGAGCTCGGGTGGAACGACATCGCCGTGGGGTTGATCTGCCTGCTGACGTTCCGGATCCGCAACCGCGGCGGATGGCTCGACGCCGCGGTGTGGGCGCTGGCGATCAGCTACGGCGGCGACCTCGCCGGGCACATCTCGCAGTACTACATCCACGACAACACGGCGACGAACAACGTGTGGGCCATCCCCGCCGAGATCTACATCGTCGGCGGGACCGTGATCGCGTGGGCCGTCTATCGACGAACAACCCCTCGCAGCGTCGCGGTCCTGGGACCGAACGCGGCGAGGGGCGTCGAAGAGCGAGAGGAGACCTCGGTCAGTTGAGGCACTGCGCGCGGGTCAGCTGAGGCGCTCGAGAACCATGGCCATACCCTGACCGCCACCGACGCACATCGACTCGATGCCGAAGGTCTTGTCATGGGTGCGGAGGTTGTTGAGCAGGGTGGTCGTGATCCGTGCACCGGTCATACCGAACGGGTGGCCGAGAGCGATCGCGCCGCCCGAGACGTTCAGCTTGTCGTGGTCGATGCCGAGTTCGTTCGCCGAGCCGAGCACCTGGACGGCGAAGGCCTCGTTGATCTCCACGAGGTCGATGTCGGACAGCGACATCCCGGAGATCTTGAGCACCTTGCGGATCGCCTCGATCGGACCGAGGCCCATGATCTCGGGTGACAGGCCGGTGGCGGCGGTGGCGACGACGCGCGCCAGCGGCGTCAGGCCGAGTTCCTTCGCCTTGGTGTCGCTCATGATGACCAGCGCGGCGGCACCGTCGTTGAGCGGGCAGGCGTTGCCGGCGGTGATGGTGCCGTCGGGTCGGAAGACCGGCTTGAGCTGCGAGATCTTCTCGTACGTCGTACCCGCGCGCGGGCCGTCGTCGGTGGTGACCTGGGTGCCGTCGGCCAGGGTGACCGGTTCGATCTCGCGGGCGAAGAAGCCGGACTTGATGGCCGCTTCCGCGCGGTTCTGACTGAGGACGCCCCAGCGGTCCTGGTCCTCACGCGAGATGCCGGTGAAGCTCGCGACGTTCTCGGCGGTCTGGCCCATCGCGATGTAGACGTCGGGGATGAGTCCGTCCTGGCGGGGGTCGTGCCAGATCCCGGCGTCGCCGGCGGCGGCGAGTTCGGTGCGCGCCATCGCGTCGTCGAAGAGCGGGTTCTTGGAGTTCGGGGCACCGTCGGCACCGCCGGAGATCCCGAAGCTCGACACGCTCTCGACGCCGCCGGAGATGATGACGTCGGCCTCGCCGGCCTTGATGGCGTGCAGCGCCATACGTGTGGTCTGCAGCGACGACGAGCAGTAGCGGTTGACCGTGACGCCGGGGATGTGGTCGTAACCGAGTTCGACGGCGATCACGCGGGCGATGTTGTTGCCGCCCTGACCGCCCGGCTGGCCGATGCCCCAGTGGATGTCCTCGATGTCGGCCGGGTCGAGTTCGGGCACCTTCGCGAGGGCCGCCTCCACCATCTGGCGGGACAGGTCGTCGGGACGGACGTCTTTGAGGGATCCCTTGGCGGCGCGGCCGATCGGGGAGCGGGCGGTGGAAACGATCACTGCTTCAGCCATGCGCCCACGCTACCCCAACCAAGCAGATGCTTGGTTTGATGGGGTGGTAGATCACATCTGCCGTCACACCTGCTTGAGCAGGCGTCGGAGTCCGGTGGCCACGCGCGACTCCTCCACCGCCGGGGATTCCTCGGGAGGTTCGGGTAACGGTGCCGAACCCCACTCGCCGATGGCGTCGAGGACCGGTGGCATCAGGATGTCGGCGGCCAGCGCGTATCCCGCCGCCGAGGGGTGGTATTGATCCGGGGACAGCATGAAATCGAGCTGGGCCCGGAATTCCTTGGCCATCAGGTCGGCGAGCGGAACCGACCGCCCACCCGCGGCACGGACCGCCGCGCGTTGGGCCGCAGCCAAACGAAGGCCCCACTGCCGCAACACTGTTCGCAGCGGCTGCGGGATGGCGGTGATGACGCCGAAGTCGGGGCAGGTGCCGACGACGACCTTCGCGCCGCCGCCGACGAGCAGTCGCACGGCGTCGCCGAGTCGGCGAGCCGACGCGCGGATGCCGTTGCGGGACGTCACGTCGTTCGCGCCGATCAGGATGATCGCGACATCCGGCCGTTCGTGGGCGATGAACATCGCGTCGATCTGGGCGGCCAACCCCTTCGACGTCGCGCCGACGATGGCCTTGTTGGCGTAGCGGACGGTCTTGCCGGTCTCGGCCGCGACTCGTCGTGCGACCTGCACACCGGGCGTCTCGTCGGCCGTGTCGACACCGAGTCCGGCCGCGGTGGAATCGCCGAAGACGGTCAGGAACAGGTCGACCGCAGTGTCGCGGGTGTACCGCGTCACCCGGCCGTCCGGGTGATAGACGCCGTCGCCGTCGGGGGCGTTGTCGGTGCGGTGCGGGATCACGGTGCGGGCCGTCGCGGCCTGACCGTTGAGGTAGTTCCAGACCGCCCATCCGGCACTCGCTCCGGCCGCAGTGGCTGCCGCCGTGGCGCCCACGTCGCGGCAGACCCGGCCCCAGGCCCAACTGTCGGCACCGACCTTGCGACTCCAACCGGACACGGCCGCCAGTCTAGAGGTCGACGGCCGGGTGTCGGTGGCCGAGTGTCGGGGACCACGACGGTTCTGGGACCATGGACTCATGCGCATCGCCAATCACGTTGTGGACCTGGTGGGCAACACCCCTCTGGTCAAGCTGAATTCCGTGACCTCGCCCGGATCCGGGCTGGTCGCGGCCAAGGTGGAGTACCTCAATCCCGGCGGGAGCAGCAAGGACCGCATCGCGGTCCGGATGATCGACGCCGCCGAGGCCTCCGGTGAACTCAAGCCCGGCGGCACCATCATCGAGCCGACGTCCGGCAACACCGGAGTCGGTCTCGCACTCGTCGCGCAGCAGCGCGGATACAAGTGTGTGTTCGTCTGCCCGGACAAGGTCGGCGAGGACAAGCGCAACGTGCTGCGTGCCTACGGTGCCGAGGTCGTCGTGTGCCCGACCGCCGTGCCGCCGGAGCACCCCGACAGCTACTACAGCGTCTCCGATCGTCTGGTTCGCGAGATCGAGGGCGGATGGAAGCCCAACCAGTACGCCAACCCGGCCGGCCCGCAGAGTCACTACGAGACCACCGGCCCGGAGATCTGGGCCGACACCGACGGGAAGGTCACGCACTTCGTGGCGGGCGTCGGCACCGGCGGCACCATCACCGGCACCGGGCGCTACCTCAAGGAGGTCTCCAACGGTGCGGTGAAGGTCATCGGCGTCGACCCCGAGGGGTCGGTGTACTCCGGCGGGACGGGACGCCCGTACCTCGTCGAAGGCGTCGGTGAGGACTTCTGGCCGGCCGCCTACGACCCGGAGATCCCCGACGAGATCATCGCGGTCTCCGACGCGGACTCCTTCGACATGACCCGCCGCCTCGCCCGCGAGGAAGGGCTCCTCGTCGGCGGTTCCTGCGGTATGGCCGTCGTCGCGGCCCTGCAGGTCGCCGAGCGCGAGGGGCCCGACGCCCTCGTCGTCGTACTCCTACCGGACGGCGGACGCGGCTACATGGCCAAGATCTTCAACGACGAGTGGATGAGCAGCTACGGCTTCCTCCGCACCCCGCTGGACGCCAACGCCAAGGAGTCGCTGGTCGGCGACGTGCTGCGCGGCAAGACCGGTGCTCTGCCCGACCTGGTCCACACCCACCCGCAGGAGACGTTGCGCGACGCCATCGAGATCCTCCGCGAGTACGGGGTGTCCCAGATGCCGGTCGTCGGCGCCGAACCGCCGGTCATGGCCGGCGAGGTCGCGGGTGCGGTCACCGAGCGCGACCTGCTCAGCGCCGTCTTCGAGGGACGCGCCAGCCTGGCGGACCCGGTCTCGGCGCACATGGGAGATCCGTTCCCGCTCATCGGTTCCGGTGAGCCGATCAGCGCCGCCACCAAGGCGCTCGGCGACAGCGATGCGCTGATGGTCGTCGAGGACGGCAAGCCCATCGGCGTCATCACACGCCACGACCTGCTCGCGTTCGTCTCGAGCCACCCGATCGTCGGATAGGAGCACACCACTGTGAGTGAACGACGCAGCGCCGCGGATTCGGTTCGCTGGCAAGGTTTCTCGACCCGCGCCATTCACGCCGGATACGACCCGGATCCCCAGACCGGCGCGGTGAACGTGCCGATCTACGCCAGCTCGACCTTCGCCCAGGACGGCGTCGGTGGACTGCGCGACGGATTCGAGTACGCCCGCACCGGCAACCCGACGCGACGAGCGCTGGAAGCCAATCTCGCCGCACTCGAACACGGAACCTACGGTCGCGCTTTCGCGTCCGGTATGGCCGCCACCGACTGCCTGCTGCGTTCGACGCTGCGTCCCGGTGACCACCTGGTGATCCCGAACGACGCCTACGGCGGAACCTTCCGACTCATCGACAAGGTGTTCACCCAGTGGGGCATCACCTATTCGGTGGCACCGGTGTCCGACGTCGCCGCGGTGCGCGACGCGATCCGTCCCGAGACCAAGCTCGTCTGGACCGAGACACCCACCAACCCGCTGCTCAACGTCGGCGACATCGAAACCCTCGCCGCCATCGCGCACGAGGCCGGCGCGAAGCTCGTGGTGGACAACACCTTCGCCTCCCCGTACCTGCAGCAGCCGCTGACCCTCGGCGCCGATGTCGTCCTGCACTCGACCACCAAGTACCTCGGTGGTCATTCCGATGTCGTCGGTGGTGCGCTGGTCACCGACAGCGAAGAGCTCGACGAGGCGTTCGCCTTCCTGCAGAACGGGGCCGGTGCGGTTCCCGGACCGTTCGACGGCTACCTCACGATGCGCGGCACCAAGACGCTCGCCGTCCGCATGGATCGCCACTGCGACAACGCCGAGAAGGTCGTCGAGTTCCTGAGCTCGCACGACAAGATCGACGCCGTCCTGTACCCGGGACTCGAGAACCACCCGGGACATGCGGTCGCCGCCAAGCAGATGAAGCGCTACGGCGGCATGGTGTCGGTGCTGGTCAAGGGCGGCATCGAAGAGGCCAAGCAGTTGTGCGCCCGCACCGAGGTCTTCACCCTCGCCGAGTCGCTGGGCGGCATCGAGTCGCTGATCGAACACCCCGGCGCGATGACCCATGCGTCGACCGCCGGCTCGTTGCTGGAGGTCCCGGCCAACCTGGTTCGTCTGTCGGTGGGCATCGAGGACATCGACGACATCCTGGGCGACCTGGAGAACGCGCTGCGCTGACAGCCAGCGGTTGATACCGGCCCAATGCTGCTCACATCTGCAGACATCGAGAAGGCGACCGCCGAGTTGTCCGGCGTGATCCGGCGGACGCCGGTGATCGCGTCCCGCGTGCTGTCCGAGCGAAGCGGGGCCGACGTCTGGCTGAAGTGCGAGAACCTGCAGCGAACAGGCTCGTTCAAGCCGCGGGGTGCCTATCTGCGGATCTCCCGGTTGTCCGCCGACGAGCGGGCACGCGGCGTCGTCGCAGCGAGTGCGGGCAACCATGCGCAAGGGGTCGCCTGGTCGGCAACCGAGCTGGGCACCACCGCACGGGTGTACATGCCGACCGGCGCGTCGTTGCCGAAGATCGCGGCGACGAAAGCCTATGGCGCCGAGGTGGTTCTGGCCGGTGAGACGGTGGACGACGCACTCGTCGAGGCCCAGCGGTACGCGGACCGGACCGGTGCGGTGCTGATCCATCCGTTCGATCACCTCGACATCGTCGCCGGTCAGGCCACGGTCGGGACCGAGATCCTCGAGCAGATGCCCGATGTCACGACCATCGTCGTCCCCCTCGGCGGCGGCGGTCTGCTCGCCGGAGTCGCGGCCGCGGTACGGGCGTCGAGGCCAGACGTCCGAGTCATCGGCGTGCAGGCGGCCCAGGCCGCGGCATGGCCGACGTCGCTCGCGGCGACGCGTCCGGTGCCCGCGGCGTCGATGAACACCATGGCCGACGGCATCGCCGTGGCCCGGCCGGGCGACGTCCCGTTCGAGCACGTCACAGAGTACGTCGACGAGGTCGTGACCGTCAGCGAGGAAGAACTCAGTACGGCGCTCCTGCTGATGCTCGAACGGGCGAAGATGGTCGTCGAACCCGCGGGCGCGGCAGGTGTGGCCGCCGCGGTGGGCGGCACGCTCGACCTGTCGGGAAAAGTGTGTGTCGTGTTGTCCGGCGGCAACATCGACCCGTTGCTGCTGCGCCACGTGACCACTCACGGCCTCACCGCCGCCGGGCGATTTCTCACCTTCACCGCCACCGTCTCCGACCGCCCGGGCGGACTTCTCGCGCTGCTCGAACTGCTCCGCGACCAGGGTGCGAGCGTCATCGACATCGTGCACTCACGCGTCGCCGACGACCTCTACCTCGGCGAGGTGCAGGTGACCGTCAGCGTCGAAACGCGTGGGCCTGATCACCAGCACGACGTCCGACGCGCGTTGAGCGAGGCCGGTTTCCTGCGGGGATAGCTCGGCGAGGTTGTGGATGGGCCGTATGCCTGTGCAAGCTCCTCGTCGTCGGGCTTCGTGCGCACTTACCTTGCCGTGCATGGGAAGACGTTCACACTCATCCGAGTCGGCATGGGGACCTGAGCACGCGGAGCGGATTCGGGCGGATCTGTATGAGAGCTGGCGGTGGCTCAGGCGTACGTGCGAGACGCTGCTCGAAGAACTCGAGTCCCTCGACGGGCCTGTCTGCCAAGAGCACCATGCGCGTCGGTCGCTGTTGGTAAACGGGATGCCGCGACTGAAGATGACGAGGGATGCGGCGGAGTATGCCACGCGGACATTGCCGTACGTGCCCCTGACGTGGGTGGAGAGGTCGGCGATGCCGGTGCTGACGGGAGCCGGCGATTCCTATGATGCCGCCGACCTCTGGGACATTCTCGACTTGGTCGAGCGCGACGACGCCGGCTTTGTGCTCTTCGAGGAGTCGGCCGGACGCCATCGCATCGACGAAACCATTGCCGGACGGGCGCACGACATGTCGATCGACGGGCTCTATTGGCATTCCGCGAACGTGGTCTTCGAAGAGCTACCAGACGAGAGGTTCGATGGGATGGTCATCCACTTACTGACCAGGGACCGGGGACTGCGCCGCGACCATGCCGCGACGCAGCGTCGTCCCTTGGTGGTCGAGGCAGAGGCCAATCTCCTGCTCTTGGCGCCGCTAGGCGTGGAGCTACAGGTGGATTCGGTTCCTGTCCGCTTGGTGGCAGCACTCATCGACGAGGTCGGGATCGACGAGTCGGTAGCCCTGCACCTGGAAGTGCTGAACGAGCAGACCCGGACCGTTTTCGCTGCGTGAATCCGCGACTACGCCGCCGACGGGAGATGCGCGAAGTACTTCAGCGTGTCCGCTTCGATCGTCTTGTACACGGTCGACGACGCCGGCCCGGAGAACGCGGTGACGGCCTTGGACTTGGTCGGCAACTCGAGTGCGAAGGTCCACCGCAGGCGACAACCGACGTCGGCGGGGTCGATCTGAGTGGCCTCACCGAAGCGGCGGATGCCCGGGACGTTGGCGCTCTTGACCCGAAATGCGTTGTGGTACCGGCCTGCTTCGGCGTCCTCGGTCCAGTGGAAGAAGTCTTCCTGGAGCGTCACGTACCCCGGACCCAGGACGGCCTTGCGGGTGGCGCCTGCGCCGTAGGGCGGCGGAGAGGTGAATTCGATCGACTTGATCGCCCGACACCAGTCGAGGGTGTTCTGGCGAGTGAACTCAGCCCATGCGCGCTGCGGCGTGACGGGCAGTCGGACGTCGATCACGTGGCGCACGGGTGCGTCGTCGAAGAAGTCGAGGTCGAAGGTCTCCAGCGAATGGGGTGCCATGCGCCCATTGAAGCATCGACGTCTCGGTCCCACAGGCGCTTCCGCGATGGGACAGGCGAACCTCAACCCGATTCCCAGACTTCGATCGAAGTCTGCCAGTCGAGTTGAGGTTCGCCGGTCAGAGTGCCGGAGAGATCCGGCCACGAAAGTGAACCAATCGCCGGCGCGCTGCGTCCAAGAGATATGACTGTCTTCCCGACCGACCCCTACGGACTCATCCGACGCGAGGCGACCCTCCGGCTGGGCATCTCCGACGACGTCGTCGCGGCGGCGGTGCGCCGGGGCGAACTCGTCAGGCTTGCTCCGGGTGTCTGCGCCATGGCGGACTCCGATCCCGAATCCAACACGAATGAGGCCGATCTCTACCGACTCAAGTCGATCGCCGTTGCCACCTCTGCTCGTGATCGGGACACATCGACGCTGAGTCATGACTCGGCGGCGGCCGTCCATGGACTGTCGCTGCTGCATCCCGAGCGTGAGGTCGTTCATCTAACCAAGACACGCGAGCGCGGTGGTTTCGTGCGCGGCCATCGCATCGTCCATGCCGGTCCGCTGTCCCCGGACCACGTCGCCTCCGTCGACGGTGTTCAGGTGACAACCCTCGAGCGCACCGCGGTCGATGTCGCCATGAATGGGGACTTCGCACAAGCTCTGGTCGTTTTCGACGGTGCCCTCGCTCGGAAAGCCGACCTCGCCACGATGACGACGATCCTCGAATCTCGTGGACGATGGCGTGGAGTGGGCACGGCACGGCGCGCCCTGTCGCTTGCCGACGCCGCGTCGGAGAGCGTCGGCGAATCATGGAGTCGGGCTCAGATGATCGTGGCCGGGCTGCCGATGCCGCGCCTGCAGCACACGTTCCAGACGAGCGAAGGGCCTGCGCGTGCCGACTTCGATTGGGAGGCAAAGCTCGTCGGTGAGTTCGACGGCCTGCATAAGTACGGCCGGTTGCTGCGTCCGGGGGACACGCCACGTGATGCGCTGATCCGAGAGAAGCGCCGCGAGGACGCCCTCCGCGCGCAGGGGATCATGGTGGTCCGCTGGACGTGGGCGACGCTCGAGCGCGGCGAGTTGGTCGGTCTGCTCCGCCCGTGGCTGGATGCGCTCGCGGCTGCGTGACCGGTGGACCTCAGTTCGACGTGCAGACGTCGGTCGAAGTCTGCACGTCGGACCGAAGTCGACGTGATTGCCGGTCAGACTGGAACCATCTGATCGGATGACACTGTGCGCCAACGTTTTTGTCGTACCCCCGTGACACCTTGCTATCAGACACGGTTCCGCTTCCCAGAACCGTGAGCAGAGAAGGAAAAACGATGAGCAACCCCCAGAAGAAGAGATGGCCGTGGGCGGCAGGCGTCCTGGCGGCGTTCGTGATGATGATCGGGGTCATGGCCGGCTTCGGCACGAGCGTCTCCCCGCAGGCATCGCCGAGCGTGCAGGCTCCCGTGATCAAGCTCGTGTCGGAGAAGTCAGACGCGGTCGCCATGGCGAGGGAGTACCTTGCGTACAGCAGTTTTTCGAAGTCTGGGCTGATCGGCCAGCTCGAGTTCGAGGGCTTCTCATACTCGGACTCGTCCGCCGCCGTCGATCAGCGCGAGGTCGACGGTGAGGTGAATTGGTATGTACAGGCAGCAAAGTCTGCCCGTCAGTACCGCGAGTATTCCCCGTTCTCCAGGCAGGGACTGATCGAACAGTTGGAATTCGAGGGATTCACCAATCAGCAGGCGGTTTACGGAGCTGACCACAGCTAGCGGAACACATCTGTTCTGTCTCTGACGGTGTTACCGATATGTCTCGGAATTGAGTGTGATCGTCGCGCATTCGCCCACGATTCCTCCGAGCATACGACGCCGCGGAACTGTCAGACCTGTTGTGCAGAATGACATTTGAGCGGGCCGCTTCCCGGTCCGCATGTGAAAGAGGAACGAAATGACCGACCCCCAGAATCCCCAGGCCGGACAGGCCTATCCGGGACAGTCCCAGCCCGGACAGGCCCCCTATCCGGGACAGCCCTATGGGCAGCCCCAGTAGAGCAATGATCAGAACCTGTGGATGACCCTCGGTGAGGGGGCGTTGAAAGTGGGCGCACCTTCCCGAGGATGATCTGAATATCCGAAGGTCCGATCATGAGCCGGCGTTGGCGCGCTGGTTCGGGAAGGTACGCCCATGCTCACCGTAGTTCACGATGCCACCGAGGCCACTGAAAGCACCGGCGGTGCCGGTCGGTCGTTATTGGACGAGATCGTCCGCGACGGCGCCCGGCAGATGCTGGCTGCAGCACTCAAAGCCGAGGTCGCCGCCTACGTGGCCCAGTTCGCCGACCAGCTCGATGAGGACGGCCATCGGTTGGTGGTCCGCAACGGCTACCACCAGCCGCGTGAGGTGCTGACCGCGGCCGGCGCGGTCAAGGTGAAGGCGCCGCGGGTCAACGACCGCCGCGTGGACCCCGATACCGGTGTGCGGCAGCGGTTTTCCTCGGCGATCCTGCCGGCGTGGGCACGTAAGTCTCCGCAGATGAGTGAGGTGTTGCCGCTGCTGTACCTGCATGGGCTGTCCAGCGGCGACTTCACTGCGGCGTTGGAGCAGTTCCTCGGCTCGGGTGCGGGGTTGTCGGCCTCGACGATCACCCGGCTGACCGCGCAGTGGCAGGACGAAGCCGCGGCGTTCGGGCGCCGTGATCTGTCCGGTACCGACTACGTCTACCTGTGGGTCGACGGCATCCACCTCAAGGTGCGCCTGGAGCAGACCAAACTGTGCCTGCTGGTGATGATTGGCGTGCGTACTGATGGCCGCAAGGAGCTGGTGGCGATCACCGACGGGTATCGGGAGTCCACCGAGTCGTGGACCGACCTGCTACGCGACTGCAAACGCCGCGGGATGACTGCCCCGGTGCTGGCCGTGGGCGATGGCGCCCTCGGGTTCTGGAAGGCGGTCCGCGAAGTGTTCCCAGCGACCCGTGAGCAGCGGTGCTGGTTTCACAAGCAGGCCAATGTCCTTGCCGCACTGCCTAAGTCGGCACATCCGTCGGCGTTGGCGGCGATCAAGGATATCTACAACGCCGAGGACATCGACAAGGCACAGGTCGCGGTCAAGGCATTCGAGGTCGACTTCGGCGCCAAATACCCCAAGGCCGTCGCCAAGATCACCGACGACCTTGACACCCTGCTTGAGTTCTACAAGTACCCGGCCGAGCATTGGATTCACCTGCGCACGACCAACCCGATCGAAAGCACTTTCGCCACGGTGCGACTTCGGACCAAGGTCACCAAGGGGCCTGGATCACGCGCGGCCGGGATTGCCATGGCCTACAAGCTGATAGACGCCGCACAAGCCCGCTGGCGGGCCGTCAACGCCCCGCATCTGGTCGCCCTGGTCCGTGCCGGCGCGGTCTTCCACAAAGGCAAACTGCTCGAACGGCCCACCGACATCACCCCACCGCAACCGCCTTCAAACGGTGACGAGCGCACCGGAACGGAGGTCGCCTGAAACACCCCGATCCACAGGTCTTGACAATTTCTCGTGAACCAAGCGTGACCGATGGGGACTCTGGAGCAGTCTGCGACCTGAGTCGAGAGATGTGGAGCACGCAATGGCGGATGCGGCGGAGCAACTCGCCAAACTCCTTCAATATGGCGGGTGCGACTTCGACATCAAGCTCAAAGAATGAAATTCCGCCGACTTTATCGGCGGCGCCTCAGTTGGTTTGTAGGTATTCTTGCTACTCGTGCCCATAGTCGCGTTTGTACTCTTCGCGCTCTTTACGAGCGCCGCGGCGAGTCCGATTTACCAGCATGGGATCGAGTCCATGCTCCTGCATGCGAAACCGGCGATACACATAGTCCAGGGCGACTGCGAAGTACACCAGTGGTATCAGAATGTATATCATCATGACAATTGATATCCATATGGGCCCTGGCACTAACAAGAACAATAGAAGTAAGGGGACGGCAGGAATTGTCCAACGCATTAAGTATCTTGCGTCAGCCCCTGGTCCTGTTAGGTCATGAAGAACCCACTCCTGCATGTCGTCGGGTAGTCGACCACCCAGGTTGTACCACAACCATTGACGGAAAGATGGCTTCGTCATCATGACACCCCACCTGCGGAAATGTCATAATTACTATTATCGTCTAAAAAAGAGGACGAGTTCAAACAGATGCGAGGACTCGTCCCAGCGGATCTTGAATGAAACCGCAGGCCGCATGGCATGGCGGCATCGCATCGACGGCTGTGGCAATCGCCGATTGCGCAGATCAGCATCTGTTAATGCAAACAGATGAGAGATTCTCGCGTTACACTTGCGTTCATGCAGAGCGTTCCGGGGCGGTTGCCAGAGTTTCTGTCGAGCGGTGTCGTCGGTCTACTGCGGCCTGAGGACCGCGTCTTCGAGGCGATGCTGGATGGCTGGCGAGCCCAGATGCTGGCCCGTGGACTCGGTGTGCCATTCATCCGGTCATCGTGCAGCCTGGTGTCCCGCTTCCAAGAGCACTCCAACGAGTACCCGTGGGCCTGGCAACCGATCCACGTCGATGAGTTCCTGGCTGATCGACGAACCGGGCCACAATCCGTCTCGGTGTCGACTCTGCGCGCGAACGCCGGCACGATCAGGGCCTTCTGCTATTACGTCACTGACGAAAGGTATGGGTGGGCTGCGTTCTGCAGCAAAGTATTTGACGACGTTCCCGCCCAAGTTGTGTTCGAGTGGAACACGCCGCGTCACAAAACCGATGACGCGATTCCGGCGGACCGGCGCAGCTTCACTCAGGCCGAGTTGCAGACGTTCTTTGATGCCTGCGATGACCTCGTCGATCGAGAGTTTGCCAAAGGCTCGAAGCGCTGGCTCCCACTGTTGCGAGACTCCACTGCGTTCAAGGTGTGCTACGCCTACGGTTTGCGCCGTCGGGAACTTTCTATGCTCGACTACCACGACTTTGGCCCAAATCCGCACGTAGACAAGTACGGCCGTTATGGCGCTGTTCAGGTCCGCTACGCCAAAGGTATGTCGGGGTCGGGACCGCGCCGTCGCACTGTTCTCACGGTGCCTGAGTTTGACTGGGTGGTCGATCTTCTTGATCATTGGCTCTCGCCGCAGGGCCGCGAACAATTCACCACAGCGGACCGCTCGGCTTCGTTGTGGCCGTCGGAACGCGCCGGCGCCACGGGCATCCGCAACTTCAATCGCACTTTCATGACGGTCCGCGAACTGGCTGGGCTACCGGCAGAGTTGAAGATGCATTGCCTGCGCCATTCCTACGTCACTCATCTCCTTGAGGCCGGATACGATCCGATGTTTGTCCAGCAGCAGGTCGGCCACGCCTACTCATCCACGACCGCGCTCTACACTTCGGTCTCGGCAGACTTCAAACAAAAGACCATCCAACGGATGATTCAGCAACGAATCGTCACACGTGACGAAAAGGATACAGGGAAGGGCAAGTGAGCGAACAACGTCGGGTCGGTTATCACTGGAATCTTCGCCAGCGGATGGCTGATCACAACCTCTGGAAGACAACGGAACTCATCCCGTTGCTCAAGTCCCGCGGTATCAACTTGTCGAATGCTCAGGTCCACCGACTTGTGACCGGCACACCGGAGCGGATCCCTGCTCGCACGTTCGCCGCGTTGTGTGACATCCTTGAATGCACGCCTAACGATCTGTTTGAGCCGTACGTGGAGATGCGTGCTGCAGCTACGGCTGACGCACCAGCCAGCCCAGCGGATCTCGGCATGGGTGAGAAGCGCTCCGTTGCCCGCAGAATCCGCGTCGTCCGCGGTGATGACGGCGATGGCAAGACCACGTAAACCCGAAGACCCGCAGCGATGGGAAGTCCCGTGCGACCGATGCGGTGAGCACCGAGAATGTGTCGTCACCTGGCAAGGGCCTCGGGGTGTGCGGCTACTGCTACCAAGCAGCCAAACGCACTCGGGGTGTGTGCCCGTGCGGTCACGATGGAGTGCTACCAGGAATTATCGATGGCCAACCGGCGTGCCGCAAATGCACTGGTATCAAACTCAACGTCGACTGCGTTGAGTGCGGCGCCGAGGAGGAACTCTACGCACAGGGGCGCTGTTGGCGATGCGTTCTGGGATCGACCGTCGACCGACTGTTGACGAATCCAGAGACCGGTGTCATCAACGATGAGCTGAAACCCTTTGCGGCTGCGCTGAAGTCGATGAAACGGGCCAACAGTGGTCTGACCTGGATTAACCAAGAACATGTCACAGCGTTCCTCAACGAGTTGGCTCGCACGACGCTCGCTTCCCATGACGTCATCGACCAACTCCCCCGATCGCGCACCCGAGAATACGTCCGAGAACTCCTGATCGCACATCAGGTCTTGCCGCCCAGGGACGGACTACTTCACCGTTATATCGATTGGTCGAACGACGCCCTCGACCGCCTGAAATCGGCGGAACATCGCGAGATCGCTAACCGCTACATACGCTGGCACCACCTGCGGCAGATGCACTCTATGGATTCGGTGTCGCACGGCACGTTCCTACGGTCGAAGCAGACCGTCACTGTCACAATTGAATTCCTCAACTGGCTCACCGACCGCGACGTCTCGATCGGCGACCTATCCCAAGCGGATCTAGACTCGTGGCAGGCCGACGGTCCGAGCACGCGAGAGTTCGCCATTCGATTTCTTGCGTGGGCGATCAAGACCAAGCTGGTCGCCGCGGACCTCACAATGACACCACATCGACGTGGCACGAGCTCGAAAATGAGCGCTGAGGGCCAGCGAGATGCTGTCGACCGCATTACGTCAAACCAACCAGCACTGAATCCAAGGGACCGAGCTGCCGCGATCCTGGTGCTCGTCTTCGGCCAGCAGATCGACCGTGTCGTCAAACTCACTTGGGACCACCTCATGGTCTCAGACGTACTCGTGACCGTTACACTCGGCGACATCGCCATAGTTCTGCCGGCCCCGCTCGACGAGCCATTCCGCTACCTCGCCGGAGAACGCGACCTCGCGAATACCGCCGCACATCCCTCCACGAACTGGGTATTCCGCGGCTACATCCCCGGCAAACACATCAATCCAACTCACCTCCGGAACCGGCTGAAGGCGACGTTCAGCACCCGCGCAGCGCGACTCGGCACCCTGCACGAACTCACGAAGCTCGCACCTGCCGCGATACTCGCCGACACTCTCGGGTACTCCCCTGCAACCATCGAGCGACACGCCGTGGCTTCGGCCGCGACCTACGCCAGGTACGTGTCGGTTCTCGACGAACAGATTGACCTAGCGTAAGTAGCTCAGATCGATATCCGGTCGACTGCAAAGGAGGCAATGCCGCCATCGCGTGGCTGTCGAGCCATTGTCTATTTCTTCCGGAGATTCACGTTGAAGTCCCCGCAAGAGCATCGGAGTTCTTCTTCCTTTCCTGGGATGCCAAGAACATAGATCCACCCGCCGCACGCACCGTTGCTACAGGTGAAAAGTTCGAGGAATTGTTTGCAAGCTTCTACAACTGGTATGAAGTCTGCTTTCGTCATAGTCGCCCAGTCATTGTTGTGGACGAGGGCGTTGATTGCCCAGTTCTCTCCGTCCTGGGCGAGCATCGCCTTCGCTCGCTCGTCTTTCAGCGTTTCGACCTTCTGTTTCGCTGCGTCGTTGTTCCACGAGTTCGCTGAGGCGGTGGCCTTCTTGAGTAGATCTCCGTGCCGGCCTTTGACTGCAGAGAAGAAGGATGAGAGGTCGTAGTTGTTATCGGCGCGGAACACGACCTGGCCTTGGATGCTCGCAGCGACATCGGCCAACGACGACTCCAGATTGCGCCGTAGCTTGTGAGCAGCGCCAGGAACATCGTCGCTGGCAAGGTCGGCGTCGATCTGAGTCCAGAAGTCGCCACCTTGCCCGTAGAACGGACCCCCATCAACGGTCCAGCCGTGGAATCGAGCGAGCGAACGTCGAGCGATGAGACCCGAGGACTGCATTTGGCGCGCCCAAACCTCATCATGGGTCGTCATGATGAATTGGACGTCGGGGAAGACGTCTTTAAGCAGCTTGCAGAACTGTCGTCGGTGGTTAGCGTCCACGGAGGTTACGACATCGTCAAGGACGGCGAGTCGGAAGTCCGATTTGAGGAGCTGCCGGATCAACGCCAGGTAGAGGCAGACGCCCATACCGTCCTGGTGGCCCTCGCTGTGGTACGCCATCGGTGGGAACATGCCGAGTCCGTAGAAGTCGACTTCGAGGTCGAGCTTCCCAGCGGTCGCTGACAACCCTGCTTTGAAGGATGATTCGTCGTCGGAGTTGATCTGCCGATAGAAGTTACTGAAGTCGGCCTCGACGGTCTTGTAGAGCGTCGTCAGTGCCGCGTCTGCCACAGAGTTGTACTTCTCGTAGACCGCGTTCGCCGCTTTACGAGCTGCGGTTGCCTTCGTTGCTTTCGCTCGCGCTTGGCGAAGTTGTGTCCAACGGTCTTGGGCGACTGTGAGGAATGCTCGCGCGGCTTCAGTCGAGGTCTGGTCTGGCAGTGCTTCGATCGTCGCTCGAAGCGCCTTCAGCCCATCATTGATCGGCGACGGAGTGTCCAAGGGATCGTTGGTGAGGCGCTCGGACTCATCACGGATCGAGTCGATTGTCGCGAGCTTCGCCTCGAACGCGGCAAGGTCGTTCGACCAGTCCAACAGGGACGCCTGCAACGCGGACTGTCCCGTCGTGACAGCGTGCGGCTGCGCTGCCTGGATCAAGGACCGCACGCCGCGAAGCTGCCCGGCCACCTTGCCCGCCGCGGTCTGGATGCGTTCCTGGAGCTTCGCGGCTGTCTCGGATCGAGTGAGCTTGTCGTTCAGATGTTGTCGCAGCGATGTGACGTCGGGCCACTCCAGGTCGCACAGCGGGCAGGCCGTACTGATCACCAGTGGCAGCCCGGCCTCGACCAGTTGGCGATGCTTGAGCGCGTCAAGAACTGCGGGATCGGCCTCGAGTTCAGTTAGCGCGGTGACGAGGTCGCTGACAGCGGTGTCGAGGTCCTTGTGCTCGGTCACATAGCTGGTGACGGCTTCGATGTCCCGGATGGCCGATGCCCGGTTGAAGGTGCTTTGACGGTCTTCGGTCTTGGTTCCGGCGCTGAGGTCGGTCTCAAGATTGGTTGCTGACAGCAGCTCCAGGCCGAGCACTTCACGCTTCTTGTTGACTGCCACCGTGACCTCGCTCGGCAGCAGATCGGTGATGTCGAGACCGCGTTTGACGGCGTCCTCTGCGGACTTCACTGCGTCGTCGGCGCTTCTGGCGGCAGTGCTCGTCTTGTTGCGGGCCGTGTTGAGTAGGCGACGAGTCTCGTCGATGCGGTCGAGCTTGAGGAGAGCCTGTACCTCTTGGGCGCGTTTCCCGGGCTCTGTGTTGACGTACTTGATGACTTCGCGTCGAGACAGGATCAGTTCAGGATGACGTGCAGCCCATTCGACGGCTGCGACGAGTTCGGGAGTCTTGGGCTCCAGGGTGAACTGGGCTGCGGTTTTCACGCTGCGAGTGAGAGTGCCGGTCTGTCCGCTGGCTGGGTGTGTGAAGGTCAGGGTGACGCTTGCAGCGGCTGGGTTGTCGCGCTGGTGCACGTGCGGCGCGTGCTTCGCGACGGAGATGCCGCCCGTGCCGGCTCCGCTGAGGCGAGCGACGTTGCCAGTCAATGCGAAGTCGATGGCGTCAACCACTCCGCTCTTTCCTGATCCGTTCGGGCCGACCACGACGAAGGGGCTGCTGTCCATGCTGAGATCGAGGTCGCGAATGCCGCGGAACTCTTTGATGCGGAGCTTCTGAACCTGGATCATAGTGTTGATTCGCCGCTCGCATTGGTGTACAGCCCCACAAGTTGATCCTGTTTCGGCAGCTTGTCCGCCGCCAAGAGCGTCGCAAGTCTCGTGGTGACGTCGGGCGGCACATCATCGATAGTGGCTAGTTCAGCCAGGAAGGTCTCCAAGACTTCAGATTCGATGCTCATCACTGCACGTCCTTGCTAATGATCACGGCGGAGTTGCTTGCCGCCAACCAATTTGAGCTTTGACTATATCTTCGACGGATGGCCGACTGCGGCCACTTCGACACAGTCCTGGCGCGTCCTCGCGAAACAGATTTTGTTTCCGACACCACCTAACACTCCTCCCCCATGCTTCCGTGAGTGCAAGGTGGAGGAGTCGATTGTTGTCGTCAGCGGAGGTCCGCGAGTGCCCGCCGTTCACTGCTGGCCACCGAAGCTTTGAGGACGCAACCGCCTACCCCCGACGGCACGCTCAAAGGTACTCGTCCCACTTCAACACGTCCCGTTACCAGTTAGTCTGGCTATCGCCAGGCCAGTTTAACGGCTACACTGGACGGCATGACGACAGTGCCACTGGGTGAAGCCAAGGACAAGCTCTCCGCGCTGGTCGACAGCGCCGAAACCACGCACGACATCATCACGATCACCAAGCACGGCAAACCCGCCGCGGTACTGATGTCGGCCGACGATCTCGAATCGCTGCACGAGACGATCTACTGGCTCTCACGTGCCGGTGTCCGCGACGACGTCGCTACCGCCGACGCCGAGTACGCCGCCGGCCACACCGTCTCCATCGACGACCTGCGCGCCGAACACGGCATGCCGCCGAAATGAGCGACGCTCCGACAGACTCGCCCGCCCCGTACCGGGTCGAGGTCGCATCCCCAGCTCGCCGCGACCTTCAACGCCTTCCATCCCGGATCGTCCACGCCGTCATCGAATTCATCTCCGGACCTCTCGCTGGTAACCCGCACCGGCTCAGCAAGCCGCTGCGCAACGACCTCGCCGGCCTCCACAGCGCCCGACGCGGCGACTACCGCGTCCTGCTCCGCATCGACGACCCGAACCACACCATCGTTGTCGTCAGAATCGACCACCGTGCCCACGCCTATCGCACCTAACTGACTGTGGCAATGCATACCTGGACGAAGGAGAGAATGTCGTGAACGACCCCGGGAACACGCTCGATCAGGCTATCGACCAGCTCTACGACCCCATCATCGCTTGCAACGCCAGGCGCTCGACATCGAGCGCGATTACCGTGACCTCGCCCAACGCGACGATCTTGCCGTCGACACCCTCGGCGCACCGACCACGCCCGCCGAAGCGATCGCTAGCATCACCGAAGCCCTCGCATCGCTCCGCGACACGCTCCGCGCTGCCGAAGAACACCAAGCCGCCGCCAAACGCCACGCAGCACGCCTCTACATCGACCGCTAGACCTGTCAGATCTCGACTCAGACCCGCGTCCTCAGCCGGTGAGTAATCCCGTCGGTTCCTCTGCCGCTCGATGCTCGCCGGCCACAGTTTCCGCTAAGGCCTCCACCGGAACCAGCCCCGGAAGATCGCCGTCGAGTCGCCACGGCGGGCGACTGAACGACGCCCACCACGCCGTGCACAGCCCCGCCGACGGGTCGTCTTCCCAGCGAATACGCAACGTGGACCTTACCACGGTTCCGCCGGTCCGATAAGGAAACTCAAACACCGTCGTATGGCCGACCTCCGCCGCAGGAACAACACATCGGACCTCAGATGTACCCATACCGTCGAATCCCCCTGCCTCCCCAATAGACCCGTTTCCAATCCCCACCCATCCGAGTAATGCCGCTCGACAACCGCCAGACAGCTCGGACACAAGCACAATCACGGCGTGATCCAAAAAGGTTACAGCGCAAAGGGTCACAGCACCCGCGCAAGTTGCTGCTCGCAAGACCATCGACGTCGGGCACCTACAGTAGTGTGGCGACACATGACAATGAAGACGATCACCACTCGGGCTCTGGTCACCGTCGCCGCACTGTCGACACTGCTACTGGCAGTTCCCTTGACGGCATCGGCAGCCCCGGCACCACGACTCGGCGTCCTCGGAGACGACATCTGGGTCATGGGAAACAACGCCTTCTGCCACGGAGCCATCCACGTCGGAATCGACACCAACCCCGCCAAACGAGGCCAGGCCACCATCTCCCTCACCTCACGCGGATTCACCGGCAACCAACCCGCCTGGGGACGCAACCCCTCCTGCAAAATCAACGTCGCGATCGGTTACTGGTCAGGCATCCAGTACCGCGAGAAAATCATACCGATGGACCTCGGCCCGCGACCGCAAGCACCGGTCCGCGTGAACCTTCGCGGAGTCGGAGAGGGCATCAACCTCATGTCCTTCACCACCCACCCCAACCTGAACAAAGGCGTCTCCTACTACGTCCAAATCCCGTAGTTCCCGACACCAAACCCCAGACCTCAACACCCCCGGGCGCCACTGGCATCCGGGGGTGTCGACGTCGCGACGGCCCCTCGTCGTCGAAGCACCCCTGCTTCTGCCCCATGTGCCCGGAGCGCGCCCGGCGGTTCGTCAAGCTCAGCGCCGCCCACCACAGCGCGGCCAGGGTCGCGAGGGCGATCGGGGCGGCGATGAACAGGACCCAGAACCAGCCGACACCTGCTCCGGCGATGACGTACACCGGGTCTGGTGACGCAGGCAGCAGGTAGTCGCGAGCCGGGGACGGCCGGATCAGGAACTGTTGGGCGGCGGGCCAGACCTTCGTGTAGCCCAGGACGCCGGCTACCGCCGCCGCAGTCAGCAGAATCCAGCGCCACCCTTCGGCCGCCTGCTTCTGATCGGCGGCCGACTCACCTGGCACATAGGGGTGGTTGAGTTCGGCGCTGCTGGTGGCGTACGGCCGGCTCGACGGCGCGGGCCCGGCAGAGGTCTTGCCGGGAACAGCCCCCTGCCGGTGGCCATCACGGTCGGTCCTTTCGCTTGGTCGGGGCGGGCGACAGCGGATGCGCGCCGTCGGTCACGGTGAGGCGTGCTCGATCGGGATCACACCGGGGTCTGGCGCCGCGGTGTCAGCAGCCGGCGCCGGTGCCGGGCCGGCGGGATCTCTCCGGCGTCGACGGTCGCATCCACAGCCCCGCCAACGATCAGGCGATGTTGACGGCGCGTCGCTGTCGCTGACGCGGTGATCGCCGTGCGTGGCTGTGTCAGCGGCCTAACGGCGATGGATGCTGCGCAATTGCCAGATCATCGTAGTCATCCTGCAAAGGGGGACGAAAATGGTCGCGCGTCAACGCTGCAGTTAGCAGTCACCGCACCGTGGTGATGCTGAGCTTGCCGTCCGCATGGTAGGCGCGCAGCAGCTTCTTGTCGAACTTCCCTACACTGGTGCGGGGAATCTGCTCGATGAACGTCCACTGTTCGGGAAGCCACCATCGTGGAACCTGTTGGGCCAGCCAGGATTTGATCTCTTGGGGCGCAATGTGGAGTCCATCCTGCAGCACGACCGCAGCGAGGGGGCGTTCCTGCCATTTTGGGTCGGGCACGCCGATTACCGCCGCCTCGAACACGGCTGGGTGCCCGGTCAGGATGTTCTCTAGTTGCACCGATGAAATCCATTCGCCGCCGGATTTGATGACATCCTTGGCACGGTCGGTCAAAGTCAGAAAGCCGTCGGCGTCGATGCGCCCGACATCCCCAGTGCGCAACCAGCCGTCGTGGAAGTTGTCGTCGTCGGCACCCTGGTAGTACGCGCCTGTTACCCAGGGCCCGCGGACTTCCAGTTCCCCCACCGCTTGACCGTCGTGCGGCAGCACTGAACCGTCATCGGCGACGAGACGCATCTGGACTCCGCACACGGGGCGGCCTTGGGTCGTTCGCATCTCCTGTGCCCGCTCGGGCGGTGCCGTTGCCGACGGGCGTGCGATGGCGGCCAGCGGCGAGGTTTCGGTCATTCCCCAGGCCTGCAACACCGTGACGCCCAGGCGCTCCTCGAATGCCTCTATCAAGGCGCGCGGCACCGCGGAGCCGCCACAGACCACCAGCCGCAGCGATGAGAAGTCGCAGGTGCCGACGCGTCCCGTATGGGAGAGGACGTCATTCCAGATTGTCGGTACGGCGCCCGCTATGGTCGGGCGCTGCTCGTGCACCATCCGGCTGATCGCGTCGGCCTGCAGGAATCGGTCGGGCATCAGCAGGTCGGCCCCTGCCATCAGCGCTGCGTAGGGCAGCCCCCATGCGTTGGCGTGGAACATCGGCACGATCGGGAAGACGCGATCGCCCTCGCCGACGCCCAGCCCGTTTGTGGTGCATGCGGCCATCGAATGCAGGTATAAGGATCGGTGGCTGTACACCACCCCTTTGGGGTCGCCGGTGGTGCCGCTGGTGTAACACATTGCCGCTGCGAAGGTTTCTTCGACTGTAGGCCAAGGGAACTCGTCACCCTCAGCGGCGAGCAGCTCGTCGTAATGGGCTACTTCGGGCCCGTTGCCGCGCAGCAGCTCGACAGCATCGCCGCCGCCAGTGACCACCACCGCCCGCACCGAGGGCGCATCCGCCAACAGCGGGGCCAGCAGTGGCGTCAGGGACGCGTCGACGATGATGACCGTGTCTTCGGCGTGGTTGACCACGTAGCGGATTTGATCGGCCGAGAGTCGGATATTGATCGTGTGCAGGACAGCACCCATGGCGGGTACCACGCAATAGGCTTCCAGGTGTTCCTGGTTGTTCCACTGGAACGTGGCGACGCGGTCGTCGCCGGTCACACCGAGACGTCGCAGCGCCCAAGGCCAGTTGGGCCGACCGCTGGCCGATCTGCAGGTAGTTTGCAGCGCGAAGGCCCTGTTCGGTGGCGCTGATCACCTGCTTGGCGCCGTGTACGCCGCTAGCATGCGCCAGGATCGAGGCGACCGACAGCGGAGCGGCCTGCATGGTGGAGTGCATCAGCGATTCCGCCCGCCACAAGCCATGTCGACGTTCACAGTTCGAGGTCGCTGCGGCCGTCGGCGGCCAGCATCGCGGTGTAGGTGGGAAAGAGCAGTTTGGCGGTGGGGACGAGCTTGATGACTTTCTGCACCGGGCCCTTGGCGCGGACCTGTCCCTTGGCCATGGCCAGCGACAGGTTCACTTTGCCCTGCCAGAATCGGTTGCCGGTGTCTGCCGACATGAACAACTCGACATCGGGTGTGATGTCGGTGGCGCCGGCGAGCACTGTCGCGTTGGGAAGGTCCACCGTCACAATCGCCTCGGGATCGGTGTAGTTGATTTGCAGCACAACACCCGAGGCGGACAGCTTGGGCCCGATGTCGGGATCTGCTAGGCCCTTCTCGAACACCCCGCCGATGTATTTGTGCACCTCTGCCTCGTCAGTGAAAACGCCCATGGCGGTGATCCTTTCGTGTCGTTGATCGCCAAAGCTGGAAGATCCGGGCTAGTCCAAGCCGATCCACACGGACTTGGTTTGGGTAAAGCCGAGCAGGGACTCCTCGCCAAGATCGCGCCCGTATCCGGACGCCTTGTAGCCACCGAACGGTGCCGCGGGGTCCAAGACGTTGTACAAGTTGACCCACACAGTGCCAGCCTGAAGCTCCCTGGCCACTCGGTGCGCGCGTTTGAGGTCGTCGGTCCACACCCCCGCTGCCAGTCCGTACGCGCTGGCATTGGCCCGGCGCACCGCCTCGGCTTCGTCGTCGAAGGTCAACACCGACAGCACCGGCCCGAAGATCTCCTCGGTGGCGATCGTCATGGCGTCGTCGACGTCGGTGAAGATGGCCGGCGTCAAGAAGTGGCCGTGACTCAGTGCGCCGCCGGGTCGCTGGCCGCCGCAGAGCAGGGTGGCGCCTTCCTGGGTGCCGGCGCGCAGGAAACCTTCAACGCGGTCGCGCTGGGTGGCTGAGACCAGGGGCCCCATCTCGGTGCTGTCATCGAGGCCGTGACCGAGCTCGATCGCCCGGGTCGCGGTCTCCAGCTCGGCGAGCAGTTCGTCACGCACGTCGCGGTGAACGAACAGGCGCGACCCTGCACAACACACCTGCCCTTGGTTGAGGAAGATGGCGGCCAGTGCCCCCTGGGCCGCGGCTTTGAGGTCGGCATCCGGGAAGACAATGTTGGCTGATTTGCCACCCAGTTCCAGGGTGAGTTTCTTGATGCTGGGTGCGCTGGCGGTGATTATCCGGCGACCGGTTTCCGTCGAGCCGGTGAACGACACTTTGGCCACCCGGGGGTCTTCGATGAGGGCCTGGCCGGCGGAAGAACCGAGCCCGGTGACCATGTTGAGCACACCCGGAGGTAGTCCTGCCTCGAGAGCGATCTCGATCAGCCGCAATGCGGTCAGCGAGGTGTGCTCTGACGGCTTGAGCACGACCGTGTTGCCGGCGGCCAGGGCGGGCGCCACCTTCCACGACGCGATCAGCAGCGGAAAGTTCCACGGCACGATCGCGCCGATGACGCCCAGCGGTTCCCGTTGCGTATACACCAGTGCCTCGCCCACCGGTGGTGAGACGGGCAGGGTCTGGCCGCCAAGTTTGGTTGTCCAGCCACCGAAGTAGCGCCAGATTTGACTGACCAATCCGATATCGATGTACAACGATTCCGTCAGCGGTTTGCCGTTGTCGAGCGTCTCGAGAGTGGCGAGTTCCTCGGCATGCGCCTCGATCGCGTCGGCGACGTCGAGCAGTATCCGGCCGCGGGCGGCCGGGCTCAGGCGACGCCAGTGTTCAAATGCCTCGCTCGCCGCGTCGACCGCCCGCGCCACGTCGATCGGACCACCCGCTGCGATGGTGGCCAATACGGCGCCGGTCGCCGGATCGGTGGTCACAGCCTCGGCTCCGTCGGCGGCCCCAAGCTTGTCCGCCCCGATGACGATGCTCGCCGACGCACCACGCAAAAACGTTTGCAGCGTCTCAGGTATGTCGATTGATAGCGTGGTCATCACAATTCCTTTGTTTGCCTGCATGTTTGTTGTAGGTGGGCGCTCTGTGCAGTGTCCGGTGATGACTCACCGGCCTCGGGTCTAACATGGTCACGGCCGGGATTGTCCGACTACGTTCCCCGGAAAAAGACGTCGATACGGCAGGTCTTGGTCACCGACTCTTCGCCAGCGGTGTCCATGTGTTGCGCACGAGTCTCCTGGAGCCGCTACGTTTCCCGGGCTCAGCGCGCGAACCATTCCCGAATCCTCGTCTCGCGAACGGCTAGGTGACCGTCCGAAGGCCCACTCAATAGCGGATGACGCCGCGGATATTTCTGCCCGACCGCATGTCCTCATAACCCTGATTGATGTCCTCCAGGTCGTACTCGGTGGTAATGAGCTCATCGAGCTTCAATTGGCCGAGAGCGTAGAGCTCCAGCAACCGCGGAATATCGTGCTGGCCGTTGGATGAGCCGAATAGCGATCCACGGATCTGCTTTTCATACAAAGTCAGCTCAAGAAGGTTTGTCGTGATAGTGGTTTCCTCCGGGTGTCCGATCGCGGTGACCACGACACGACCCCGCTTACCGATGAGACTCAGTTCTGGGCCCACCTCGGCGCCCTCAGCGACACCGGTGGTGACGATGCAGACATCGGCAAGCCTGCCGCGGGTCAAGTCGCTGATCGCGTTCCACGCCTCATCGATCGATGAGGCGGTATGCGTGGCACCGAACTCATAAGACTTGGCGCGCTTGAACTCAACAGGGTCCACCACCATAATCATGCGGGCACCGGCGATGCGCGCTCCCTGGATCGCGTTCATGCCGATGCCGCCGGCCCCGATGACCACGACGGCGTCTCCCGCCCGCACCTCGCCGGTACGCACTGCACTGCCGAAACCGGTGGTTACCCCGCACCCCACCAATGCAGCGGTATGCAGGGGAATATCGTCATCGATCTTGACCACCGACGCGGCAGGAACGACGGTGTACTCCGAAAACGTTCCGAGCAAACACATTTGACCGACGTCTTCGCCCCGCGCGTGAAAACGGTAGGTTCCGTCGAGTTGCGGTCCCAGCATCACCGCGGCGCCGGAGTCGCAGAGGTTCCCGATGCCGCGGGCACAGTAGGAGCATCGCCCGCAAGCGGGCAAGAACATCATCACGACATGATCGCCCTCGGCGATATCGGCGACATTGGGTCCCACCGCTTCGACAACGCCAGCGCCCTCATGCCCGCCCACCAGAGGGTATGGAAAGGGAAGGTCGCCAGTAACGAGGTGCTCGTCGGAGTGGCATAGACCGCTGGCGGCCAACTTGACGAGCACCTCGCCCTCACCGGGCGGATCCAAGTCGATCTGCTCCACCTGCCACTTCTCGTTCTGGCCCCACAGAACCGCAGCCTTCGTCTTCACTATTGATTCCTCACATGTTGAATGTTGTGTGCCCATCATCACAACGACGTGGCGCACACACCAGGGCCACCCGTGCCATCAGTGGCCCACGAGTGCCACGCAGATCGAGCACGCCTCGCGCAGCCTTGCACGGCGCCGCCGCACGGGCGACGCCAGGGCCAAGCAGGCAGGGAGAGGGTCCCCGCCGCCCGGGGGAGTGCCGCGCGACTGGCAGGCAGGTGTCACAGATACGGAAGACTCTCGCCGATCCCGCTGGCCTTGAGCCGCAGCAATGGCGGCGTCACGCTACTTGGCTTCCAGAGTCAGCTGCATGCGACCAGATTCGCGTCGCTCACTAACGCAACTAAAGTTAGGGCGAACGGGCCAGGCGCCGAGCCTGGACATCGCTGATGTCTAGCAACCCGAACTTGCCCGCCAAGGCAGCAGCGCTGATCCGGTTACTTACGCCAAGCTTATTTAGCAGCGTGGCCACCATGCGCTTGGCGGTTCGTTCCGAGACCAGCAATCGGTCGGCCATCTCCGCGTTCTCCAGCCCTGCCGCCAGCAACGTCCACAACTTCAGGTCCTGATCGGACAAATGCTCTAGCACTTCACTTGGGGGTCGGCGGGTCTGGGTCAGGAGGTCATCGAGGACGGCGCCATCGACAACCCGCATGCCTTCGGCGATCGTCCACAGAGGACCTGCCAGCGCTTCGGGCCGTGCGGTCTTGGGCAGGAAGCCGTCGGCTCCGGCACGCAACGCTTCTTCGGCCAGGTCGAGATCATCGGTGCCCGACAGCGCGAGGATCCGGGTCGTGGGGCTACGGCCCTTGATGTGGCGGATCGCAGCCAGTCCTCCCAGCGGGGGCATGGTCAGATCAACGATCGCGACGTCAGCGGCGCAGTCCGCGACGAGGTTCGCCGCCTCCTCGACATAGCTGGTTTGGCCCCCCACGGTGAAGACGTCCCCCCATTCGCGGGTGAGCAGCAAGGCTAGTCCCTGCGCAAACAGTTCGTGGTCATCGACGATAGCCACGACGATCCCCTTCCGGCCGCCGCTAGGCTTCATTGTTACGATGTTAGCCGCACCCCAGGATAAGGTCGATGAGACTGCATAACCGGGTCACCGCATTTGTCGACGGTGACGAATACGGACTGGCCCGCGTTGTGGTGGCAGTCCGGATGGCGGTAGTGGCGTCAGTCGGGGTGCTGGTGCTTGTGGGACCCGCCTGGGTTCGCCAGCACGTGCCCGCGGCTGTGGGCATTCTGATTGCGGCGACGGTGTACGCAATGGTGCTGTTGGCCAACCCGAAATTCGAGGCGCGCCGCACCCGGTACTCCTGGGCGGTCGCCCTGGCTGACAGTGCCATCACCCTTGCCTGGATCGCCGTCACCGGTGGACCGCATAGCCCGGTGGTGGCGGTACTTCCCCTGGTCGTTATCGCATCGGCGGCCCGGCTGTCATTCATCGAGACTCTGCTGTTATCGACGCTTTTGGGTCTGGCGTACACCGCTGTGATCGTGCCCTCTTCATCGACGCCAGCAACGGCGCTCAGCCCTTGGGCCCAGGCCAGCTGGTGGGCGCTGTATCTGTTGTTCGCGGCGGTTCTCACCGCGGGCCTGTCCACTTTGGCGGAGCGCGAACACCGCTCCAGACTGCGCGCTCTGGTCGAAGCCGAGACCCAGCACGCCGCGGCCGAGGAGGAACGCGATCTGCGCTCACGGCTGCTCACCTCTTACCAGTCCCAACAGGACGGGCTGCAGGTGCTGGTGCACGAGTTCCGCACCCCCATCGCCTCGCTGGAGGCACTGCTCGATGCACTGGCCGGCATCTCACCGATGACGGACGCCGACCGCAGCACCAGCCTGCAGCTGGCCAGCCGGCACACCCGCCATGTCGTCGACATGCTCGACGCACTCTCCGACGTCGCGCTGAGCCGACGCCCCACCTTTTCTGGGGGCAGGGTACGCCAAGTCGACGTCGCGGATATCGTCACCGCAGCAGCCGATGCGGTAGGCCTCACTGCGCCACGCCTACAGCTTGCGATGACCGCCGACCTGAGTGCTGTCGCGATCAACGCCCAGGGATTGCGTCGGGTGCTGACCAACCTGCTCGAAAACGCGGCCCGCCACGGCCGCGGCGCCCCGGTCGACGTCACGTGCAGTCGACACGGCAACGACCTCGTCATCGCCGTCGCCGACCGTGGCCCCGGAATCCCCGACGAGGATCTGGGAGAGCTGACAGCAAAGTACGTCAGTGCCGGCGGTCAGCGCGGCACCGCCGGTCTGGGACTGTGGATTGTGCAGCAGATCACCGACGCAATGGGCGGTCGGGTGAATTTCGCCGCTCGCGCTGGTGGTGGGCTCGTCGCGACCTTCCGTGTTCCGCTCATCACCGCGCCGCAACCAGACCCGCCCCCCGCTCCGCGCTGGTAGTCCGGACAACTTTCCGCGGGCCTCGTCGGCCAGTTGTCGGCGCCGCCAACGGCACGCAGCCCACTGGCCCACGCTGGCGTGATCGATCATGGGAACGAAAGGGGCGGCAGTCACCATCGCAATCTCGATTCGCAACGTCCGGCGCAGCATGACGAATCGGCTCCAGCCCGTCTGCGTGTGCACCGGATTGCCCGGCAGGAACTTCGCCGATCGGCGGTAGCTCGAACGTCCGGTGCGGCTCACGTCCGCATCCGGCCTCTTCCAGACGTGGCCCGCAGGGGTCATGACGTGGCCCGCGGGCCACTTGTCGTCGGCCTCGCCACCTATCACTCTTGATCGTGTTGAGGGTCACATTAGGCCGCGCGGGGTGCACGTCGAGGTGGAACGGCTCGGCGCGCAAAACGGTTGGGGCGAGATATGTTTCCGCTCATGCGCCCATTTTTCTGTAGAGCACCAGGTTGAGAAGGGACCAACATGACCGAAATGACGGTTGCCGCCAGCGACGCGACGAACGCAGCGTACGGGATGGCCTTGGAGGACATCGATGTGAGCAATCCCGTGCTGTTCCGGGACAACACCTGGCATCCCTATTTCAAACGCCTGCGCGAAGAGGATCCGGTTCACTACTGCAAGAGCAGCATGTTCGGCCCCTACTGGTCGGTGACCAAGTACCGCGACATCATGGCAGTCGAGACCAACCCGAAGGTGTTCTCGTCGGAGGCTAAAAGTGGCGGCATCACCATCATGGACGACAACGCCGCAGCATCGCTTCCCATGTTCATCGCCATGGATCCACCGAAACACGATGTCCAGCGAAAGACCGTGAGCCCCATCGTGGCGCCCGAAAACCTTGCCACCATGGAATCGGTGATTCGCCAGCGCACCGCGGACCTCCTCGACGGATTGCCGATCAATGAAGAGTTCGACTGGGTGCATCGGGTGTCGATCGACTTGACCACCAAGATGCTGGCGACGCTGTTCGATTTTCCCTGGGACGACCGCGCCAAGTTGACGCGCTGGTCGGACGTCACCACGGCGTTGCCCGGTGGCGGGATCATCGATTCTGAAGAACAGCGCATGGCCGAGCTGATGGAGTGCGCGACGTATTTCACCGAGCTGTGGAACCAGCGCGTGAATGCCGAACCCAAGAACGATCTCATCTCGATGATGGCCCATTCGGAGTCAACACGACACATGGCGCCCGAGGAATATCTGGGAAACGTCGTGCTGCTGATCGTCGGCGGCAACGACACCACCCGCAACTCGATGACGGGCGGTGTGTTGGCCCTGAACGAATTTCCCGACGAATACCGCAAACTGTCCGCCAACCCGGCGTTGATCAGCTCTATGGTGTCGGAGATCATCCGGTGGCAAACACCTCTTTCGCACATGCGTCGTACCGCACTGGAAGACATCGAGTTCGGCGGCAAGCACATCCGCCAGGGCGACAAAGTCGTGATGTGGTACGTGTCCGGCAACCGGGACCCCGAGGCCATCGACAATCCCGACACATTCATCATCGATCGCGCCAAGCCCCGCCAGCACTTGTCCTTCGGGTTCGGCATCCACCGCTGCGTCGGCAACAGACTCGCCGAACTACAGCTCAACATCCTGTGGGAAGAAATCCTCAAACGGTGGCCGGACCCACTGCAGATCCAAGTTCTTCAAGAACCGACCCGCGTGCTCTCACCGTTCGTCAAGGGCTACGAATCGCTGCCCGTGCGCATCAACGCCTGATGATCCACACCTGCGTGACCGAAGCCGTTGTGGTGGTCGGTGCCGGCCAGGCTGGCGCACAGTTGCCAGACAAGCGCACCTAGCATCTACGCAGCTGGTGACTGCACCCAGTACCCGAGCCCCATATACGGCCGACCAATTCACCTCGAGTCGGTGCACAACGCCATCGAACAGGCCAAAACGGCCGCCGCAGCGATCCTCGGCAGAGACGAGCCGTTCCGTCAAGTCCCCTGGTTCTGGTCAGACCAGTACAACATCAAACTACAGACGGCCGGCGTCAACGAAGGCTACGACGACGTGATCATCCGGGGTGATCCGGCCTCAGCATCGTTTGCAGCCTTCTACCTGCGCGCCGGGAAACTGCTGGCCGTCGATGCAATCAACCGGCCGCGCGAATTCATGGCGTCGAAAACCCTTATCGCCGAACGCGCAGAGGTAGACCCGACGCAACTCGCCGACGAGAGCCTCCCCCTCACAGCCCTTGCGGCGGCGGTCAAAGCCCCCACCCGCGCAACATCCCCAACCTCCCTCTAACCCACTGATAAAGGAATCGAAATGCCGAAGATCACCTACATCGACTACACCGGTACGAGCCGCTGCGTTGACGCCGAAGACGGCATGTCACTGATGGAAATCGCCGTCAATAACAACGTGCCAGGCATCGACGGGGACTGCGGCGGGGAGTGCGCATGCGCGACATGCCATGTGCACGTCGATGCAGACTGGTTGGACAAACTGCCGCCCAGCAGCGACCAAGAGGTGTCAATGCTGGAATTCTGTGATGGCGTAGACCACACATCCCGACTCGGCTGCCAAATCAGAATCTGCCCGACTTTGGATGGCATCCTCGTACGGACACCAGCTGCACAACACTAGCTACCCCGACCCGAGACCGCAGCTACACACGTTATCGAGACAGTCCCTCCCTGATTGGACGGTTCGTTGCCGCTCGACGAGCTTCTCGGCGACTACTTCATCCGTGATCTCCACACGCAGTTATTCGGGCCGATCTGGCAGTGGGGCGGGCGCGTCAGCTCGAACTCAACATCGGGGTCGCTCCCGAACTCATCGCCGTCGAGTTGCGCAACACGCTCGACTCCATTGCCTGGCGGTGGGAGCACACCGACGACTGGACTCCCCGCCAGTTGGGGATCGCGGTCCATGCCGAGACGGTTCGCATACACCCCTTCGTTGACGGAAACGGCCGCACAACAAGGCTTCTCGCTGACCTCGTGTTCGCCGCGGCCCAAGACCCCACCGTGGAGCAGTACGACTGGGATCTGGACAAGCAGCACTACATCGGGCTGCTGCGTGCGTTCGACGTGCATCGGGATGTGACGGACCTCGCGGCGTTCGTCGGGGTTGAGCAGTTCGACACGCAGGAGCCTTGAGGCGATTCGGTCATCGGCCCCGGGTCATCGAATTCAGTTGCGCATGTTGGCGAATGGGCGCATTCCGTGGTGGGCGCGGAACCGGACGATCATGTCTGTTTCGGTCGCGGCCGCCTCGGCGTCGTCGGTGACGCGCCATCCGACGAGGAGGCCGGCGTGGTCGGCCAGCTGCCATATCCGTCGGCCCCCGGAGTGGCCGACCGGTTCACCGGCGCCGAACCGGCGGAATTCGTCGAGCCGTTTACGCAGCCCGCGGCGTCCGGCGCTACCCGCATTGGCCTTACCGATGTAGACGATGCGGGTGCCGGGCACCCACAGCGCCTGCAGATCGGCGACGGGCTCGGTGGGGTCTTTGCCCTTGAAGTGGCCGGCGGGGGAGGCGTCGAGGAATGCGGGGGGATCGTCGGTCGGTCGCACGATGACGTAGACGCCGGGCTCGGTGGGGACGTCGGCGGTGGGCAGCGTGGCGAACGGCACCCACCCGGTGAAGGCGTCCAGATCGATCGGTTCAGTGGTCACGGCAGCTCCTGGTGCATTCGTCGAGCAGTTCGGTGTCAGCGGCGCCGGCGGCGTTCGGTATCGAGGTCGACGAGGCCCGGGCGGCCGACGTCGGCGATACCTTCTCGGCCCGCGGCCGCGACGATGCTGGCGCCCTGGTGCTCGGCGACTGCCGCGGCGATCCGGTCGGGGGTGGTGATGATCGCGTCGTCGGTCAGGTAGACCTTGGCAGCTTGGCGGCCGATGCGCATGAGGCGAGCTACGTGGTCCACGTCGTCGGAGATGTCCTGGCGGGCGACGTCCTCGCTGACGGTCAGTCCGTGTCGGTCAGCGAGCAGTTTGACGAGCAGGGCCGCGCGGTCGTCAAGCCACGGTGAGCGACGGGCCTTGCTCATCTCGGCACTGGGCGTCGACGTTGGGCTGCCATGCCGGAACCGTACCGGCCAGCCGCCGCCCGTCACTGCCGTTCGGAGTGAGCAGTGTGAGGGCCACGGCGCACTAAAATCGCGGGGTCGAGGGGCGCTGCAATGCGGGTCGCACTGTCACACCCGGGGGGCATCATCGCCCCGGAACAGTTGACCTGATCGGGCGCAGTGGAGGGGATCGCATGGCCGAAGACGCCGAAGAGTTGCAGCGACTGCTCAAGCAGGTCCGCGCCACGATCAAGGAACGCACCGATCTCGAACAGCGGTTCGCCAACCCGCAAGCGCTGCGGTCGGCGACGGAGCATTTCTCGAATCTAGATCTGCAGGCATGTTCTTGTGAATATCAACCAGATTCTTCAAACGTTCGTGCGGTGTCTTTTTGGCGTTCCGGGTCGCAACAATCGCGGTAACTCCGGCAATGATGAGAGGCATTAGCACAAACCTAAGCCAATCTCCCCAGGTGAAAAGCCATGTGAAGAGCATGGCGGACAAAAACTGCAACTACTAGAGCTGCCGCGACACCAAGCCCTACCGAACCCGCGTCGCTCCCGCACAATCACCTTTACGTTGGAGTACGTCCGGGGCGGTCGCCTCGGACGCTCGTCCGCGGTTCGGGGCGTGGCTCGACAATTACCTGTTGCCCTTGGTGGCTCGGCGGGGAAGGCCACCCTGGGCCGTGACGGGTTGTTTCGGCCGCTGATTGAGATGTGTTCGCGAGCGTGTCGCTGTGTAAAGGTGTGCCGGCGAAACCACCCTGACGAGCCAGACGCATACGGAAGGGGCAGTATGGACGAAACCGTCTGGGTAGGAATCGATGTCGGTCGACATGAGCACCACGCCGCCGCGGTCGACGAGGTGGGAACGGTGCTGTGGTCCCGGCGGCTTCCCAACGATCAGCCGGCGATCGAAGCGCTCGTAGACCGGGTCGCTGACATGAAATTGGTGGTGTGGGCGATCGACATGACTGCACCGGAGTCCGCGCTGCTGCGGGGTGTGCTGGCCGCACGGCGCCAGCACATCCGCTATGTGCCCGGCCGGGTCGTGCACAGCATGACCGGCGCCTTCGCCGGCGAAGGTAAGACCGATGCCCGCGACGCGGTCGTGATCGCCCAGACAGTCCGCCTACGTGGCGATCTCGCGACGATTACCGTGCCCGACGACGTCGCGATCGAACTCGATCTGCTGACCGGACATCGCAACGAGCTCGTCGCTGAACGTACCCGAGGCATCAACCGCCTGCGCGGTCTACTGACCCGCATCTTCCCTGCACTAGAACGGTGTTTCGACTACTCGACACTGACCGGTCTGGCGTTCCTCACCCGCTTCGCCACACCGGCGGCGATCGCTGTGGCCTCCGACGAGGAGATTTACGATCACCTCCGCGGTCACGGCGTCCGCCGCCCGACGATCCCGAAGATGATCACCAAGGCGCGTGTCGCGGTGGCCGCGCAGACCGTCACCCTGCCTGGCGAGGCGACCACGGCACTGCTGCTGCAGCAGGCAGCGGCCTCCCTGATGGCGCTCACTCGTCAGATTGCCGAGCTGGACAAACAGATCACCGAGGTGTTCCGCCGCCACCGTCACGCACGGATTCTCGAATCCGTGCCAGGCATCGGCACCCGAAGCGGCGC
>NZ_WXYI01000049.1:0-1789 GCF_009872315.1 Gordonia sp. YY1 | reverse complement strand
GAGTTGCCGAACTCGCGGAACGGGTCGAGCCCGAAAACGGTGCAGTCCGAGGCCGGGCCGGTCGAGCTGAACGTCCCTCGTGACCGTTGTTGACGGCGCCTGAAACTGACCCCCTGACGACGGGTGAATTTTGACCCCCGTCTTGTTAGGAGGGTGATTTCAGTGGAGCAGTGGGCGGAGATCCGCCGTTTACATCGCAGTGAGGGTGTGCCGATCAAGGAGATCGCGCGCCGGTTGGGGGTGGCCCGTAACACGGTACGGGCGGCGTTGGCCTCAGACACCGCGCCGAAGTACTCGCGACCGGCGAAGGGCTCGGTGGTCGATGCGTTCGAACCGCAGATCCGGGCGTTGTTGCGGGAGTATCCGACGATGCCGGCGACGGTGATCGCGGAGCGGATCGGGTGGACGAGATCGTTGACTGTCCTCAAAGACCGGGTCCGGGTGATTCGCCCGGAGTTTCGTGGGGTAGATCCGGCCGATCGGGTGATCTATGAGCCCGGCGGCTGTTCGCAGTGGGATCTGTGGTTCCCGGACTACCGAATCCCAGTGGGCCACAATCAATTCGCCATGTTACCGGTGTTGGTGATGACATTGGCGTTCTCCCGATACCGGTCGGCGGTGATGATCCCGTCGCGCCAGGGCGGAGACATCCTGACGGGGATGTGGCTGCTGCTGTCGCAACTGGGCGCGGTGACCCGCAAGCTGGTGTGGGACCGCGAAGCCGCGATCGGCCCCAAGGGCACACCCACCGCGCTGGCCGCAGGATTCGTGGGCACCTTGGGCACTCGGCTGGAGCTGGCGCCACCGCGAGACCCCGAGTACAAGGGCATGGTCGAAGGCAACAACCGATTCTTCGAGACCTCGTTCCTGCCGGGCCGCCAGTTCGCCTCACCGGACGATTTCACCGCCCAGTTCGATCGGTGGCTGGCCGATCATGCCAACACCCGAGTGGTGCGCGCGATCGGTGATCGACGCCCGTGTGATGCGCTCGCCGAGGACCTCGAGCAGATGGCCGGGCTTCCCCCGACCGCACCTCATATCGGGTTGAGTAGCCGGGTGCGACTCGGTCGCGACTACTACGTACGTGTGGCCGGCAATGACTATTCGGTGCACCCGTCGGTGATCGGTCGCTTCGTCGACATCACCGCCGACCTGCAGCAGGTGCGCATCCAGTGCGGCGAGGTCACCGTCGCCGACCACGCTCGCAGCTGGGCCAACCACGTCACCATCGCCGACCCTCAGCACGTGCGGGCAGCCAAAGAACTGCGCCGCGACTACCGCCGCCAAGACCTCGCCAACCGGGCCCGAAACGCCGCCCGCATCCGCGCCCACCCCGACGGCCACGAGGTACCGATCCGGGCGCTACCAGACTACGACGACCTGTTCGGGGTGCACTTTGCTACCCCGTCAGGTGCTCAACCACCCACCCCGTCCACTATCGCTGAAAGGTGAAATACCATGTCCGACAATCACACAGGTAAGCAGATCGAGTTCGCGGCGCGGGCGTTGAAGATGCCAGCGATCCGCCGCTGCTGGGCCGAGTTGGCCGAGCGGGCCCGCACCGACAACTGGACCCACGAGCAGTACCTCGCAGCGATCCTTGACCGCCAGGTCAGTGAACGCGAAGCCAACGGCACCGTGCTGCGGATCAGTGGCGCTCGCTTCCCCGCGGTCAAGACACTCGAGGACTTCAACTTCGACCACCTTCCAGGTGACGGGGCTCAAGAAACTTCCCCAGGTGTGCTCACTGAAATTCCCCACCCGTGGGCGGCTCCTACTGTAGCGTCCG
>NZ_WXYI01000048.1:0-2030 GCF_009872315.1 Gordonia sp. YY1 | reverse complement strand
AACCCCACCCGCTCCGCCACCACCGAACCCACCGAACGACCACCCCACCCCAACCCCACCACCACACCCCGCGACCAGTCGGCGATGGCGGCACGTTCGGTCGCGTCGGCGAGATCGATGTCGCCGACCACCACGGTGTCGTCGGCGAGACCAGCCGTCAGGACGTCGACGATCCGCTCACCCAGACGGCGAACGGTGCGGTCCTCGAAGAGATCGGTGGCGTAGACGATCCGCCCGGACAGGGCGGTCAGATCGCCGGCCGCGTCGCGCGCGGTGGTCATGCCGATCATGAGGTCGAACCGCGCGGCGGGAACGCCCGCGTCGACGGGCGTGACCGTCAGGCCGGGTACCGAGATCTCGCCGACGCCGGTCTGTTCCAGCGTCAGCATCACCTGGGCGAGGGGCGCGAAGGCTTCGCTGCGCGTCGGGGCGAGGACATCGACGAGATGCTCGAACGGCACGTCGGCCGCGTCGAAGGCGTCGAGGTCGGTGTCACGGACCTGCCCGATCACCTCACCGAATGTGGCACCCGGGTCGACCTGCGTGCGCAGGACGACCGTGTTGACGAACATCCCGACCAGTGCGTCGAGTTCGGCGCGTCCACGGCCCGCGACCGGCGTCGCGAGGGCGATGTCGGAGGAACCCGCCAGCCGGGACAGCACGACGGCCACCGCGGCGTGCAGCACCATGAACGCGGTCACCCCGTGCCGGCGGGCGAACCGGTCGATCGCGGACGCCAGATCTTCCGGCACCTCGAACTCCACGACGGCACCGCGATGGGACGCCACCGGCGGTCGCGGACGATCGGTCGGCAGTTCGAGAACGTCGGGCAGGCCGGCGAGCTTCTCCTGCCACCATCGGGCCCGCCGGCCGAGTTCGGAGTCCGGGTCGTCCACCGACCCCAGGACGCGCTGCTGCCACAGGGCGACGTCCGCGTACTGGACGTCGAGCGACGGTCGTTCCGGCGCGTGCCCTGCGGTGCGCGCGGCATAGGCCTGCAACAGGTCGTCGACGAGCGGCCGCAGCGATTCGCCGTCCGCCGCGATGTGATGGAGGACGACCACCAGGACGTGATCGCCGGACGCGGCGACGAGCCCGGCGCGAATGGGCAGATCGCGGGTCACGTCGAAGCCGGCGGTGGTGAGGGTCTCGATGTCGCCGTCGCGCCACCACTGGTCGACGGTCACCTCGTCGGCGGGCACGATGTCCTGCCATGGTCGACCGTCGAGATCCTGGGGGTATCGGGTACGCAGCACCTCATGACGGCTGATGACGTCGGCGAGAGCGGCACGCAACGCGACGGTGTCGAGGCGGCCGTGCAGCCGCATCGCGAAGGGGATGTTGTAGGCGGGCGATGACGGGTCGAACTGGTTGATGAACCACATCCGCTGTTGTGCCGCCGACAAGGGCAGGCGTGCCGGACGCGGAATCGAGCCCAGGTCGCCGGTCCCGTCGCCGATTCGCCGACCCGAAGGCGAGAGCATGGCGACCGAATCGCCGCCGAGTCGCTCGTCGACCCATCGAGCCATGGCACGGACCGAGGGGGCGTCGAACAACTCGCGAACGGTGAACGGCAGCGACAACGTGTGCGAGATCCGGGCGGCGACCCGGGTCGCCGAGAGCGAATGTCCGCCGATCTCGAAGAAGCTGTCGGTGACCGACACCCGGTCGACGCCGAGATCGAGGACGTCGGCGACGATCCCGGTGATCAGACGTTCGGTGTCCGACGCCGGCGCCACGATCTCACGGGGACCGGCATCCGGTTCGGGAAGGGCTTTCCTGTCGATCTTTCCGGACGTTCCGAGTGGCATGTCGTCGAGCACGACGAAGGTGTCCGGGACCATGTACGGCGCGAGACGACGCCCGGCGTGATCACGCACCGCCGGCACGTCGGCGTCCCCGGACAGGTACGCGACGAGTCGGTCGTCGCGCACCAGCACCGCCGCGGCGACGACCCCGGGTGCGGTCTGCAGGACCGACTCGATCTCCCCCAACTCGATCCGCTGCCCCCGCAACTTCACCTGAAAATC